>NZ_JBFUMR010000007.1:0-204927 GCF_054049275.1 Nocardioides sp. P5_E3
GTGCCGCGGCGAGCAGGACCAGGCCGGCGCGGGCGGTCGTGAGCGGGCTGGGGCGCCCGGCCCGCCGGACCAGCCACCACACGGCGCCCGCCGCCAGGGCGAGGACCACGACCTGGACGACGGTGCGTGTCGCGGTGGACGCGCCGGGGCCCGTCCGGGCGAGGAGGAACCAGATCGACCCGATGTCGGGGGTCTCCGCGGTCGCGCGGCCGGGAAGGGTGACGACGACATAGGCCGCGGCGGCGGCGAGCAGCGCGTCGACACGGTCGCGGGTGCGACCGCCCACGGCGACCACGGCAACGAAGGCGGCGGCGACCGGCAGCGCGAACGCCGCCCCCACACCGGCTCCGACCCCGGCGAGCCACGTGCGGCCCGTGGTCCAGCCCCACAGCAGCACGGCCACGCCGACCGCCGCCACCAGCTCCCACGACAGCCAGTGGACGAGGAGCACGGGAGCGATCGCCCACCCGGCCGCCGCCCAGGGTCGGCGCGCGTCGACGCGGACGAGCAGCGCGGTGGCCAGCAGGGCGAGGGCGGCGAGGACGACGGCGAGGACGGCCGTGGTCGCCACGGCTCCGGTGCCGGGCAGCCACTCGGCCGCTCGCTGCAGCCACGTGGCCACCCGCGGCGGAGCCCCGGCGTCGACCGACGTGCCGGCGAGGTCGGTCCAGCACAGCTCGGCGTAGGGCTGGTGCTCGTTGCCCCACCCGGTCGGCACGCACGCCGTCTTGCTCAGCATGCCGGCGGCGAGGGTGAGCGCCGTGGCGCCGGTCAGCACGTGCGCAGCGCTCCACCACCGGTGCCCGCCGGCGTGGTCGCCCAGTGGGCCGCCGACGACCTCCGACATCGCCGCGGCGACCGGGTCGGTGCGCGTGGGCGCGTCGTGGTCACCGGTGTCGACCTCGGGCGAGGAGCGGTCGCGGTGTTCCACCGTCGTGCTCAGCGGCGGAGGTCGGCCAGCGGCTGGCGCGGCTGGAAGCGCCCGCTCGGCGGCGGGGTGGTCGGCGGCGGGGTGGTCGGCGGCGGAGCCGTCTCGGTCGGAGGGGGCGGGGGCGGCGTCGTCGGGGGCGGCGTCGTCGGGACGGGCGTCTCGGTCGGGACGGGAACCTCGGTCGGAACCGGCGTCTCCGTCGGGGTCTCCGTGGGCGTCTCCGTCGGCGTCTCGGTGGGCGGGCCGGCGGACTCGGTCGGCGTGTTGGACGGCTGCGGCGCGGACGAGGACGGCGGCGGGGGCGGCGGCGGGGTGTAGTCGTGGCCCTCGTCCGGCGCGTCACCGTCGACGTAGACGGGCTCGGGGAAGTCCTCGACGTCCTTGCCCTCCATCACCCGTCCCATGATCGAGGTCCAGGTCTTGGCGGGGTAGTTGCCGCCGAAGTAGCCGGACTTGCCGTCGGAGCTGGTCGGCAGCCACAGGTCGGCACCGTCGGGCCGCGGGACGTCGAGGCCCTCGCGACCCTTGCCGCGGACGTACATCACTGCGGTCGAGATCTGCGGGGTCATGCCGACGAACCACGAGGAGGAGACCTCGTCGTCGTCGTTGGTGGCCGTGCCGGTCTTGCCCGCCGCGGGGCGATCGAGGGCCAGTGCCTCGGTGCCCGACCCGGACTGGACGACCTGCTGCAGTGCGTAGGTCACGTCGGCCGAGATGTCGGGGTCGACGGTCTCCTTGCTGCGCGGCTTGGCCTCGTAGAGGACCTCGCCGCTCTGGTCGACGACCTTCTGCAGGACGTGGACCTCGTTGCGGACGCCGTTGTTGGCGAGGGTCGCGTAGGCGTTGGCCATGTTGATCGGGCTGACCTGGGCCGTGCCGAGGGTGACGCCGACGTTCTCCTGGAAGTCGATCGAGCGGCGCGGGATGCCCCACCGCTCCGTCTCGTTGCCCGGGATGCCGAGGTCCTCGGCGGCCTGGATGACCTTCTGCGGCCCGTCGTCCATCGAGTCGACCATGTCGACGAAGGCGGTGTTGACCGAGTTCTCGGTGGCGGACAGCATCGACACGGCCGAGCCGTAGTCGGTGTCGCCCTGGTTGCTGAACTCGGTGCCGGCGATGTCGATGGGGCTGTTGCCCTCGAAGGTGTCGTTGAGCGAGAAGCCGTCACGGATGGCCGCCACGTCGGTGGCCGCCTTCATCGTCGAGCCGGCCATGCCACCCGAGACCGCCCAGTTGATCTGGGAGTCGAGGTAGTCCTGGCCGCCGTAGAAGCCGAGCAGCTCGCCGGTCGAGGTGTCGACCGTGGCGGCGCCGATGTGCAGGTCCTTGTTGCCGGCCGGGCCGGGCATGCCGGCGTCGGGGCGCTGCTCGTCGACGGCCTCCTCGACGTCGGTCATCACCGTCGGGTCGAACGTGGTGGTGATGCGCAGACCACCGCCGTCGATCTCGTCCTCGGTGGCGATGCCGCGGGCGAGGATCTCCTGCTTGACGAGCGCGAGCATGTGGCCGCGCTGGCCGCCGAACTGGCTCTGCGCCGCGATCTTGGGGAACTTCGGCAGCTTCTTCAGCGCCTTGTCACGCTGCTCGGGCGTGATCGTCTCCATCTCGGCCATGCTGTCGAGGACGTAGGAGTAGCGGCCCTTGAGGTCGTCCTTGGCCTCCTTGCCGTTGGCCGGGTCGTACTTCGAGGGGTTGTTGAGCACCGTGGCGAGCACGGCGGACTCACGCAGGTTGAGGTCCTTGGCCGGGTGGTCGAAGTAGGCCTCGGAGGCGGCCTCGATGCCGTAGGCGCCGCGACCGAAGTAGATGGTGTTGAGGTAGCCCTCGAGCACCTCTTCCTTGCTCAGCTCCTGCTGGATCTTCAGCGACACGACCGCCTCGCGGATCTTGCGCTTGTAGCTCTGCTCGCTGGTCAGGTAGAGGATCTTGACGTACTGCTGGGTGATCGTGGACGCACCCTGCCGGTCGTTGCCGCGGGCGTTGGAGAAGAGGGCGCGCGCGATGCCCTTGGGGTCGATGCCCTTGTCGGTCCAGAAGGTCTGGTTCTCCGCGGCGACCACCGCGTCCTGCATGGACTCGGGCATGTCGGCCAGCGGGATCGAGACCCGGTTCTGGTCCTCGTAGTAGGTGCCGAGCTGCTGCTCACCGTCGCGGTAGTAGACGAAGGTGGTCTGCGCCTCGAAGTCCTCGTTGGGCTCCGGGATGCTGATCGCCTGGTAGAGGACCACGACGACTCCGCCGAGGACCAGGGCACCGACGACGCCCACGATCGCCAGGATCTTCGCGACCCGGGCCGCCCGCTGCTTGCCGGTGCGCCTCGCCTGGGGCCGTCGTGTCTGGGCCTTGCCGTCGGCCCGCCGCTTCTTAGCACTCACAGGGCAACAGGGTACGGGGAGGGGTACGACAACCCCGATTCGTCGTGCCCGGATATATCGGTACGATAGGTCACATGGCACGTCGTGGCGACACCATCGAGCTCGCAGTCCTCGGACTGCTGCACGAGGGACCCATGCACGGCTACGAGCTCCGCAAGCGGCTCAACCTCATGCTCGGGTGGGGTCGCGTGCTGTCCTACGGCTCGCTCTACCCCGCGCTGAAGAAGATGCTCCGCGCCAACCTCATCACCGAGGTCGCGGCTCCTGCCACGGCAGCCACCCGGCGCCCGCGCATCACCTACGAGGTCACGCCCGCCGGCAACGAGCACTTCCAGCGACTCATGACCGAGGTCGGCCCCACCGCGTGGGAGGACGACAACTTCGACATCCGGTTCGCGTTCTTCTCCTCCACCGACATGGAGATCCGGCTCCGCGTCCTGGAGGGACGCCGCTCGCGTCTGCAGGAGCGGCTCGCGCGCGTGCAGGGAGAGCTCGAGCGCACCCAGGCCGAGGTCAACCGCTACGCCGCCGAGCTCCAGCGCCACGGGGTGGAGTCGGTGGAGCGCGAGGTGCGGTGGCTCTCGGACCTGATCCAGGCCGAGCGCAGCGACGTACGTCCCGCGCCTGCTCCAGCACCAGCACCAGCACCGACCACGAACGACTGAACACCTTCAACCAGCCACAACCAGCCAGCACGACCAGCGATGAGAAGGAGAGCCCCATGGGTTCGGTACGAGTAGGGATCGTGGGAGTCGGCAACTGCGCCACCTCCCTCATCCAGGGCGTTGAGTACTACAAGGACGCGGACCCGACCGGGACCGTCCCCGGGCTCATGCACGTCGTCTTCGGTGACTACCACGTCAAGGACGTCGAGTTCGTGGTCGCCTTCGACGTCGACGACAAGAAGGTCGGCAAGGACCTGTCCGAGGCCATCAACGCCTCGGAGAACAACACGATCAAGATCGCCGACGTCCCGACGCTCGGCGTCGAGGTCAAGCGCGGCCCGACGCTCGACGGCCTCGGCAAGTACTACCGCCAGACCATCGAGGAGTCCGGCGCCGACCCGGTCGACGTGGTCCAGGCGCTCAAGGACGCCGAGGTCGACGTCCTCGTCTCCTACCTCCCGGTGGGCTCCGAGGAGGCTGACAAGTTCTACGCCCAGTGCGCGATCGACGCCGGCGTGGGCTTCGTCAACGCCCTGCCCGTCTTCATCGCCTCCGACCCCGAGTGGGCCAAGAAGTTCGAGGACGCCGGCGTCCCGATCGTCGGTGACGACATCAAGAGCCAGGTCGGTGCCACCATCACCCACCGCGTGATGGCGAAGCTGTTCGAGGACCGCGGCGTCGCGCTGGACCGCACCTACCAGCTCAACGTCGGCGGCAACATGGACTTCAAGAACATGCTCGAGCGCGAGCGCCTGGAGTCCAAGAAGGTCTCCAAGACCCAGGCCGTGACGTCGAACCTCACCGGCGAGCTCGCCGACAAGGTCAGCGACCGCAACGTCCACATCGGTCCGTCGGACTACGTCGCGTGGCTCGACGATCGCAAGTGGGCCTACGTCCGCCTCGAGGGTCGCGCGTTCGGTGACGTCCCCCTCAACCTCGAGTACAAGCTCGAGGTCTGGGACTCCCCCAACTCGGCCGGCATCATCATCGACGCCGTCCGTGCGGCCAAGATCGCCATGGACCGTGGCATCGGCGGCCCGATCCTCCCCGCCTCGGCCTACCTCATGAAGTCCCCGCCGGTGCAGATGGCCGACGAGCTCGGTCGCGCCGAGCTGGAGAAGTTCATCGCGGGCGAGTGACCCCACCCCTGGCCCCGCGCCAGGTCGACGCAGGCCCCGTCCCCTCCGTGGGGGCGGGGCCTGCGTGCTGCGGAGGGTGGTGCGTACGCTCGCGGCCGTGACCGCACGCACCCCCCTCGTGGTCGGCTTCGACCTCGACCTCACCCTGATCGACACCGCGGCCGGGTTCCGGCAGGTGCTGCTCGCGCTCGGCGCCGAGCTCGGCGTGGACTTCCCGGTCGAGGAGATGACGGCGCGGCTCGGTCCGCCCCTCGACCACCTCCTCGCACCGCACCTGTCGCCGGACCAGGTCGGCCCGGCGGGTGACCGGTTCCGCGCCCTCTACCCCGACCACGCGATCACGACGGTGCCCGCGCTGGCCGGGGCGCACGAGGCGTTCGCCGCGGTGCGCGCCCACGGGGGCCGGGTGCTCGTCGTCACCGGCAAGTACGGCCCCAACGCCCAGCTGCACCTCGACCACCTCGGCCTCGAGGCCGACCACCTCGAGAGCTGGGTGTGGGGCGTCGGCAAGGCCGAGGTCCTGCGCCGGGAGGGAGCGCTGGCCTACGTCGGCGACCACGTGCACGACGTCGAGGGCGCCCGGGCCGCCGACGTGCTCAGCGTGTCGGTGCTGACCGGCGGGTGCACGCGGGCCGAGCTCGAGGAGGCGGGCACCGACGTCGTGCTCGACGACCTGTCGGCCTTCCCGGCCTGGCTCGACGCCGCGGTCCGCGACCGCAGCGCCTGAGACCCGCTCAGGAGCGAGCGGCCCACCAGGCGCGCAGCGCGGCCTCGGCCTGCTCGGGGGTCTGCGGGCCCTCGTCCATCCGCAGCTCGAGGAGGAAGGCGTAGGCCTGGCCCACCTCGCGACCGGGGCCGATGTCGAGGGCCTGCATGATCTGGTTGCCGTCGAGGTCGGGCCGGATCGAGGCCAGCTCCTCCTCCTCCGACAGCCGGGCGATCCGCTCCTCGAGCGAGTCGTACGTCCGGCGCAGGCGGTCGGCCTTGCGCTGGTTGCGGGTGGTGCAGTCGGCGCGGGTGAGGATGTGCAGCCGCTCGAGCTGGTCGCCGGCGTCGCGGACGTAGCGGCGTACGGCGCTGTCGGTCCACTCCCCCGAGCCGTAGCCGTGGAAGCGCAGGTGCAGCTCGACCAGGCGCGAGACCGCCTCGATGTCGTGGTTGGAGAAGCGGAGCGCCTTCATCCGCTTGCGGGTCAGCTTGGCCCCGACGACGTCGTGGTGGTGGAACGTCACGACACCCCCGGTCTCGAAGCGCCGGGTCCGCGGCTTGCCGACGTCGTGCATGAGCGCGGCGAAGCGGGCGACGAAGTCGGGCCCGCCGCCCAGGCGCTGCTCGAGGTCGATCGACTGCTCGAGGACAGTGAGGGTGTGCTCGTAGACGTCCTTGTGGCGGTGGTGCTCGTCTCGCTCGAGGGCGAGGGCGGGCAGCTCCGGCAGGACGTACGACGCCAGGCCGGTCTCGACGAGCAGCGTGAGCCCGAGCCGGGGGTGGGGGGCGCACACCAGCTTCACCAGCTCGTCGCGGACCCGCTCGGCCGAGATGATCTCGATCCGGCCGGCCATCGCGGTCATCGCCTCGACCACCTCGGGCGCGACGGCGAAACCCAGCTGCGCGGCGAAGCGGGCGGCACGCATCATCCGCAGCGGGTCGTCGGAGAAGGAGTCCTCGGGGGTGCCGGGGGTGCGCAGCACCCGCTCGGCCAGGTCGACGATCCCGCCGAACGGGTCGACGAACTCGCGGCCCGGCACCCGCACCGCCATCGAGTTGACGCTGAAGTCGCGGCGACCCAGGTCACCCTCGAGGGAGTCACCGAAGTCGACGTCGGGCTTGCGCGAGGAGGGGTCGTAGCTCTCGGAGCGGTAGGTGGTGATCTCGACCTGCCACGGTCCCTTGCGGCAGCCGATCGTGCCGAAGTCGCGGCCCATGTCCCACACGGCGTCGGCCCAGTCGGAGACGAGGCGCTCGGTGACGTCGGGCCGCGCGGAGGTGGTGAAGTCGAGGTCGTTCTGGAGCCGACCGATCATCGCGTCGCGGACCGGGCCGCCGACCAGCGCCAGCTCCTCGCCGGCGTCGCTGAACAGGGCGCCGAGCTCGTCGATGACCGACCCGATGCGGTCCAGCTCCTCGCCGACGCGGCGCTGGATCTCGACGATCGTGAGGGGCTGCAGTGCGGCGTCGGACACGACAGGCCACTCTACGTGCCGGCCGGGTGGTGCCGAACAACTAGCATCGGTGCGTGCCCCGCCCGTCGTCGTTCCGTGCTGCCCTGGCGGGGCTCCTGACCTTCGGCGTCGCGAGCGCGGGTCTCCTCGCGCCCGGTGCGGCCGCGCTCGCACCCGCCCCTGCCCCCGCCCCTGCCCCCGCTCCTGCCAGGGACGGCGACCCGCTCCTCGTGCACATCGACACCATGAGCCCCGTCCTGCCGGAGAGCGGTGACGTGGAGATCGGCGGGACCGTCACCAACGTCAGCGACGAGACCTTCACGCGGGTCAACCTGCACGCCTTCTCCTCCGAGACGCCCATCCGCGACCCGCTCACGCTCTCCCAGTCGGCCACGATCGACCCCACCCTGTTCGTCGGCGACCGGGTGACCGTGCCCGGCACCTTCGACACCATCGACGAGCTGGCCCCGGGAGCCTCCGCCACCTTCAACGACTCCGTGCCCGTCGAGCTCCTGGCCACCTCGGGTGAGCCGGGCATCTACTGGATCGGCATCCACGCCCTCGGCGACAGCTCGGTCCCGCGCGACCTCGTCGCCGACGGCCGGGCGCGCACCTTCATCCCCCGAGTGGCATCAGGAGGCGCCCAGCCACGCGAGGCCTCGGTGATCCTCCCGATCCGCAGCCGCGTGTGGTTCGACGAGGACGGCGCCGTCGCCGGCACCGACCGCTGGGCGAAGCGGCTCGCGGAGGGGGGCAGCCTCGACGGCGTCCTCGACATGGCCGACTCCGCCGGCTCCGCGCCGTACAGCTGGTTGGTGGACCCCGCCGTCCTCCACACGCTGGCGCGCCTCGCGAACGGCAACCCGCCGCGCACCCTCACCCCCGACCCCAACGTGCCCGGGCAGGAGCCCGCACCCGTGGAGCCGCCCGCGGACGGTGAGGAGACACCGACCACGCCGGGCGAGACGCTCACCCCGACCCAGCCGGTCCCCACCGAGGAGCCGTCCGACGAGGATGCGCAGCTGGCGGCCTCCGCCGCGGCGTGGCTGGAGCGGTTCAAGCTGCTCGTGGGCGCGACACCGGTGCTGACGCTGCCCTACGGCGACATCGACGTCTCCGCGTCGATCCGGAACGACCGCCCCCGCTTCGACCAGGCGGTCGCCCGCGGCGCCGAGGTGATGACCGCCCTGGCGCTGCCGTCCCAGCCGACCGTGGCGCCGGAGAACGACCTGCTCAGCCCCGAGGCTGTCGCCGCCATGCCCCTGGGCACGACGATCCTGCTGGGGGACAACGCCTTCGCCATCCCGCCCACCAGCCCGACGTCCGTCGTCCGGCTGCTCGGGCACGAGGTGGTGGTCACGAGCACCGGCGCGGAGGCGGGCGGACCGGCCCCGACGGCGTCCAACGACCCCCTCGCCCTGCGGCAGCGGCTGCTCAGCGAGGCCGCCCTGCGCCTCGAGGCCGACGACACCGCGCCGCTCGTCGTCACCCTGCCGACGGTGTGGCGAGGCGAGGACGCCGCGTCGTTCTTCACCGACCTCGAGCAGTCGTGGCTCGACCTGGTCCCCCTCGGGGACATCGCCGCCCGCACGCCCAAGGGCGTCCCGGCCGCGAGCCTCACCTACACCGACGACGACATCGACGACGAGCTCGGTCCCGAGGCCTTCTCCGCGGCCAACCGCGCCGGCGGGGCCGCCACGCTGCTGGAGCAGGTGGTCATCCCGGTGACGACCATCGAGGCGCAGGTGCGCGACGAGCTGCTGGTCACCCTGTCCGAGCAGCACCGCGAGCGACCCGGGCTGGCCGTCGGCGCGGCCGAGCGGGTCGAGGAGTCGATCCGCACCGACCTCGGCAAGGTCGAGATCGAGGCACCCCCGGCTGTCACCCTCTCCAGCGACTCCGGCCCCCTCGGCGTCACGCTCGTCAACGGCCTCGACCAGCCGGTCGAGGTGCGGGTGCAGGTGCGGACCGACGGCGAGCTGACGCTCAGCGGCGGCGGCGTACGACGCCTCGGTCCCGGTGCGCGCAGCGTCGTCCGGTTCGAGGCCACCACCAGCCGGGCGGGCGTGCACAACGTCCGCCTCTCGGTCACCAGCCTCGACGGCGTGCCGCTCGGGTCCTTCGACTCGCTGCCCATCCGGGCTGCCCGGGTGAGCGCGATCATCTGGATCGTGATGGCCCTCGGTGCGCTCGTGCTGTTCGGGATGATCGGCTACCGCCTGCCCGGCCAGATCAGGGCCCGTCGCGCCGAGCTCGCCGCCGCCGACAGCGAGCCCGAGGCCGAGCCGGACCCAGCAACCGATCCCGAGCCCGACCGCGAGCCCGATCCCGAGCCCGACCTCGAGCCGGCGCCGGCGGACGGACCCGCAGCGGGGACCCCGGCGGTGGAGCGATCGTGAGCGACCAGAGCGACCAGAAGGTCCTGGCCTCGTCGGCGATCATGGCGGCGGGCACCGTCCTGTCCCGCGCGTCGGGCTACGTGCGCGCCGCGCTGCTGGTGGTCGCCCTCGGGTCGGGCCTGCGGGGCGACCTCTTCGCGATCGCCAACACGCTGCCCAACATGGTCTACATCCTCCTGGCCGGAGGCATCTTCAACGCGGTGCTGGTGCCGCAGCTGGTCCGGCGGATCAAGGAGGACGCCGACGGCGGCGACGCCTACGCCAGCCGGGTGATCACCCTCTCGGCGCTCTTCCTGGGTGTCGTCACGATCGTCCTGGTCGTCGCCGCACCGCTGCTGCTGCGCCTCTACCTCGACAGCCGCTACCTCGACCCGGACCGGGTCACCCAGCTGGAGTCGATCGTCTCCCTGACCCGCTGGTGCCTGCCGCAGGTCTTCTTCTACGGCATGTACGTCCTCGTCGGGCAGGTCCTCAACGCCCGCGGGCGCTTCGGTCCGATGATGTGGGCGCCGATCGCCAACAACCTGCTGTCGGTCCTGATGCTGGTCACCTACCTCATCTTCTTCGGACCGACCGGGGACGGCGCGGCCCGGTCCGAGGCGCTCAGCACCAGCCAGGAGGTCATGCTCGGCCTCGGCTCGACGCTGGGGATCGTGGTCCAGTTCCTCGTCCTCGTGCCCTACCTGCGCGCCTCGGGGTTCACCTACCGACCCCGCTTCGACTTCCGCGACCCCGAGCTGGCGAAGACGCTGTCCCTGGGCAGCTGGACGGTGCTGTTCGTGGTCGTCACCCAGGCGGCGTACCTCGTCGTGGTCAAGCTCGCGTCGGGCGGCACGGTCGGCGGCGGCGACGGCACCGGCTACCTCGTCTACTCCAACAGCCTGCTGATCATGATGGTGCCGCACGCCATCGTCACCGTCTCGCTGGCGACGGCGATCCTGCCGCGGCTCTCGTCGTACGCCCACGAGGGCCGGCTGCCCGAGCTGGGCCGCACCGTCGGGTCGACGCTCCGCACGGCGCTCGCCCTGGTGCTGCCGTTCGCGCTGCTGCTGCCGATCACGGCGGGCGACGTCGCCGGCTTCGCCTTCGGCTGGGACAACCCGGAGGAGGCGGCCGCCTTCGCCCCGACCCTGGCGGTCTTCGGACCCGCGCTGGTCGTCTTCACCGTGCACTACTTCATGCTCCGCGGCTTCTACGCCATGGAGATGACGCGGCTGGTCTTCTTCATCCAGCTCGCGGTGTCGACGACCAACGTCGTCGTCGCCCTCCTGCTGGTGCCCTCCCGGCCGCCGGAGGACACCGCGCCCATGCTCGTCGTCGCCTACCTGGCGTCCTACACCGTCGGCGCGGTCGTGAGCTTCGTCCTCCTCCGCCGCAGGGTCGGCGGCCTGGAGACCCCGCAGCTGCTCCGGTTCCTGGTGCGGATGGCCCTGGTGCTGGCGTTCACCGGCGCTGCCGCGTGGGGGGTGGAACGTGCCCTCGCCGGCATGGGTGAGTACCCCGGACCGCTCCCGTCGCTGCTGCGCGGAGGCCTGAGCGCGGCGGCCGGGATGCTGATCTTCCTCGTCGGGGCCCGCCTGCTGCGGGTGCGGGAGGTCACCAACCTGGTCGACACCGTCGCGGCGCGCCTCCGGCGCGGGTGAGACTCCTTAGAGTGGCCTCAGCAGTGGGACAGGCGAGGAAGGTGGGGTGAGCGATGCCGATGTCGATGCAGGCGGGTGACGTGCTCGCCGGGCGCTACCGCTTCGACGACCTCCTCGCCGAGTCCGGGGCGGGTCGGTTCTGGCGCGCCCACGACCTCGTCCTCCACCGCCCGGTGGCCGTGCACATCCTCGCCGCGGACGACGACCGCGCCCAACCGCTCCTCGAGGCGGCGCGCCGCACCGGGCCCGTCATCGACCGGCGGCTGCTGCGGGTCCTCGACGCCGAGGCCGCCGAAGGGCGCTGCTTCGTCGTCAACGAGTGGGGCCAGGGCGACTCCCTCGACATCCTGCTCACCCGCGAGGGACCGCTCGCCCCCCGACGTGCGGCCTGGCTCGTGGCCGAAGTCGCCGACAGCCTCGTCGAGGCCCACGACGTCGGCCTCGCCCACGGCTGCCTGACGCCCGAGCACGTGCTGATCGACCAGCACGGGCAGGTGCGGATCATCGGCTTCGGGGTCGAGGCGGCGCTCCGCGGCCTGCCCGCGGGCCGGGTCAACGTCGACGAGATCGACCTCGCCGGCCTCCTCTACTGCGCGCTCACCGGCAAGTGGGCCGGTGTCTCGCCGTCGGCGTTGCCGCCGGCCCCAGAGGTGCACGGCGAGGTGCTGCGCCCTCGGCGCGTCCGGGCGGGCATCCCGCGCGTGCTCGACGCCCTGTGCGACCAGGTGCTCAACCCGCAGCGGGAGTCCGACCGCCCGCACCCGTCCGCGCGCAGCATCCGCGACCTGCTCCTCGAGCACGTCGGCGAGATGACCGGCACCCACGTCGCGGTCCCGGGCACGCGACCGACCCCCCAGCCGACCCCCCAGCCGGCCCCCCAGCCGTCGCCCCAGCCGTCCTCCCTCGCCACCCCGCCTCCCACCTCGGCCGTCGCCCCCACCACGGTGGTGCCGGTCGTGCCGGCGGCCGACCTCGAGCCGGGTGCCGACGTGGAGGTGCCCGACCTCCCCGCCGACCCCTCGGACGACCGTCCTGCCGACCCCCCGGGCGAGCCCGAGCCGGAGGTGACGACCGCCGTCCGGGCCGAGGAGCCGCCCGACGACCCGGCGCCGTCGAGCACCGACCTGCCCACGCAGGCCGGGATGCCGGTCTTCCACGACGACGACGAGGTCGACTGGCTCCGCGCACGCTCCGAGAAGCCCGCCCCACCGCCGCCCTTCGCCGACCCGGCGCCCAAGCCGCTCTTCGCGCCCGACCCGCCGGAGGGCGAGCCCGTACGCCGTCCCCGTCCGGGCAGCCGCGCCGTCACCAACCCGGCGTACTGGCCGTGGGACTCCAGCCACGACTCCGGCGTGGACCCGAACCGCGACTCGGGGGTGCGCCCGGTGGGCCGCGACACCGGGTCGTGGTCCTCCGGCTCGTGGACCGAGGACCGGTGGGACACCGGCGACGGGTTCGACGACACCGGCGACCAGGTGCCGGGGCGCACCTGGATCCGGCTGGCGATCATCGTGGGCATCTGCCTGCTCGTGGGCGTGGCAGCCGTCGCGGCCTACCAGCTCGGCCTGAAGCCACCGACGCCCGGCTCCAGCGAGGAGCCGACGTCCACGACCACCCCGAGCGCCGCCGCGCCGACACCGTTCGCCGACCTGACCGCCAACGACTTCGACCCGCAGGGAGCGGCTCCGCGGGAGGAGAACCCGGACTCGGTCCCCAACGTCCTCGACGGCGACCCCGCGACCTCGTGGTCCACCTCGACCTACGAGCAGAACTTCGGCCCCGCCGGGCTCAAGACCGGCGTCGGCCTCGTCATCGACCTCGGCACGACCAAGGCCGTCCGCCAGGTGCTGGTCACCACGGCGGGTGGTCAGACCTCGCTGGCGGCGTACGTCACCTCGGAGCCCCCCACGGGCGTGTCCGGGCTGACCCCCGTCGGGACCGCGTCGGGCGACGGCGAGCTGACCATCGACCTCACGGAGCCGGTGTCGGGCCAGTACGTCACCGTCTGGCTGACGCTGCTGCCGCAGGTCAGCGACGGGTTCCGCGGCACGATCACCGAGGTGCAGGTGCTCGGATGACCACCCCACGGGACCCCGGGTGACCCACACCCCGACGAGCGACGAGCGCTCCGACCGGGACCTCCTCCAGGCCCACGTCGACGGTGACGCCGCCGCCTTCGGCGAGCTGTTCGCCCGCCACCGCGACCGGTTGTGGGCGGTCGCGCTCCGCACGATGGGCAACCCGGAGGACGCCGCCGACGGGCTGCAGGACGGCATGATCGCCGCCTTCCGGCGGGCGGGCTCCTTCCGCGGGGAAGCCGCCGTGACCACGTGGCTGCACCGCGTCGTCGTCAACGCCTGCCTCGATCGCCTCCGGGCCGCGAAGATCCGCCGCTTCGAGTCCATGCCGGACGACGTCGAGGACCGCGGCACCGTGGTGGCGACCGCCGTGCACGACGACCAGCCCGAGTCGGTCGCAGAGGACGCCGAGCAGCGACGCCGGGTGCTCGACGCGCTCGCCACGCTGCCCGCCGAGCAGCGTGCCGCGCTCGTCCTCGTCGACATGGAGGGCTACCCCGTCGCCGAGGTGGCCGAGATGCTGGGCTGCGCGGAGGGCACCGTGAAGTCGCGCTGCTCGCGGGGTCGCACCAAGCTCGCCGCGCTGCTCGCCGACCTGCGCCACCCCGCCGGTGACCCGCCTCACGGGAACCCGCCCCCGGACGGTCCCGTCCAACGCATCGTGCGGCCACGCGGTCCTCCCGCGCCCTGAGCATCCCCACCCGCACCCGTCCCCCGCACCACCGCGACACCCGAGGAGGTGACCGCCGATGTCCGAGTCCTCCGGACTCCCGCCCGAGCAGGAGGCCGTACGACGCCTGCTCGCGGACGCCCGTCACGACGGGCCGCCGCCTCCCGACGTCGTCGCCCGCCTCGACGAGACCCTCGCCTCCCTCATGTCCGAACGCGTGGCCGAGCGCGTGTCGGAGCGCACCGTCGCCCCCGCGACCGAGAACGACGACCGCTCGCCGGGACGCGTCGTCGATCTCGGCTCCCGCCGACGCCGGGTGGCGGGCATCGGCCTGCTGGCCGCCGCCTCCGTCGTCGTCGCGGGTGTCGCGATCGGCCAGGCCCTCCCCCGCGGCGGCAACGACTCCTCCAGCGAGTCGAGTGCCGGCTCGCAGTCCGACTCCTCGCTCGCCGAGTCCCCCGAGGCCGGGGGGTCCAGCGCCGACTCGAGCACCAGCTCCGGCGCCGACCAGGGCGGGGACTCCGGTGCCGCCTCCGAGCCCGCGCCGGAGTCGCTGAAGAGCTCGCCCGCCACCCCCTTCGCCGGGGTGCCGAGCCTGTCGACGGCCGACGCCGACCTCGACGACCAGCTCCTCGCCCTGCGAGCGGAGGGCGCCACCCGTCGCCAACAGCTCGCCACGCTCGACGCGCTCCGGGGCTGCGACGTACCCCGTCCGGGCAGGGCCGCCGCCCTCGTCGCCGCGGAGGTCGACGGCCGGACCGGGGTCGTCGTGTTCCGTCGCCCCGTCGACCAGGCACAGGGCGTCGAGCTCTACGTGTGCGGCGAGGCCGTTCCGGTGCGTACGATCACGCTGCCCGCGCCCTGAGCGGTGCGGGCGGGCGTGGAACAACGGTCGCCTACGATCGGTTGAGGACGACGTACCTCACCACCCCGTACCAGCAAGCCAGCAGGAGTGATTGACCCACATGAGCACCAGCACCGAGACCCGCAACGTCATCATCATCGGCTCGGGGCCCTCGGGCTACACGGCCGCCGTCTACGCGGCTCGCGCCTCGCTCAACCCGCTCGTCTTCGAGGGCTCGGTCACCGCCGGTGGCGCGCTGATGAACACCACCGAGGTGGAGAACTTCCCCGGCTTCCGCGACGGCATCATGGGCCCGGCCCTGATGGACGAGATGCGCGCCCAGGCCGAGCGGTTCGGCGCCGAGCTGGTCTCCGACGACGTCATCGAGGTCGACCTGACCGGTGACGTGAAGGTCGTGAAGACCGCCACCGACACCTACACCGCCCGGTCGGTGATCCTCTCCACGGGCTCGAGCTACCGCAAGCTCGGCCTGCCCCGCGAGGAAGAGCTCTCCGGCCGCGGCGTCTCGTGGTGCGCGACGTGCGACGGCTTCTTCTTCCGCGAGCAGGCCATCGCCGTCATCGGCGGCGGCGACTCCGCGATCGAGGAGGCGACCTTCCTGACCCGCTTCGGCTCGAAGGTCTACCTGATCCACCGCCGCGACGAGCTGCGCGCCTCCAAGATCATGCAGGAGCGAGCCTTCGCCGACCCCAAGCTCGAGATGGTCTGGAACTCCGAGGTCGCGGCCATCAACGGTGCCGACAAGCTCGAGTCGATCACCCTGCGCGACACCGTCACCGGCGACGAGCGGCAGCTCGACGTGACCGGCATGTTCATCGCGATCGGCCACGACCCGCGTTCGGAGCTGCTGACCGGACAGGTCGACCTCAACGACGACGGCTACGTCCTGGTCTCCCACCCCTCGACGGCCACCAACCTGCCGGGCGTCTTCGCGGCCGGCGACCTCGTCGACCACCACTACCGCCAGGCCATCACCGCTGCCGGCACCGGCTGCGCCGCCGCCCTCGACGCGGAGCGCTTCATCGCCGCGCTCGACCACGAGGCGTCCACCGCCGGCGACGCTGCGGCGACCGTGCACGCCATCGAGGAGCAGGTGCAGACGGCCGGCGCCTGACCTCCGCTCGTCCCGCCCCGCAGACGGGAACAACTGTCGGTGGGGCGGTGTTCAGTAGACATCGCCGAACAGACCTCCTGAAAGGGGCACCAACCGTGGCCAACATCGCCGCCGTGACCGACGCCGAGTTCGAGGCGCAGGTCCTCAAGTCCGACAAGCCCGTCCTGGTCGACTTCTGGGCTGAGTGGTGCGGTCCGTGCCGCCAGGTCGCCCCGATCCTCGACGAGCTCAACGCCGAGCACGGTGAGAAGCTCACCTTCCTCAAGATGAACGTCGACGAGAACCCCGTGACCCCCTCGTCTTACCGCGTCACCGGCATCCCGACGATCAACGTCTACCAGGGTGGCGAGGTCGTGAAGTCCATCGTGGGCGCCAAGCCCAAGGCTGCGCTCCTCAAGGAGCTCGACGGCATCATCTGAGCCACGCAGTGACGGGCGCTTGCGCTCGGCACGTGGGCGTGGCCAGATCGAGTGGCCCCGCGACTGAGGTACGAAGTCGCGACAGGGCTGTATCGAGATCTCACCACGTCTAGTCGCGAGAGGCGACCCGCACCGATCCGATCGGGCGGGTCGCCTTCTGCGTGGGGCGGACGACCCCCCAGACCTTCTCGAGGGCGAGCTCGACCTCGTCCTTCCAGCTCAGCGCCGTCCGCAGCTCCATCCGCATCCGCGGGGTGGTGGGGTGCGCGCGCTGGGTCTTGAAGCCCACGCCGCCGAGGAACTCGGCCGGCAGCACGCATCCCGTCGTCTGCCCCCGCGTGTCGCCGTACGCCTCGATGGCGGAGTGGCCGCGCTCGACCAGGTCGGCTGCCATCGCCTGCACGAGCAGCCGGCCGAGGCCGCCCCGTCGCAGGCCCGGCTCGACCCACGCGGTCGCCGCGATGATCGCGTCGGGCGAGCCCGGCGCCGTCGGCAGGGTGGCCGCCCCGGRCAGCCGCGCCGCCGGCGCGTAGACGATGTGCCCGACGGTGCGCCCGTCGAGGCGTACGACCCGCCCGCACGAGCCCCAGTCACGCAGCACCGTCGAGAGCCAGTTCTCCTTCTCCGCGATCCGCTCGTCGTGGTCGAGCCGTGCCCGGTCGACGGGCGAGAGCTCCCAGAACAGGCACGACCGCACCGGGTCGGCCAGCTCCGCGAGATGGTCGACCGTCAGGCGCGCGGTCTTGCGGGACACGCTCCCGATGCTAGCGCCGGAAGGCGCCTGAGAGGATGAGGCGTGCGCCCGATCCGACAGAGCAAGAAGCTGCAAGGTGTCCGCTACGACGTGCGCGGGCCGATCCTGGTCGAGGCGCAGCGGCTCGAGGCCGAGGGCCACCGGATCCTCAAGCTCAACATCGGCAACACGGCGCCGTTCGGCTTCGAGGCCCCCGAGCAGATCCTCGCCGACATGATTCACCACCTGCCGCAGTCGCAGGGGTACGCCGACAGCCAGGGCATCTGGTCGGCGCGCACCGCAGTCATGCACTACTACCAGTCCCACGGCCTGCGCGACGTCGGCGTCGAGGACATCTTCATCGGCAACGGTGTCTCCGAGCTGATCTCGATGGTGCTGCAGGCCTTCGTCGACGATGGCAACGAGATCTTGGTGCCGGCGCCCGACTACCCCCTCTGGACGGGCGCCGTGACGCTCGCCGGCGGGATCCCGGTGCACTACCGGTGCGACGAGGAGTCCGACTGGAACCCCGACCTCGCCGACATCGAGTCGAAGATCACCGAGAACACGCACGCCATCGTGATCATCAACCCCAACAACCCCACGGGTGCGGTCTACAGCGAGAGCACGGTCAAGGCGCTCGTCGACATCGCCCGGCGGCACCAGCTCGTCGTCATGGCCGACGAGATCTACGAGAAGATCCTCTTCGAGGACGCGCAGCACCACCATGCGGCGACCTACGGCGGCAACGACGTGCTGTGCCTGACGTTCTCGGGCCTCTCGAAGGCCTATCGCGTGTGCGGCTACCGCGCCGGCTGGGTGATGATCTCCGGCCCGAAGGAGATCGCCGGTGACTTCCTCGAAGGCCTCACGCTGATCGCCAACATGCGGATGTGCGCCAACGTGCCCGCGCAGCACGCCATCCAGACGGCCCTGGGCGGCTACCAGTCCATCGAGGAGCTGATCGGCCCCGGTGGCCGCTTCTACGAGCAGTCGATGCTCGCCCACCGGCTCCTCAACGAGATCCCCGGCGTCAGCAACGTCAAGCCCCGCGGCGCTCTCTACTGCTTCCCGCGCCTCGACCCGGACGTCTACGCCATCGACGACGACCAGGACTTCGTGATCGAGCTGCTTCGCGCCAAGAAGATTCTCGTCACGCACGGGACGGGCTTCAACTGGCCCGACACCGACCACTTCAGGCTCGTCACGCTCCCCGAGGCATCGGTCCTCGAGGAGGCCATCGGCCGGATCGCCGACTTCCTCGCCACGCGACGCTGATCACGAAGGGTCGCGGCCACGGTCGGCTGACCCTAGGCTCCTCCGCATGCGCGATGTGACCTACCCGCCGATCATCGTCACCGCCAAGGCGGCCTTCAAGGCCCTTGGCCAGAGCTTCCGGATGAGCGGCACCGAGCACGTCCCGCGCGAAGGCGGTGTGCTGCTGGCCTACAACCACATCGGCTACGTCGACTTCATCTACGGCGGCCTGGCGGCCAACCCGTCCGGCCGGCTCGTGCGCTTCATGGCCAAGCGCGAGCTGTTCGACCACCGGTGGGTCGGCCCACTCATGCGCTCGCTCCACCACATCGAGGTCGACCGGGGCGAGGGGATCGCGAGCTTTCACGCGGCCGTCGACCGCCTGCGCCAGGGCGAGGCCGTCGGGATCTTCCCCGAGGCGACCATCTCCCGCGCCATGGAGCTCAAGGAGTTCAAGACCGGGGCCGTACGCATCGCCGCGGAGGCCGGCGTACCCGTCGTGCCCGTGATCCTGTGGGGCACCCAGCGGATGATGACCAAGGACCACCCCCGCGACTTCTCCCGGGGCAAGACCATCTCCATCACGGTCGGCGAGCCGATCAACCCGACCGGTGACGACCCCGTCGGCGACACCGCGAGGCTCCACGCCCAGATGTCGCAGATGCTCCGCGACACCATCGCCGACTACCCCGCCGACGAGCAGCCTCCCGGCTCGTGGTGGCTGCCCGCCTCGATGGGCGGCTCCGCCCCCACGCTGGAGGAGGCCGCTCGCCTCGACGGCGAGGAGAAGCGGGAGCGCGCTCGCAAGCGGGCCGAGAAGCGCGTGAAGAAGACAAAGCGATAGATCGACAGGTCGCTTTGTAGACAGGTCGATCTGTCGTTTTGTCGACATTGAACGTGGCACTGTGTCATACGGACCGGCACTCATCGGTGCGGCTCGGTATGACGCAGGCATGGCGACCGACGCCTGCGTCATACAGATGAGCACCCATGGGTGCCAGTCCGTATGACGCTGACAATGATCTGGCCGGGCTGGACCTAGATAGGTCGGTCGTTGCGATTCCGTGGGTCCATGATGTCGACGATCCGACGCAGGTCGTCAAGGCTGGCGAACTCGACCGTGATCTTGCCCTTGGCCTTGCCGAGGTCGACCTTGACGCGGGTCTCGAGGCGGTCCGAGAGGCGTTCTCCCAGCTCCTCGAGACCGGGGGCGACGGGCTTCTTGCGCAGGACGCGCGGAGCCGACTCCTCCTCGCTGCGGAGCGAGACGATCTCCTCCAGTCCCCGCACGGAGATGCCCTCTGCGGTGACCCGGGAAGCGAGCCTGTCCTGGAGTCCGGCGTCGTCGACGGAGAGGAGGGCACGGGCGTGTCCGGCCGAGAGGACGCCGGCCGCGACGCGACGCTGGACGGCAGGGGACAGCTTCAGCAGCCGCAGCGTGTTGGAGATCTGCGGCCGCGAGCGGCCGATGCGCTGGGCGAGCTCCTCGTGGGTGCAGCCGAAGTCCTCGAGCAGCTGGCCGTAGGCCGCCGCCTCCTCGAGCGGGTTGAGCTGCGAGCGGTGGAGGTTCTCCAGCAGCGCGTCGCGGAGCATGTCGTCGTCGTCGGTCTCGCGCACGATCGCGGGAATCGTGTCGCGGCCGGCCTGCTGGGAGGCGCGCCACCGACGCTCGCCCATGATCAGCTCGTACGCGTCCTCGCCGGTGCGGCGTACGACGACGGGCTGCAGGAGGCCGACCTCCTGGATCGAGTGCACCAGCTCGGCGAGCGCCTCCTCCTCGAAGACCTGCCGCGGCTGGCGGGCGTTCGGACGGACCTGCGCGATGGGCAGCTCCGCGAAGTAGGCACCGGCGACGGTGCCGTCCACGGCCTGCGACCCGTCTGGGACGGGGGCGGCAGGCGTGGCCGGCTCGTTCGGGCCGGCCGAGGACGAGGCTGGGTCGGCCGCGGCCGGCGGCGGGAGCGGCTGGCTGGGAGCGGTCGGGATCAGCGAGCCGAGGCCGCGCCCCAGTCCGCGCCGCGGTGCGTTGCTGCTCATGCGGGGTCCTCGCGGCGTTGTTCGGGGGAGCGGAGCGGAGGAGAAGAACGTCGTGGGGTGTTCATGCGGTGACCTCGTTCATGCGGGCGCTCCCTTGCTGGCGATCTCGCGGGCGGCCTCCAGGTAGGAGAGCGCTCCCGCCGACGCCGGATCGTAGGTCATCACGGTCTGGCCGTAGGACGGCGCCTCCGACACACGGACCGACCGCGGGACCGCAGTCTTGAGGACCTGGTCGCCGAAGTGGCCACGCACCTCGTCGGCCACGCCGGCGGCGAGGCGAGTGCGGGCGTCGTACATCGTGAGCAGGATCGTGGAGATGACCAACCGCGGGTTGAGGTGCTGGCGCACCATCTCGACGGTCTCGAGGAGCATGCCGAGCCCCTCGAGGGCGTAGTACTCCGCCTGGATCGGGATGAACATCTCGCGGCCGGCGACCAGCGCGTTCAGCGTGAGGAGGCCGAGCGACGGGGGACAGTCGACGAGGACGTAGTCGAAGCGGTCCTCGCCGACCTCGGCCGCGCTGCCGACCAGGGGGTGGGCGGCGATCGCGCGGTCGAGCCGCTGCTCGCGCGCGACCATGCTGACGAGCTCGATCTCGGCACCGGCCAGGTCGATCGTCGCCGGGACGACCCACAGGCCCGGGAGGTCGGCCGACTCGGTCATCACGTCGGCGAGGGGAGCGCCCTCGACGAGCATGTCGTACGTCGACGGCACCCCGCGGTGGTGCTCGATCCCGAGCGCCGTCGAGGCGTTGCCCTGCGGGTCGAGGTCGATGACCAGGACCTTCTGACCGAGCTGCGCCAGGCCGGCAGCGACGTTGACCGTCGACGTGGTCTTGCCGACGCCGCCCTTCTGGTTGGCGACGACGAGGACACGCGTGGCGTTCGGACGAGGGACGCCCTGCCTCCGCAGACCGCCGGTGCGCGCCAGGACCGAATGCTGGGCGGCTTGCGCCAGCGGTGTAGCCGCGTCAGCGAAGTCGTTGTCCTGACCGGCGAGGTCGCCGGCGGTCCGCACCTGCCAGGCGGGTCGTGTTTCACGTGAAACGTCGTCCGCCGGTGTTTCACGTGAAACGGCCGCGCTATCCACTTCCTGTGGATGAACACGTCCATCCTGTGGATATCCCCGCTCAGGGGTGCCCTCTTGAGCGGTGGAAAACGGGTACGGGTCGCCACCCGTGCTGCGCCAACCCATGTCGTCACTGGGGCCCTGGCTCAACTCAGCTCACCTCTCGCTCGACCGCAGAACGGTCCCGACGCCCGGGGCGCCGCTTGGGATTCCGGGCAAGGGGCCAACCTATCCGGGAAGGGTCGGCCCACGGCACCCGCACCACGGTGGTGGGGGGATCGAGAAGACCGGCGCCCACCTCGAACACCTCGGGCACGCCACAACGCCATTGGCGCAGGAAGTCCCGTGTCTCCGCGACTTCCTCGTGGATCGAGCGGCCCTTCATGGCCACCGTCGCACCGGTGGGGGACACGAGCGGCATCGACCACCCGAGCAGACGCTCGAGGGGGGCGACGGCACGCGACGTGACGACATCGAACGTCGCCGTCCCGTGCAGGTCCTCGGCGCGCCCGCGGACCACCGTCACGTGGCTGAGCTCCAGCTCGTCCACCACCTCGTCGAGGAACGTCGTACGTCGCAGGAGCGGCTCGACCAGCGTCACCGCGAGGTCCGGCCGGGCGATGGCCAGGACCAGACCAGGCAGACCGGCACCGGTCCCGATGTCGCACACCGAGGAGCCCTCCGGCACGGCGTCACCGAGCACGGCCGAGTTGAGGACGTGACGTTCCCACAGCCGCGGTGCCTCGCGGGGCCCGATCAGCCCGCGAAGGACACCTTCGGTGGCCAGCAGCTCGGTGTAGCGCTCGGCCAGCACGAGGCGGTCGGACGCGAACACCCTCCGCGCCTCGGGAGGCACGGAGGGTGGTCTCGACACGGCCCCGGGGGGCCTGCTCGACCCACCCGTTTCACGTGAAACGTCGTCGCTCACGCCGGGAGGATCACCACGTGCCGCTTGGGCTCAGCGCCCTCGGACTCCGACGTCAGGCCCGCAGCGGCCACAGCGTCGTGGACGACCTTGCGCTCGAAGGCGCTCATCGGCTCCAGTGAGACCGACTCGCCGGACTCCTTCACCTCGGCGATGGACGTCTCGGCCAGGGCGACCAGCCGCTCGCGCTGCTGGGCGCGGTGGCCGTCGACGTCGAGCATGAGACGCGACCGCTCGCCGGTCTCGCGGTAGACCGCGAGGCGGGTGAGCTCCTGGAGCGCCTCCAGCACCTCGCCGTTGCGACCGACGAGCTGGCTCAGGTCGGCGCCGCCGATCTGCACGCTCGCGCGGTCACCCTCCACGTCCATGTCGAGGTCACCGTCGAGGTCGGCGATGTCGAGGAGCTCCTCGAGGTAGTCCGCGGCGATGTCGCCCTCGTGCTCGAGGCGCTTTACCTTGGAAGGTCGGGCCGCCCCGGTGGACTCGCTGGTCGGCTCGTCGTTCTCGGTCGTCTCGGCGGCGGTCTCGCCGTCGGTCAGCTGCTCACTCACGTGTGTCTCCTGCTTCTCGGTCAGGTACGACGACACCCTCGCGAGCGTCGTCAGGGGAGGTCTGGGTCAGCGCTTCTTCTTGCTGCGCTGGGACTTGGACTGCCGCTGGGGCTGCTGGCGGGTGTCGGACTTCTCCGCGCGGCGGGCCTCGGCCTCGGCGGCGAGGCGCTCCTCCTCGATCTGCGCGGGCGTCTTCTGCCCCTTGCGAGCGGCCTTCGCCCGGTCGCGGTCCTCCTTGGCGGCGGCCGCGGGCGTGCCGGGGGCCGGGTTGTTGCGGATGACGTAGAACTGCTGGCCCATGGTCCAGAGGTTCGACGTGGTCCAGTAGAAGAGGACACCGATCGGGAACGCGATACCACCGACGGCGAACACGACCGGGAGGACGTAGAGGAGCATCTTCTGCTGCTGGGCGTAGGGGCCGGAGAGCGCATCGGCCGGCATGTTCTTGCTCATCAGCTGGCGCTGGGTGAGGAACGTGGTCGCCGTCATGGCGAGCACGAGGAAGGCCGCCAGCACCCGCACACCGATGTCGTCGGTGTTGAGGAAGGTGTCGGAGATCTTCGCGCCGAGGAACGTCGCGTCACGGAACTGCTCGTTCAGCGTGACCGTCATCAGGCCCTTGGGGTCCGCGGGGTTCTTCACCGCCTGGTCGATCAGCCGGAACAGCGCCAGGAAGATCGGCATCTGGAGGATGATCGGCAGGCAGGACGCGAACGGGTTGGTGCCCGAGTCCTTGTAGAGCTTCATCGTCTCCTGCGCGAGACGCTCCCGGTCGTGGCCGTACTTCTTCTGCAGCTCACGCACCTTGGGCTGGATGAGCTGCATGTTGCGGCTGGACTTGATCTGCTTGACGAACAGCGGGATCAGCGCGATGCGGATCACGAGCGTCAGCCCGATGATCGACAGCACCCACGCGATGCCGGTCTCGGGTCCGAAGATGCTGCCGAACAGCTTGTGCCAGCCCACTAGCACCGCCGAGATGACGTAGTAGAGCGGCGCCATGATCGCGCCGCCGATGGTGCCGAAGAAGTCGAGCACTCATGCTCCTCGAGTTGCGGTGGACGTGGATGAGGACTGGCCGGCCGATCCGGCGCCGGGGGGAACGGGGTCGTAGCCGCCGGCGGCCCACGGGTGGCAGCGGGCGATACGGCGTACGGCGAGCCAGGTGCCGCGGATCGAGCCGTGCACGGTGACGGCCTCGAGGGCGTACGCCGAGCAGCTCGGGTGGTACCGGCAGACCTGGCCGTAGAGCGGGCTGATCGCGAAACGCCACGCCCGGATGAAGCCGATGAGGAGGTGCTTCATGACGAGCTCACCCTGCTCAGGGTACGGGCGAGGTCGGCACCGAGGGAGGAGTACGACGCCTCCGACGAGGCCGGGAGCGCACGAACCACGAGCGCAGCACGACCCGGGAGCTCCTCCAGTGCAGCGAGGTGTTCCCGGGTCAGGTGCCGAAGTCGTCTCTTCACACGGTTGCGCGTGGCGGCATTGCCCACGGCCTTTCCGACCGTGAACCCCACCTGCGCCGGTGCCGGCGCGGCGTCCCGGTCCACCCACAGGTGGACCACGAGGGTCGTCGAACCGGCGCGTCGCCCCTGACGCACCGTGCGGCGGAAGCCGTCAGCGGTGGTGAGGCGGTGGACAGCGGAGAGCAACGGCGTGTGCCGCGGGCTCTGGCCGTCAGACGGCCAGGCTCTTGCGGCCCTTGCGACGACGGCCCGACAGGATGGCGCGACCGGCACGGGTCCGCATGCGCAGGCGGAAGCCGTGCACCTTGTGACGGCGACGGTTGTTCGGCTGGTACGTACGCTTGCTCACGGCTATTTCTCCGAAGGTTTCGAGGGATGTCCACTCCACACGGCGTCAGTGCTGGTCGTTCAACCGGCACCGCCCGTCCGCGCGGCCGCCAGGTGGCGGATCGTGGACATGCGGCACCCGTCGACGGGGAGCGACCGGCCAACGGTACGCGGCGGGCGAAGTGGGGGTCAAACCCGCGAGCCGCCCCTGCTGGTCTGCCTGTGGATGACATCTTGCTCCCCGCCTCCACCGGTTGTTACGTTCGGGACCTCCGCGGTCAGTCCCGACCACGGTCCGACCAGGGTCCAGCACACCATGTGATCCGGGTCACAGACCACTCGAACCGGTCTCTGACCTGCGGAAACGCTGGAAGGATCACCAGCCGTTGCGGCCGTGGGGGTCTGATCCCACGGATCGGGCCCGGCAGTTCACAGCTTGTGGACAACTCTGTGGAAGCCTCACCGGTCACATCGGTGGCGCCGTCCCTGTGAGGCCGGATCCAGAGCAGCACACGAGCACGACGACATGATAGAAGCGAAGGCGGTCCGGGTGGACGACCAGCAGGTAGATCTCGGGACGGCGTGGCAGCAGATCGTCGAGGACCTCCAGCCCAACCAGAGGGCCTGGCTGCGACCGAGCGTCCCGGTGACGTTGCACGAGAACACGGCGATCATCGCCGTGCCCAACGACTTCACCCGCAACCAGCTCGAGGGCCGGCTACGCAACCACATCGAGGACGCGCTGACCGAGGGCTTCGGTCGCGAGATCCGGATGCTCGTGACGGTCAACCCGGCGCTCGAGGAGGAGACCCAGCCGCAGATCGATGAATCGACAGATGGATCTGTCGCTTTGTCGACAAACATCCAGACGCCGTACGAGCCCCCCGCTCCGGTCACGATCGAGCCCCACGAGCCGGTCGGCGTCAGCGGCGAGCGCCGATCCTCGGCCCTGGAGACGCGCCTCAACCCCAAGTACACCTTCGAGACCTTCGTCATCGGCTCGTCCAACCGGTTCCCGCACGCCGCTGCGGTGGCCGTCGCCGAGGCACCGGGCAAGGCCTACAACCCGCTGCTGGTCTACGGGGACTCTGGTCTGGGCAAGACCCACCTCCTGCACGCGATCGGCCACTACGTGCGCAGCCTCTACAGCAACGCCAAGGTGCGCTACGTCTCCAGCGAGGAGTTCACCAACGAGTTCATCAACGCGATCCGCGACGACCGGCAGGACCGGTTCAAGCGGCGCTACCGCGACGTCGACGTCCTGCTGATCGACGACATCCAGTTCCTCGAGGGCAAGACGCAGACCCAGGAGGAGTTCTTCCACACGTTCAACACCCTCCACAACGCCAACAAGCAGATCGTGCTGACCTCCGACCGCGCACCCAAGCGGCTCGAGGCGCTGGAGGACCGGCTGCGCAACCGGTTCGAGTGGGGCCTCATCACCGACGTCCAGCCGCCCGACCTCGAGACCCGCATCGCGATCCTGCGCAAGAAGGCCGCGATGGACCGGCTCACCGCGCCGCCGGACGTGCTCGAGTTCATCGCCTCGAAGATCCAGACCAACATCCGAGAGCTCGAGGGTGCGCTGATCCGGGTGACGGCGTTCGCCAACCTCAACCGCCAGGAGGTCGACATGACCCTGGCCGAGATCGTGCTCAAGGACCTGATCCCCGAGGGCGGCGAGCCCGAGATCACGCACGCGCTGATCATCGCCCAGACGGCCGCCTACTTCGGCGTCTCGCTCGAGGACCTCACCGGTCCCTCACGCGGGCGCCACCTGGTGATGGCGCGCCAGATCGGCATGTACCTGTGCCGCGAGCTCACGTCGATGTCCCTGCCCCAGATCGGACGCGAGTTCGGCGGCCGCGACCACACGACGGTGATGTACGCCGACCGCAAGATCCGCCAGCTCCTCGCCGAGCGCCGCGCCGTCTTCAACCAGGTCAGCGAGCTCACCAACCGGGTCAAGATGCAGGCCCGCCAGGCCTGACGTCCCGAACCGCCCGCGACCTGCCTCGCGTGTGGAGAAGTTGTGGTTCGGTCCGACAGTTCATCCCCAGACCCTGTGGACACCTCGGGACGAACCACACGGAATGCCCGCCGATCCACATGCCGGGCAGCGGGCCCGCGCGGCGTCCACACCTGTCGTGCACAGGGTTTCGGACCCCTGACCTGCACAAACCTGAGTTGTCCACAGTTTCCACGGACCCTATGACGACTATGAACCTCAAGACTGGATCGATCTCCCGCCAACACCTGACTGCCCTCACTCTGGGGAGAACCCTGCCGCTGGCTCGACAGCGCGTGGCAGGATGCACTTCCCACGTGCACGCGTGTAGTTCCCGCCTGCGTGCAGCCGCTCGTTGCCCGCACCACCTCTCGTCGAGGAGACCCTTGTGAAGTTCCGCGTCGAACGCGACGTCTTCGCCGATGCCGTTGCCTGGGCTGCCCGCAGCCTGCCCGTCCGCCCGAGCTCGCCGGTCCTGGCCGGTCTGCTGATCGAGGCGAGCGACGCCGGGCTGGTGCTCTCGACGTTCGACTACGAGACCTCGGCCCGCGCCACGCTCTCCGCCGAGGTCAATGACGAGGGCAAGGCGCTGGTGAGCGGACGCCTCCTCGCCGACATCTGCCGCAGCCTGCCGGCCAAGCCGGTCGAGCTGACCCTCGACGGTCCCCGCGTCTCGCTCACCTGCGGGTCCGCGCGCTTCAGCCTCCAGACGATGCCCGTCTCCGACTACCCGACGCTGCCGGAGATGCCCTCGGCCACCGGCACCGTCTCCAGCGCCGACTTCGCCCACGCCGTCGCGCAGGCCGTGACCGCGGCCGGTCGCGACGACATGCTGCCGGTGCTGACCGGCGTAYGGATCGAGATCGACGGCTCGACCATGGCGCTGCTCGCGACCGACCGCTTCCGCCTCTCGCACCGCGAGCTCACCTGGAACCCCCAGTCCCCCGACGAGTCGGTCGCCGCGCTGGTGCCGGCCAAGGTGCTCGGCGACACCGCCAAGTCACTCACCTCCGGTGCCGAGGTGACGATCGCCCTGAGCTCGGGCGGCGCCGGCGAGGGCCTCATCGGCTTCGAGGGCAGTGGTCTGGGCGGCGTACGTCGCACCACCACGCGGCTGCTCGACGGCGAGTTCCCCAAGGTGCGCTCGCTCTTCCCGGCCGAGCACCTCACCGTGGCCAAGGTCAGCAAGGCCGACCTGATCGAGACCGTCAAGCGCGTCGCGCTGGTGGCCGAGCGCAACACCGCGGTGCAGATGAAGTTCGGCGACAACCAGATCGTCCTCGACGCCGGCTCCGGCGACGAGGCGATGGCGACCGAGGCCGTCGACGCCGACATCAACGGCGACGACCTGACCACCGGCTTCAACCCGCAGTTCCTGCTCGACGGCCTCACCGCCATCGACGGGGAGATGGTCGACCTCGCCTTCACCCAGGCGACCAAGCCCGTGGTCATCTCCGGAACCGACGCCGACGACACCACGGGGTCGTTCCGCTACCTGCTGATGCCGCGAAGGCTCCTGTCGTAGTCGGCGGCGAGCTGTCGATCGCGAATTCGGTCGCGGTGGGTCTCGATACAGCACGTCGCGAGCTCGCAGGCTCGCTCGCGGTGCCACTCGACCTCCCCCGACTAGCCGTGCGCTCGTTCCTCGCGCACGGCTAGTCTCGTGACCATGGACATCGGACTCGTCGGACTCGGCAAGATGGGCGGCAACATGCGCGAGCGCATGCGCCGCGCGGGACTCACGGTCGTGGGCTACGACCGCAACCCCGACGTCAGTGACGTCGACTCGCTCGAGGGGCTCGTCGAGGCGCTGCCGAGCCCCAAGGTCGTGTGGATCATGGTGCCCGCGGGCGACCCGACCCGCGCGACGGTCAAGGAGCTCGCCGCCCTGATGGGCGAGGGCGACGTGATCGTCGACGGCGGCAACTCGCGCTGGACCGACGACATCGCCAACGCCGAGCTGCTCGCGGAGAAGAAGATCGGCTACGTCGACTGCGGCGTCTCCGGCGGTGTGTGGGGCCTGGAGAACGGCTACGCGCTGATGTACGGAGGCGACGCCGACGACATCGCGAAGGTGCAGCCGGCGTTCGACGCGCTCAAGCCCGAGGGCGACTTCGGGTCGGTCCACGCCGGCAAGGTCGGCGCCGGGCACTTCTCCAAGATGGTCCACAACGGTATCGAGTACGCGATCATGCAGGCCTACGCCGAGGGCTGGGAGCTGCTCGAGGCGGCCGACCTCACCGACAACGTCACCGAGGTCTTCCGCTCCTGGCGCGAGGGCACCGTCATCCGCTCGTGGCTGCTCGACCTCATGGTCTCCGCGCTCGACGACGACCCGGGCCTGTCGAAGGTCGCCGGCTACGCCGAGGACTCCGGCGAGGGACGCTGGACCGTCGAGGCCGGCATCGAGCACGCCGTCGCGACACCCGCGATCACCGCTGCGCTCTACGCCCGCTTCGTCTCGCGCCAGGACGACTCGCCGACGATGAAGGCCGTCGCGGCGATGCGCAACCAGTTCGGCGGCCACGCGATCCGCTCCGCGGCACCCAAGGGCGGCGACG
This sequence comes from Nocardioides sp. P5_E3, assembly GCF_054049275.1. Lineage (NCBI taxonomy): Bacteria > Bacillati > Actinomycetota > Actinomycetes > Propionibacteriales > Nocardioidaceae > Nocardioides > Nocardioides sp. P5_E3. The sequence goes on from NZ_JBFUMR010000007.1 coordinate 29,397, forward strand.
CCGAGGGCAGCAGCTCCGGCGCCGAGCAGTCGGAGACGGCGAAGAAGGCCGGTGCCGGCAGCGCCCAGGAGCCCGGCGAGAGCTGATGTCCCTGTGCACGTCGCGCACCTGACCCTGCACGACTTCCGCTCCTACGCCGACATCGACGTCGCGCTGGAGCCGGGGGCGACGGCGTTCATCGGCCGCAACGGCCAGGGCAAGACCAACCTCGTCGAGGCGATCGACTACCTCTCCCGGCTCTCGTCGCACCGCGTCGCGACCGACGCGCCGCTGGTCCGCGCCGGTGCCGACCAGGCGATCGTCCGCGCGTCCGTGGTGAAGGAGGGACGCCCGGCGCTGATCGAGGTCGAGCTCAACCCCGGGCGGGCCAACCGCGCGCGGATCAACCGCTCGCCGCTCCCCCGGCCCCGCGAGATCGTCGGCCTCGTGCGCACGGTGGTCTTCTCCCCCGACGACCTGACCCTCGTGAAGGGCGACCCGTCGGACCGGCGCAAGTTCCTGGACGACCTGCTGATCCTGCGCTCGCCGAGGCTGGCCGGCGTGCGGGCCGACTACGACCGCGTGCTCAAGCAGCGCAACAGCCTCCTCAAGACGGCCGGCGTCGCGCGTGGCTCGTCACGCGACGCGGCGATGTCCACGCTCGAGATCTGGGACGACAACCTGGCCCGCGTCGGCGCCGAGATCCTCGGCGCCCGGCTGCGGCTCGTCGAGGACCTGCGCCCCTACCTCGGCAAGGCCTACGAGGCCGTCGCCCGCGGTGCGAGCCGCGACGACGCCGACATCGACTACAAGGCCAGCATCGACCTCGGACTCGCGACAGGACCTCGTCCTTCCTCGACCAGCGAGGCGGTCGAGGAGGTCGCCCAACCGGGGGCACGCAATCCGCTCGAGGCTGCGCTGCTCGACGCGATCGCCGCCCGGCGCAAGGAGGAGCTCGACCGCGGCATCTCCCTCGTCGGTCCGCACCGCGACGAGCTGCTGCTCTCCCTCGGCGACCCGCAGCTTCGCCTGCCGGTCAAGGGCTACGCCTCCCACGGGGAGTCGTGGTCGTTCGCGCTCGCGCTGCGCCTGGCGTCGTACGACCTGCTGCGCGCCGACGGCGACGACCCGATCCTGGTCCTCGACGACGTCTTCGCCGAGCTCGACGCCGAGCGTCGCCAGCAACTGGCGGAGCTCGTCGCCGGTGCCGAGCAGGTGCTGGTCACCGCCGCGGTCGCGGCGGACGTGCCCGCGTCCCTGCAGGGTGTCCGTTACCTGGTCGCGGACGGGCAGGTGACCCGTGACGACTGACGACCGTCCGACGGACGCGTCGTCCGACGAGCCCACGCCGGCGGACGCCGCGGCGGAGCACCAGCCCGACGGGCTCGACCTCGCGCGCGCGGCGGCCCGGGCAGCGGCTGCCACGCCGGGCGGCAAGCCCCGGAAGAAGACCTCGACCTTCCGGCGTCGTACGTTCACGAAGTCCTCCGGCGCGCGTCCCGACGACCGCGACCCGCAGCTGCTCGACCAGGCGATGGGGCGGCTGATCGCCAACCACGGCTGGGAGCTCGACCTCAAGGTCCAGGGGGTCTTCGGGCGGTGGGCCGAGCTCGTCGGCGACGAGGTGGCCGACCACTGCACGCCCGAGACGTTCGACGACGGCCGGTTGGTGGTGCGCACCGACTCGACCGCCTGGGCCACCCAGCTCAAGCTGCTCGCGCCCACCGTCGTACGACGCCTCAACGAGGAGCTCGGGCACGGCACCGTGACCGTGATCGAGGTGCTCGGGCCCCACCTGCCGAGCTGGACCAAGGGGCGGCTGTCGAGCCGCGACGGTCGCGGTCCGCGCGACACCTACGGCTGAGCCTCGTTCTGCCGATCTGGGAGCCTCCCGACCACATGGGGACCCACCGACCCCCCTGTTCGACCGGCTGACAGGCCTTCACGGGCCCGCTGAGGGCACATTTTCCCTCGGATCCATCCCCAACCGGGGGTTGGTGCTTCGGTTCAGGGGCCCTGGCAGGTAATATGAGGGTCACGAGTCGCATGCCGTGTTGCCCCGCAACCGCCGCGACTCGACTCATGTCGAACGCACCCGGACTTCGTCCGGGGCGACGAGCAGAAGGCCGTGCCTTGAGCGAAGAGAACCACGAGTCCACTCCGGCCACCACCGACGCCACTCCCGGTTCCACTCCCGATCCACAGCCTGCCGACAGCCCGAGCGAGACCGAGCGCGCCGAGGCGCTGGCCGCTGCCGTGGAGGAGACGGTCGAGAAGCGCTCCAACACCGCCGTCGACGGCAGCGTCGAGTACGACGCCTCCGCGATCCAGGTGCTCGAGGGCCTCGAGGCCGTGCGCAAGCGCCCGGGCATGTACATCGGCTCCACCGGCGAGCGCGGACTCCACCACCTCGTCTGGGAGATCGTGGACAACGGCGTCGACGAGGCACTCGCCGGCTACGCGACCCGCATCGTGCTGACGCTCCAGGCCGACGGCGGTGTCCGGGTCGAGGACGACGGTCGCGGCATCCCGACCGACACGGCCCCGGGCCAGGACATGCCCGCCCTCACGATGGCCCTGACGATGCTCCACGCCGGCGGCAAGTTCGGCGGTGGCGGCTACAAGGTCTCCGGCGGCCTCCACGGCGTCGGCGTCTCGGTCGTCAACGCGCTCTCCTCGCGCCTGGTCGCGGAGGTCAGGAACCGCGGCCACCTGTGGCGCCAGTCGTTCCAGCTCGGTGTGCCCGATGCCGACCTCGAGCAGGTCCGCGCGATGGAGCCCGGAGAGGGCACCGGCACGACCGTGACCTGGTACGCCTCGGAGGACATCTTCGAGCACACCGACTACAACCTCGAGACGATCACCGCCCGCCTGCGAGAGATGGCGTTCCTCAACAAGGGCGTCGAGTTCGTCGTCCGCGACGAGCGCGCCCGGGCCGAGGCGATCGTCGATGCAGTCGAGGACGACACGATCGCCGGCGACGTGGACAGTGCCGGACACGACGCGATCAAGCGGGCGGAGGCCGGCGGTCTCGAGCAGGTCTTCAAGTACGACCGCGGCCTCGTCGACTACGTCGAGCACCTCAACCGCCGCAAGGACAAGGCCAACGCGACGGTCATCTCCTTCGAGGCCGAGACGGCCGAGGGCGCCTCGGGCCAGCACATGAGCCTCGAGGTCGCGATGCAGTGGAACACCACCTACACCGAGTCGGTCCACACCTTCGCCAACAACATCAACACCCACGAGGGCGGCACGCACGAGGAGGGCTTCCGGGCCTCGCTGACCTCCCTCGTCAACAACTGGGGCGAGGAGTGGGGCCTGATCAAGAAGAAGGAGGACCGCGTCTCGGGCGACGACATCCGCGAGGGCCTGACCGCGATCATCTCCATCAAGCTCGGCGAGCCGCAGTTCGAGGGCCAGACCAAGACCAAGCTCGGCAACACCGAGGCCAAGGGCTTCACCCAGCGCATCATGAACGACCAGCTGGGCGCCTGGTTCGAGGAGAACCCGGCCGAGGGGCGCGACATCGTGCGCAAGTCGCAGGCCGCGGCCAACGCGCGGATCGCGGCCCGCAAGGCCCGCGAGCTCGCGCGCGGGCGCAAGGGCCTGCTCGGCGGTGGCGGGCTCCCCGGCAAGCTCAGCGACTGCCAGTCGACCAACCCGGTCGAGTGCGAGGTCTTCATCGTCGAGGGCGACTCGGCCGGCGGCTCGGCCCGCCAGGGCCGCGACCCGCGCATCCAGGCGATCCTCCCGATTCGCGGCAAGATCCTCAACGTCGAGAAGGCCCGCATCGACAAGGTGCTGGCCAACACCGAGGTCCAGGCGATCATCTCCGCCCTCGGCACCGGCATCCACGAGGAGTTCAACCTCGACAAGCTGCGCTACCACAAGGTCGTGATGATGGCCGACGCCGACGTCGACGGCCACCACATCAACACCCTGCTGCTGACGCTCCTCTTCCGGTTCATGAAGCCGCTCATCGAGCACGGCTACGTCTACATGGCACAGCCGCCGCTCTACCGCCTGCGCTGGAACAAGCCGGCCGAGCACGAGTTCGTCTACTCCGACGCCGAGCGCGACGCGCTGATGGCCGACGGCCTCGCGCAGGGCAAGAAGCTGCCCAAGGAGAACCCGGTCCAGCGCTACAAGGGTCTCGGCGAGATGAACGCCGACGAGCTGTGGGAGACCACGATGGACCCCGACGCCCGCCTGATGAAGCAGGTGACCCTCGAGGACGCCGCCCAGGCCGACGAGATCTTCTCGATCCTCATGGGCGAGGACGTCGAGCAGCGCCGCTCCTTCATCCAGCGCAACGCCAAGGACGTCCGTTTCCTCGATATCTAGGTCGCTAGTCCGATCTACGACCAGCCCTAGACATCGATAGAACGCAGGAGATAACCAGACATGACCGAGACCCCCACCGGCACCGGCGGCGCAGACGGCTTCGGCCTCGGCGACGAGCGCATCCAGCCGATCGAGCTGCAGACGCTGATGCAGCAGTCCTACATCGACTACGCGATGACCGTGATCGTCGGGCGCGCGCTGCCCGACGTACGCGACGGGCTCAAGCCGGTGCACCGCCGGATCCTCTACGCGATGTACGACGGCGGCTACCGCCCCGACCGCGGCTTCTCCAAGTGCTCGCGCGTCGTCGGTGACGTGATGGGTCAGTACCACCCGCACGGCGACTCCGCGATCTACGACACCATGGTGCGCCTCGCGCAGCCCTGGGTGCTGCGCTACCCGCTCATCAACGGCCAGGGCAACTTCGGCTCGCCGGGCAACGACTCCGCCGCGGCCATGCGATACACCGAGTGCCGGATGGCGCCGCTGGCCATGGAGATGGTCCGCGACATCGACGAGGACACCGTCGACTTCCAGCCCAACTACGACGGTCGCTCGCAGGAGCCGACCATCCTGCCCAGCCGGTTCCCCAACCTCCTGGTCAACGGCTCGGCCGGCATCGCGGTCGGCATGGCGACCAACATCCCGCCGCACAACCTCATCGAGGTCGCCGACGGTGCGAAGTGGGCGCTCGAGCACCCCGACGCCAGCCGCGAGGAGCTGCAGGACGCGCTCGTCGAGCGGATCAAGGGCCCCGACTTCCCCAACGGCGCGCTGATCGTCGGCCGCCAGGGCATCGAGCAGGCCTACCGCACCGGTCGCGGCTCGATCGCCCAGCGCGCGGTGGTGGAGATCGACGAGGACGCCAAGGGTCGCGTCATGCTGGTCATCAGCGAGCTCCCCTACATGGTCAACCCGGACAACCTGGCGCTCAAGATCGCCGAGCTCGCCGACTCCGGCCGGATCCAGGGCATCTCCGACGTCCGCGACGACACCAGCTCGCGCACCGGCCAGCGCCTGGTGATCATCCTCAAGCGCGACGCCGTCGCCCGCGTCGTGCTCAACAACCTCTTCAAGCACACCGAGCTGCAGTCCAACTTCTCGGCCAACATGCTGGCCCTGGTCGACGGGGTGCCGCGCACCCTGCCGATCGACCAGTTCATCTCCAACTGGGTCACCCACCAGATCGAGGTCATCCAGCGGCGTACGCGCTTCCGGCTCGCCGAGGCCGAGCGTCAGGCCCACATCTACCGCGGGCTCGCCAAGGCTCTCGACGCGCTCGACGAGGTCATCGCCCTCATCCGTCGCAGCCCCGACGTCGAGGAGGCCCGCCAGGGACTCATCGCGCTGCTCGAGATCGACGAGATCCAGGCCAACGCCATCCTCGAGATGCAGCTGCGTCGCCTGGCCGCCCTCGAGCGCCAGAAGATCATGGACCGCCTCGGCGAGCTCGAGCGTGTCATCGCCGACCTCGAGGACATCCTGGCCAACGAGGCGCGCCAGCGGCAGATCGTCTCCGACGAGCTGACCGAGATCGTCGACAAGTACGGCAACGAGCGGCGTACGCAGATCATCGCCGCCGACGGCGACCTGTCGATGGAGGACCTGATCCCCGACGAGGACCTCGTCGTCTCCATCACGCGCGGCGGCTACGCCAAGCGCACGCGTGCCGACCAGTACCGCCTGCAGAAGCGCGGCGGCAAGGGCGTGCGCGGTGCGACGCTGCGCGGCGACGACGTCGTGCAGCACTTCATCGCCACGACCAACCACCACTGGCTGCTGTTCTTCACGACCGCCGGTCGCGTCTACCGCACCAAGGCCTACAACCTGCCCGAGGCCGCACGCGACGCCAAGGGCGGCCACGTCGCCGGCCTGCTGAGCTTCCAGCCCGACGAGGACATCGCCCAGGTGCTGGCGATCCGCGACTACGAGCAGGCCCCCTACCTCGTGCTCGCCACCCGCACCGGCCTGGTCAAGAAGACCAAGCTCGGCGACTACAACAGCCCGCGCCAGGCCGGCGTCATCGCGATCAACTTCCGCGAGGACGACGACGAGCTGATCGGCGCCGAGCTGGTCAACGCCGACGACGACATCCTGCTCGTGTCCCGCAAGGGCCAGGCGATCCGCTTCCAGGCCAGCGACGAGCAGCTGCGCCCGATGGGCCGCGCCACCGGCGGCGTACGCGGGATGAAGTTCAAGCACGACGACGACGCGGTGCTCTCCCTCTCAGTGATCCGGGCCGACCAGGTCGCGGCGGAGGAGGCGGTCGAGGAGGCCGGCGCCTCCGTCGAGGACAGCGAGGTGAAGGAGCAGTACGTCTTCACCATCACCGACGGCGGCTTCGCCAAGCGCTCGCGCATCACCGACTACCGCACCACCAACCGCGGCGGTGTCGGCATCCGAGCGGTCAAGCTCACCAACGAGGACCGCGGCGGCCTGGTCGGCGCGTTCATCGTGGAGGAGGGCGACGAGGTGCTGTCGATCACCAGCGGTGGGCAGGTCGTCCGCAGCCCGATCGACGCCAACTTCCGGGCCACCGGTCGCGACAGCCAGGGTGTGAAGTTCGTGACGCCCAAGAAGGGCGACACGGTCGCCGTCGTGGCCCGCTCGGTCGAGGCACGCGAGGACGAAGAGGTCGAGGAGCAGGCTGCCGAGGCCGCCGCCGAGGTCGAGGCAGGCGCCCGTGAGGCTGCCGTCGAATCGCCCGACGTCGTCGACGATGCAACAATCGATGGTCAGGACGCTGTCGAAGCACCTGCCGATGCCCCCGCCGACGACACCGAGGAGTGAGTGACCCATGTCGGAGCGCACCGCGACTCCCCGCCGTACCTCCGGGGGCGAGCCCAGCAAGCGGTCCCTGACCGAGCGGCTCCAGGACACGCTGTCCAGCGCCGCTGAGGAGCACCGCGCCAACGCCGGACCGGCCGAGTCGCGCGGCAGCCGCGTGCGTCGTGCGGCCGGGCGCCAGCCGCGTCGGGCCCGGCTGCGGCTGACCCGGGTGGACCCGTGGTCGGTGATGAAGACGTCGTTCCTGCTCTCCGTCGCCTTCGGTGTCGTCACCTTCGTCGCCATCTTCATGGTGTGGTCGGTGCTCGGCGCTGCGGGCGTGTGGGACTCGATCAACTCGGCCGTGGCGAGCATCGTCGAGGGCGACAGCGGCAACTCCACCTTCGACGTCACGAACTACGTCGGCATGTCCCGCGTGCTCGGCTTCACGCTCCTCGTCTCGGTCGTCGACGTCATCCTGATCACCGCGATCGCGACCCTCACGGCGTTCCTCTACAACCTCGCGGCCGCCCTCCTCGGCGGCATCGAGGTCACCCTCGCCGAGGACGAGAAGTGAGCCCGGCCTGAACGACACGGGCCGATTGGCACCGCCTGACCGTGGTCAGGTAACCTTCGGCGTCGCCGCTTGCGGCATGCACGGGCCTATAGCTCAGACGGTTAGAGCGCTTCCCTGATAAGGAAGAGGTCGGAGGTTCAAGTCCTCCTAGGCCCACTCCATCCCTTCGCACCACCCTTCGCTCCGATCCCGAGGAGAGTCCATGAAGAAGCTCCTGCTGGTCGCACTCGCCGCCGCCGGCGCGGTCGTCGCGAAGAAGAAGATGGACGAGGGCAAGAACGAGCAGGCCCTCTGGGCCGAGGCCACCGACACCGTCGAGAAGGCCTGACGCTCCACCTCCGGCGCCCCGGCGCCACCACGGGGCCTTGGCGCAATTGGTAGCGCACCTGCTTTGCAAGCAGGGGGTTAGGGGTTCGAGTCCCCTAGGCTCCACCAGAGAGAAGCCGCAACTCAGCGAGCGGCTTCTGCGTGTCCTGGGTCTTCCGGTCGGTTGAGCACCCCGCCAAGGCGGCTCGTCAGTTCGACCGGGTCGCGGTCAGGACCACGTTCGCGTCGTAGTGGCCAGTTGCCGGGTTGTAGTCCTCGCAGGTGACGATCACCAGTCGGTGCGGGCCGGACTGGGCGAACAGGCGCGGAGCCTGCTCGGCGAGTGCGGTCTTGCTGATCACCTTGACGCTGGCGACCTGGTAGCGAATCCCGCTCACGCGTGCGGTGGCTCCCACCGGCACGTCCTCGAGGTCGTCGAGGTCCCCGCCGCCGGTGTGCACGGTGTGCCCCACCAGCAGGGTGACCCCGTGCCGAGCCCCGGCATCCTTGCCCCACCAGCCGAGCACCGTGGGATCGTCGGGCGGGACCAGCGTGGATCCGGCGAGGTCCAGCGGGACGACGGGAGCGTCGATCTCGTCCAGCCGCAGCCGGGTCGGCTTGGTGGGATCCGCCGCAGCAGTAGGGGTAGCAGCAGCGACAGGAGTAACGGCAGGGGCGTCGACCTCGCTCTGCGTCGAGGCTGTCGACGAGAGCGGCTCCGTCACGGCGCCGCCGCAGGCGGTCAGCGAGACGACCGCCAGGAGGCCGAACAGGAGCCACTTCATCTCACAGCCCAGCGTCGATCGTGGTGGGCACCGTGGCAGGAGCGCGGTGCTGCTTCGGGGCGTGGGCCGCCACCTGGGCCGGCATCACCTGAGCTACCGGCGTGGTGCCCGCAGACGAGACTCCCGTGTGGGCTGCTGCGGGCACGTGGGCCACCGACGTGGCGGTGTGGGCTGCCAGCACCTCGGCCACCGGCGGGGTGGCGGCCGTCTGAGGCGTCTCGGTCGGCTCGTCGGTCTGGGTCTCCGGGGTCACGGTCGGCTCGTCCGTCGGCGCCTCCGTCGGCTCGTCCGTCGGCTCCTCCGTCGGCTCGTCGGTGTCGCAGGTCACGGGAGCAGTGCCCTCGGTGATGCGCCGCTGGTAGACGGACCAGCGGTACTCGTAGTGGAAGGCGTACACGTCGAACTGGTACTCGGTGTGGAACGTCTCCGCCTTGGCAGGGGTGCCTGGAACTGCCGGGGTGCCCGGGACTGCCGGAGTGCCCGGCGTACCCACCGAGCGGTAGAACCACGACCCGTTGCCGCTTCCGTCGCTCTGGCTGTAGATGCCGTCGGGACCCGCGTGACCACCGGGGATCATGTCCTTCGCGTTCCACGTGCCGCGGCTGTCGGTCGGGTAGGACGGCGCGTCGGTCAGGGGCCCCTGCTCCTTGTTGGGGGAGAAGCTCGCCCAGACGGTCGACGTGCCCGGAACGGCGGGAGTGCCCGGGACGGCGGGCTTGCCCTCGGTGGCGGGAGCGCCGTCGTTGTTGCCGACCTCGCGGGTGTAGCGGTGTCCGGCCTCTTCGTTGGCCGCGACGGCGGGAGCGGTGTCGCTGGTCGACCACGGGGTGAACCGCTGCCAGCCGTCGCTCACCTTCTGGCGGTAGGCGGAGTCGGCGGTGTCGGTCCAGCCCTCGCCGATCTGGATCAGGTTGGCGAGGTTGTCCTCACCGGACTCGTCCGGGTCGGCGGGCGTGGCGTCGCTGGTGGACCAGTCGGTGAACGAGTTCCACGCCCACGCGCCGGGCGCGGCGTCGGTGCCGCTGTTCCAGGTGCAGTCGTCGGTGGCGTTGGCGGGTCCAGCAAGCGCGACCGTGGTGCTGATGGCGGTGACGGCCAGCGCGGTGGTGGTGATGAGCTTCCTCATGATGACTTCCATTCGTAGGGGACTCCGCACTTCTCTGGCGGGTCGGTGAGTGGCCAAGCGGGGTCGGAGGAGAGCTGCGGGGTGTTCGCCAGGTCGCAACGCGACTGAATCGACTTGTTGACACAATGCTAACAGTCTGTTGACGAAGTGCCAATTCAAGGCACCGGTGCCCTTGGTGCAGTCCCAACGAGACGCCGACCTCTTTTTGACGAATCGCCAATCACTGCAACACTGCACGCATGACCACGACGCCGAAGTACAAGCGCCTCGATCCCGCGCAGCGACGCGAGCAGATCCTCGACGCGGCCAACGACCTGTTCGCCGAGCGTGGCTACGAAGAGGTCTCGGTCGAGGACATCGCGCGTGCGGCAGGTGTCACTCGCGGGCTGGTGCACCACTATTTCGGTGGCCGTACCGAGGTCTACATCGCGCTGCTCCAGAGGATCGATGCCCTCCGCGAGGACGGCCTGCGGGCGCCCGAGGGGCGCAGCGCCCGCGCACGGGTGGCGGACTCCGTCTCACGCTGGCTGGACTGGACCGAGGCGAACCGCACGATCTATCTCGGGACGATCGCGCCCGGTGATGACATAGCCGACCCCGAGGTGAGCCGTGTGGTCGCCGACCTCAGAGGCCGCGCGGTGGCGTGGCTCGCGACCTTCCACTCCGACATCGCCCCCCAGGACTCGATCCGACTGCGCTACGCGCTCGAGTGTTGGACCGGCCTCAACCGCGCCGCGACCCGGCGCTGGCTGCGCGGCGACGCCACCCGCGAGGCGACGCACGAGCTGCTGGCCGTCACTCTCGAACACGTCCTGCGAACGTTCGGCGCGCCAACCAGCCCCGGCTGAGCTTCGCCCGAGTCGGCGCGGGGACTGCCGTGGCCGCTGCCACAGGGTCACCTGATGACCTCACGGCTCCGGCGTCGCGTGTGACGTTCGGCCCACCTGTCGAAATCGGTGACCCGCGCCCCGCGGCCGGCCGCACACTGGGACGCGTGCTGGGCATCACCGACCTACCGACCTACCTCGTCGGCCTCGTCCTGATCATCCTGCTGCCGGGCCCGAACTCGCTCTACGTCCTCTCCGTCGCGGCACGGCGCGGGGTCCGGAGCGGGTACGCCGGCGCGGCGGGGGTGTGGACCGGCGACGCGGTGCTGATGACCCTGTCCGCGGCCGGCGTCGCGTCGCTGCTGCAGGCCAACCCGTCGGCGTTCGCCGTCGTGAAGTGGGTGGGCGCCTCTTACCTGCTGTGGCTCGCCATCGGCATGCTGCGCGCGGCCTGGGGCATGTGGCGCTCGCGCGTCCCCGTCGCCGACCAGATCGCCGACGCCGCTGTCGAGGCCGGAGTGGAGCCGCAGGCTCGCGGCGAGCGGCCCTACCGTCGCGCGCTCGTGATCAGCCTGCTCAACCCCAAGGCGATCATCTTCTTCGTCGCCTTCTTCGTGCAGTTCGTCGACCCGGCCTACGCCCACCCGGTGGTCTCGTTCCTGGTGCTCGGCACGCTCGCGACGCTGGCAAGCGCGGCGTACCTCAGCGTCCTGATCTTCGGCGGCACCCACCTCGCGGCCGCCTTCCGACGTCGCAAGGCGTTGTCGGCGGGCGCGACCTCGGCGGTCGGCGCGGTCTTCGTCGGCTTCGCGGTGAAGCTGGCCCTGGCCTCGGCCTGAGCCGCGCCGACAATTCGTCGGCCGCCGCTGTCGTATCGACCCCGGCTCGTTCGTGGTAGGGGTGAGAGGTCGCCCGACAGGGGTGGCCGCCGACCACTGGAGACCGACATGCACTACCTCCTCACCGTCATCGGAGACACCGACAACCCCACCGACGACTCGGCGCCCGGCGCGATCGACGCCTTCAACGACCGGCTCAAGGACGAGGGCCGCTGGGTCTTCGGCGGCGGGCTCACCGATCCCAAGGACGCCACCGTCACCGACAGCCGCGCCGGTGAGCCGGTGTTCACCGACGGCCCGTTCGTGGAGTCCAAGGAGTTCCTCGCCGGCTTCTGGGTCATCACCGCCGACGACCTCGACGTCGCGCTCGCGCTGTCCGCGGACGCCTCCCGCGCCTGCCACCGCAAGGTCGAGATCCGCCCGTTCGGCGGCGTGGCCTGACCCATGACCGACGCAGAGACCGACCTCGGGGCCGCAACGGGCCTCGACGAGGTCCTGGCCCGGGTCCACCGCGAGGAGTGGGCCCGGGTCGTGGCCACCCTCGCCCGGCGCTTCGGCGACCTCGACGTCGCCGAGGACGCCACGGCCGAGGCGTTCGCCATCGCCGTCGAGCGGTGGCGCACCCACGGCGTACCACCCAACCCGGGCGCCTGGCTGACCACCACCGCGGGCAACAAGGCGCTCGACCGCCTACGCCGTGAGAGCCGGCGCGACGCCAAGCAGAGGCAGGCCCACATGCTCACCGACCAGCTCTCGGAACCACCGGAGCCAGCCGGCGTCGTCGAGGACGAACGACTCCGACTGCTCTTCACCTGTGCCCACCCGGCCCTCGCGATGGAGGCGCGGGTCGCGCTCACGCTGCGCATGGTCGGCGGCCTCACCGTCTCCGAGATCGCGCACGCGTTCCTCGTTCAGGAGACGACCATGGCGCAGCGGGTCACCCGCGCCAAGGCGAAGATCAAGGCCGCCGGCATCCCGTGGCGCGTCCCGGCCGCGGTGGACCTCCCGTCCCGGATCGACGGCGTCCTGACCGTGCTCTACCTCGTGTTCAACGAGGGCTACCTCGCCAGCGGCGCCGACACCGACCCGGTGCGGGCCGAGCTGACGGGCGAGGCGATCCGTCTCACGCGCCTGGTGCGCGAGCTGCTGCCGGAGGACGGCGAGGCGGCGGGGCTGCTCGCCCTGATGCTGCTCACGGAGGCCCGACGTACCGCCCGGGTGTCCGCGGACGGCGAGCTGGTCACCCTCGACCAGCAGGACCGTGGGGCGTGGGACCGCACGCTCGTCGCCGAGGGCCACGCGCTCGTCCGCGAGCGGCTCGCCTCGGGCCGGCCGCCCGGGCGCTACCAGGTGCTCGCCGCGATCAACGCCGTCCACACCGATGCCGCCGACGCCCGGGACACCGACTGGTCGCAGGTCGCGGCGCTCTACGACCAGCTCGTGAGGCTCGACCCGTCGCCGGTCGTGGCCCTCAACCGCGCGATCGCCGTCGCCGAGCTCGACGGCCCGCACGTCGCCCTCGCCCAGGTGGACGCGCTGGCCACGCCCCTCGCCGGCTACCACGCCTTCCACGCCACCCGCGCCGACCTGCTGCGCCGGCTGGGCCGCAGCGCGGAGGCGCGTGAGGCCTACGACCGGGCGATCGAGCTGTCCGGCAACTCCGCCGAGATGGCGTACCTCACTCGACGGCGGGACCAGCTCGCATCCGCCGGAGGACGGTGACCGGGCGGCTGGGACAATCGAGGCCGTGACCGCCCCCCGCCGACCCGGCCTGCTGACCGACCTCGGGGCGGCGGCCCTCGCGCTCGTGCTGGTGGGGATCGCCGGGATGCTCGGGAAGTGGCAGTACGACGCCTGGCAGGCGCACCGTGACGCCGAGGCACGCGACCTGACCGGCATCGCGCCGGTGCCGCTGGACGACGTGATGGGCAACGACGACCCGTTCCCCGCCCCGGACCTCGGTCGGCCGGTGGAGGTGGCGGGCGAGTGGCTCGACGGCGGCTTCTGGGTCGCCGACCGGTCGCTGGACGGAGAGCCCGGCTACTGGGCCGTGACCCCGCTGCAGACCGGTGACGCCGCGGTGCTCGTCGTACGCGGCTGGGCGCCCGAGCCCGACGCCGAGCTGCTGGCCGCCTCGGGCGAGGCGGAGGTGACCGGCTGGCTGCAACCCCCCGAGGGCACCCTGGTCGTCGACGACGACCCGACCGACGACGTCTTCCCGGAGATCCGGGTCGCCGACGCGGTGCAGCGCGTCGACGTGGACCTCTGGTCGGCCTACGTCATCAGCCAGGACCCCGGTCCCGGGCTGGAGGAGGCCGAGCTCGCGGCGCTCCCGACACCGAGCCGCACGACCGGCGTCCGCAACCTGCTCTACGCCGTCGAGTGGTGGGTCTTCGGGGCCTTCGCCGCCTTCATCTGGTGGCGCTGGCGGCGCGATGCGACCAACCCCGACCTGGCACCCGACCTGCCCTCACCGAGTGCCGGATAGGAGGTGCCGGATATCTTGGCCGCCGTGTCCCGCACCCTCACCGCCTACCGCGTCATGGCCTCCATCGTGGGCGTCCTGCTCGTCGTGCTCTGCCTGATCGGCGTCCCGCTGGCCAACTTCGACGGATCCCCGATGTGGGGCGTCTTCGACAGCACCCCGACCTGGGTCACCCCCGGCTCGGACGCCCAGCACGCCGGCGAGCTGATCACGACCTACCTCGGCGTCGCGCACGGCTGGCTCTACATGATCTTCCTCTTCAGCGCCTTCCTGCTCTCGCGCCGGGCCAGGTGGGACTTCCCCTTCACCCTGGTGACCCTCGTCTGCGGCACGATCCCGCTGGTCTCCTTCTGGGCCGAGCACCGCGCCACCCGCCGCGTGCGCGCCGAGCACCCCGAGCTCGCCTGATCCTCACTAGGGTCGACCCATGGTGACCGCGTTCGTCCTCGGTGGCGGCGGCGTCCTGGGTGCCGTCGAGGTCGGCATGCTGCGGGCGCTGCTCGAGCGCGACGTCGTCCCGGACCTCGTCCTGGGCACGAGCGTCGGCGCCCTCAACGGCGCCATGGTCGCCCGGCAGCCCGAGCTCGCGGTGGTCGACCGGCTCACCGACCTGTGGGTCACCACGGCGCGGGGACGCGACGTGTACGGCGACCGGCCGCTGCGCACGGTCCGGCGGGCCGTCTCGACGGGCACCCACATCTACTCCTCAGAGCCGTTGCGCACCCGGCTGGAGGAGGAGCTCGGCAGCGCCCGCTTCGAGGACCTCCCGGTGCGGCTCGAGGTGTGCGCGGCGAGCATCGAGCGAGCGGCCGAGCACTGGTTCACCGAGGGGCCGATCGTGCCGGCCATCCTCGCCAGCGCCGCCGTGCCCGGCCTGCTCCCGCCGGCCGAGGTCGACGGCGAGCACTTCCTCGACGGCGGCCTGGTGAACTCCATCCCGGTGGGCCGGGCGGTCGAGCTCGGCGCCACCCGCGTCTTCGTGCTCCAGGTCGGGCGGATCGACCGGCCCCTGCAGGTGCCGACCCGGCCGTGGCAGGTGGCGCGGGTGAGCTTCGAGGTGGCCCGCCGCCACCGGTTCACGCGCGACATGGCGACGATCCCCGACGGCGTCGAGGCCCACGTCCTGCCCGCCGCCGGCACGTCGTCGCGCGACGACTCGCTGCTCTCCCACCGCGACTTCTCGGGCGTGCAGGCCCGCATCGACGCGACGTACGCCGCCTCGCGGGACTACCTCGACGCGGAGCTCGGCCGGCCATGAGGCGCCCTCTCGTGTGGGTCCTCCGTCGGCTGGTGGTGGCCCCGGCGGTGGTCGCCCTGACGGCGCTGATGTGGCTCACCCTCCCGGGCTGGCTGCTGGTGGCCGCGGCGCTCGCGCCGGTGCTTCCCGGCCGGTGGCGCGCGCTGCGCGTGCTGTGGCTGGTGCTGCTCTACGCCACCTTCGAGACCCTGATGCTGGCAGTGATGCTCGGCCTGTGGCTGGCCAGCGGCTTCGGCTGGCGGATCCGCTCGCCCTACTTCGCCGGCATCCACTACGACCTGGTGCAGGGCGCGCTGATCGTGTTCTTCCGCGAGGCCCGCCGCGTGCTGGCCCTGCGCATCCGCACCGACGGTCCGCACCCGTCGCGGGTGCCGGATGGGCCGGTGCTGGTGATGTGCCGCCACGCGGGCCCCGGCGACTCGTTCGTGCTGATGTACGCCCTGCTGCACTGGTACCACCGCGAGCCGCGGGTCGTCCTGAAGAACACCCTCGCCTGGGACCCGGCGATCGATGTGGTCCTCAACCGGGTCCCGGCCCGCTTCATCTCCCCGAACCCGGCGGCCGGCGAGGACCTCGAGTCCCAGATCGCATCGCTCGCCACGGGACTCGACCACAACGACGCCTTCGTGATCTTCCCCGAGGGCGGCAACTTCACCGCCGCGCGACGCGACCGCGCGATCGCCAAGCTCCGCAAGCTCGGCCTGGAGAAGATGGCGGTGCGCGCCGAGGAGATGGTCCACGTCCTGGCGCCCCGCCCCGGCGGCGTACTGGCCGCGCTCGATGCCGCGCCCGAGGCCGACGTGCTGATGGTCGCCCACACCGGGCTCGACCACCTGCTGACCGTCGGCGACCTGTGGCGCGAGCTGCCGATGGACAAGCAGATCACCATGCGCTGGTGGCGGGTGGCCCGCGAGGACATCCCGGCCGACCGCGAGGAGCGCATCGAGTGGCTCTTCAACTGGTGGGAGCACATCGACGACTGGATCGAGACCAACCGCGTCGACACCCCCTGACGTTCCTCCGAGCGCCGACGAGCGGTGGCCCACCCACCTTCCGAGCCGGCCGAAGGTGGCTTAGCCACCGCCCCCCGGGCGACACGCCGTGGACGCGACTCGGGCAGTGCCCCACCCACATGTCGAGCCAGTCGAATGTGGGTGGGACACCGCCCGGTGCGGTGCTGCGGGTGCTGCTAGTTCTTGCGGGGCACGTCGTCGATGTCGATCACGTCGGCGGGCGCGTCGGGGTCGGTCGGCGGGTGCGCCTCCTCGATCGAGTCGCTGATCGCCTCGCCCGGGGCGCCGCCGCCGGTGTCGTCGGTGGCCGGCGGGTCCACGGTGACGACGTCGTCGGCCGTGACCTCGTCTGGCAGCGGGTCGGTGAGCGGGTCGCCACCGGGTGCGGCCGACGTCGAAGCCGGGGAGGCGGGCGTGGGCGGCGGGGTGGCCGACCCGGTCGTCGCGGGCTTCGGCGGGGCCGGGGGCACGTAGGTCGACTGCCAGTTGGCCCCGGCGTCCTGCTTGCCCTTGAGCTTGGTGAACACGAAGCCGCCGATGGCGAGCAGCCCGGTGAGCACCAGGAGCTTCTTCAGCTTGCTGCCCTGCGGCTCGGGCTCGACGCCGCGCAGCTCGTTGACCTTCGCAACGGCGATGTCGCGGCCCTCGGCGGCCCGCTCGGAGGCGAGCGCGGCGGCAACGGCCGCCTTGTCGGCGGCGGTGGCGCGGGCCTCCGCCAGCAGCGGGGCGGCCTTCTCGCGCGCCTCGGCGCCCTTGACGGCGGCGAGCGCAGCTCCGGCAGCGGCCGCCTCGGTGGCGCGGGTGCGCCCCTCCTCGAGCAGCGGCTGGGCCTTGTCACGCGCGTCGGTCAGCGCGGGTCCGGCCTTCTCCACCGCCTGCTCCCACGCCGACTCCAGCTGGGGGACGACGGTGTCGGTGACGGTCTCCGAGAGCTGCTCCACGTAGTCGTGCGCACGGTCCATCAGGGACTTCTTGCGGCCGAAAGGCATGCGTGACCTCCTCAGTCAGTGTGGCTCCATCTCACCACGCCCACCCTGACGCGACCAGCCCCGCCCGGGTGGGCCGGACGGACGACGTCGTGCGAGCGCCCTGCCTGGCTCGCGGGTGGGCGCGGCGTGGCAGGATCGAGGCGCACGGCAGCCGTGCCGCGCCACTTTCGACGTACGACAGACCGACAGCTGAGAGGCACATCCCATGGCCGACCCCAAGGCGACCTTCAAGACCAACCGGGGCGACATCGTCGTCAACCTGTTCCCCAACCACGCTCCCGAGACCGTCGAGAACTTCGTCGGCCTCGCCGAGGGCACCAAGGACTACCGCGACGACGCGGGCCGCTCGGGCGAGAAGTACTACGACGGCCTCGGCTTCCACCGCGTCATCGACGGCTTCATGATCCAGGGCGGTTGCCCCCTCGGCACCGGCACCGGCGGCCCGGGCTACACCTTCAAGGACGAGATCCACCCCGAGCTCGTCTTCGACAAGCCCTACCTGCTCGCGATGGCCAACGCCGGCCCGGGCACCAACGGCTCGCAGTTCTTCATCACTGTCGGCGCCACCCCGTGGCTCAACCGCAAGCACACGATCTTCGGCGAGGTGGCCGACCAGGCCAGCCGCGACGTGGTCGACGCGATCGCCACCAGCCCGACCGGCGCGATGGACCGCCCGCAGGAGCCGGTGGTCTTCGAGTCCGTCAGCATCGAGCGCTGACCCACCCCGGTCCGCACACCGACCCGCGACGCGATCCACCTTGACCCAGCCACCTGACGGGCCGCCCGCGGACCAGACCGCGGCCGGGGTGCCCACCTGCTACCGGCACCCCGACCGCGAGACCTGGATCCGCTGCCAGCGCTGCGACAAGCCGATCTGCCCCGACTGCATGCGCGACGCCGCGGTGGGCTTCCAGTGCCCCGACTGCGTCAAGGAGGCCAGCAAGGGGTCGCGCCAGAACCGCGCCATGTACGGCGGCGAGCGCAGCGCCGACCCGCGGCTGACGACGTTCGTCCTCATCGGCATCAACGCGGTGGTGTGGCTGGCGATCACCATCACGGGTGGTCGCACCTCGTGGCTGACCCACCTGCTGGCGCTGCGACCCGTCGGGGTGTGCGACCCGGCCAACGGCTCCCTCTACGACATCGAGAAGCAGCTCTGCGAGGCGTCCGGCGCGACCTTCCAGGCCGGCTTCTCCGACGGGGCCTGGTGGCAGCTGGTGACAGCGGCGTTCACCCACGTCGAGATCTGGCACCTCGCGATGAACATGTTCGCGCTGTTCCTCTTCGGCCCCGCGCTCGAAGGCATCGTGGGCCGGGTGCGCTTCCTGGCCATCTACCTCATCAGCGCCGTCGCCGGATCGGTGATGGTGGTGTGGTTCAGCTACGACTTCACCTCCACCGTCGGTGCCTCCGGAGCGATCTTCGGCCTGCTGGGCGCCCTGCTGGTCCTGGCCAGCAAGGCCCGGCTCAACTCGCAGTGGCTCGTGCAGAACCTCGTCCTCGGCGTCGTCATCACCGTGGTGGGCTGGCGCTACATCTCCTGGCAGGGCCACCTCGGCGGCCTCCTCGGCGGAGCGCTGGCCGCGGCGATCATCGCCTACGCCCCGGCGCCCCGGCGCGCGCTCGTGCAGTGGGTCGGCCTGGGCCTCCTGCTGGCCGTTCTCCTCGGGCTCGCGCTCGTGCAGGACGTCGCCCTCTCCTGACGTCTGCCCGGCAGGCCCACCGGCCCCCGCCCCTCGTCGTACGACGGGAAGGTGGGGCCGTGTCGTTGCGCGGGGACCGGCCGCCGGGCGCCGTGCTCGATATCCCCAGCTGTGCACACAGGTGTGGATAACTACAGACGTGTAATTCTCCACAGACGTTGTCCACAGTGGGGATATCTCCCGGGCCCGAAATCGACTCGAGCGGTGAGAGAGACGCCTTCCCTTCCCCAGGAAGGCGCCTCACTCACCGCTCGAGGCGCGAGTGCCGTGGTGACCCGGATCACCGGGCCGAGGGAGAACCTACTCCCACTTGGTCGCGAAGCTGAACCCGACCGCCATGAAGGCGATGCCGACGACGAGGTTCCACTGGCCGAGGTCGTTGAAGATCGGCAGCTTGGAGAGGTCGTCGGAGAAGACGTAGAAGGTGCAGATCCACACCAGGCCGATGAGGAAGCAGCCCAGCATGCCGACCACGACGCCGCGGCCGCGGCCGAGGGGCGTGGAGGGGTGGGCGGAGACCATCAGGCCGACCAGCAGGAGCCCGAAGCCGATGAGGTAGTTCCAGTCACCGAGGTCGGCGATGACCTTGGGCGTGCCCTCGACCGGCGGGAAGGCGAGCGGGTTGCCGCGGGCCTGGACGTAGTAGAAGACCAGCCAGCCGATGCCGGCGAGGATGAGCACCAGGGCGATCACGAACCTCGGGGTGAAGAGCGAGGTCTTCTCCGGGGAGGTGATCGTGGGGGACTTCGACACTGCTGCTCCTGGGGCTGGTCTGTCAGGGTCCCGGCGCGCTCGCAGCACCGGTCACGGGCGGTACGGTGCCCGACGGGGGGTTAGCGTAGTCGTCATGCGGTCACCGTCCCACTCGTCCCCCGGGCGTCGTCGCCTGTGGCGGGTGGCGACGCCGGTCATGATCCTGCTCATCGGGGGCCTGTTCGCGGTCAGCGCGGAGCAGAGCGACGGCTTCGACCTCCGCGGTGGACGGCTCACCGACCTCGCCTCCGTGGTCCGCGCCGAGCGCGACGAGGCGGCGCAGCTCACCGCGCAGGCCGGCTCGCTCAACGCCGAGGTGGAGGCACTCAGCACGCAGCTCGGCGACCGGTCGGTCAAGCGGGCGCAGGACGAGATCGCCACCCTCGTCGACCCCGCGGGGCTGACCGAGAAGACCGGACAGGCCGTGAAGGTCTCCCTCGACGACGCATCCGAGGAGTCCCGGCTGGCCTACGACGGCGACCCCAACGACCTGGTGGTGCACCAGCAGGACATCCAGGCCGTCGCCAATGCCATGTGGAACGCCGGCGCCGAGGCGGTCACCATCCAGGGGCAGCGGCTGATCTCCACGACCGGCATCAAGTGCGAGGGCAACCAGGTCACCCTCCACGGCATCCCCTACTCGCCGCCCTACGTGATCGTCGGCATCGGCGACCCGGCCAAGATGGAGGCCGAGCTCACCACCGACCCCATCCTCGCGACCTACCGCGACTACACCCTCGTGCCGGGTGGCGGCGTCTCGTGGGACATGGCCCGCCTCGACTCGGCGGTCGCGCCGCCCTACGAGGGCCTGCTCGACCTCACCTACGCGACGCCGATCCCGGAGTAGTCCCCGCGCCGACCACCGCGATCACGCCGGCGGGGTCTCCGTGGGCGTCTCGGTCGGCGTCTCGGTGGGTGTCTCCGTGGGCGTCTCGGTAGGCGTCTCGGTGGGTGTCTCGGTCGGCGTCTCGACCGGCTCCTCGTAGGCGGAGACGAAGATCGTCACGGTGCTGCCCTGGTCGGCGGTGCCGCCGGCCGGGATCTGGTCGACGACCGTGCCCTTGGGCTCGGTGGAGGCGGCGTCGGTGCGTACGTCCGGGGTGAAGCCCGCGTCGCGGATGGCCCGCTCGGCCTGGCCCTGCTTCAGCCCGCGGACGTCGGGGATCTTCTCGGGTCCGTCGGAGAACACGATCGTGATCGTGGTGCCCTCCTCGACCGACGTGCCGGCGGGCGGGTCGGTGCTGAGGACCTGGAAGCGCGGCTCGTCGGAGTCCTCCTCCTGGAAGCGCACCTTGAGGTCCTGGGCGAGCATCGCGGCCCGCGCCTCCTTGCGCAGCGTGCCGACGACGAAGGGGACCTCGACCTCGGGCTTGCCCAGGGAGAGCACGAAGTCGACCGAGCTGCCGGGGTCGGCGAAGACGTCGCGGTTGGGGTCCTGCTCGATGACTGTGTCGGGGGCCACCGTCTCGGAGGTCTCCCGGGTGATCCGGCCGACCTGGAAGCCGGCATCGGCGATCTGGAGGCGGGCCTCGTCCTCGGTGAGGCCGACGACGTTGGGCACCGGGGAACGCTCGGGCGCGTCGTCGAAGAGCATCCCGTTGAGGACGTACGCACCGCCCGCGAGCAGGGCCACGACCAGGATCCCGGCGAGGACCCACCACCCGGCGCGGCTGCGCGACGGCTCGTCGCGCTGGGGCGGCGGCGAGGCGGCCATGGTCGAGGTGGCGTCGCCCGGCGGGACAGGCGGGACGTACTGCGTCTCCGCCGGCGGCAGGACGGCGGGCGCCTGGATCGGGTGGCCGGCGAGGTAGCGCTCGATGTCGGCCTTCATCGCGGCAGCGCTCTGGTAGCGGTCCTCGACGCGCTTGGCCAGCGACTTCATCACGATCGCGTCGATCTCGGGGTCGAGCTGGTCGTCGAGGTCGGACGGCGGGGCCGCCTGCTCACGCACGTGCTGGTAGGCGACCGCGACGGGGCTGTCGCCGACGAACGGCGGCCGGCCGGTGAGGAGCTCGTAGAGCATGCACCCGGTCGAGTAGACGTCGGAGCGTGAGTCCACCGTCTCGCCGCGCGCCTGCTCGGGGGAGAGGTACTGCGCGGTGCCGACCACGGCCGCGGTCTGCGTCATCGTGGAGGAGGCGTCGGAGATCGCGCGGGCGATGCCGAAGTCCATCACCTTCACGTCGCCCGACGGCGTGAGCATCACGTTGCCGGGCTTGATGTCGCGGTGGATGATCCCGGCGCGGTGGCTGTAGTCGAGGGCCGACAGCACGCCGGCGGTGATCTCGAGCGCCCGCTCGGGAAGGATCTTGCGCCCTTCGCGCAGGATGTCGCGCAGCGTGCGCCCCTCGACGCACTCCATCACGATGTAGGGCTGGGCGACCCCGGACCCGTCGGTGGCCATCTCCTCGCCCGTGTCGTAGGTCGAGACGATCGAGGGGTGGTTGAGGGACGCGGACGACTGCGCCTCGCGTCGGAACCGGGCCTGGAAGGTGGCGTCGCTGGCGAGGTCGGTGCGCAGCCGCTTGACCGCGACCGTGCGGCCGAGGCGCTGGTCCTTGCCCTTGCGGACCTCGGCCATGCCACCTCGGCCGAGGAGCTCGCCGAGCTCGTAGCGGCCGCCGATGAGCGTCGGCTCCGGCTGCGTCATCCCTGGTCGTTCCCTTCGTCGTCCTGTCGCTGGCCCGGCGGGGTCTTGCCCCAGAAGCTGACCGTCACCTGGTCGCCCTCCTGGAGGGCGCCGCTCGGCTCGACCGAGTCCACGATGCCGTCCGGCTGGTCGCCGGGGTTGTCCAGCTCCACGGCGACCGGCTCGAGGCCGAGGTCGCGCAGCTCCTTCTCGACGTCCTTGCGGTCGCGCCCGACGTAGGCCGCGGGGTCGACGTCGACCGGGGCCGGCTCGGTCTCGGTGGGCGTCTCGGTGGGCGTCTCCGTCGGGGTCTCGCTCGGCGTCTCGCTGGGAGTCTCCGTCGGTGTGTCCGTGGGCGTCTGGCTGGGTGACTGGCTGGGTGACTGGCTCGGCGAGTTCCCGGGCGACTGCGACTGACCCTGCGAGGGCGTGTTGTCGCCTGTCGAGCCGGTGGGCTCGTCGTCGCGGGTGCCGAGCCAGACGGCCAGCAGCACGGCGACCAGCACGGCCGCGATGCCGAGGAGCAGCGGCCACGGCGTCGTACGACGACGGGCGGGCGGCGCCGGCTCGGGGGCCGGGACCGGGGTCGGGGCGGGTGCGGGAGCAGGTGCGGCCGCCGGCATCACCTCTGTCGTGCTCCCCGCAGGTGCGACGGGCGGGGCGACGACGGTGGCAACGCCCGCCCCGGTGACCGAGGCGGGGGAACGCAGCGCCCGGGCGAACGCGGCACCGTCGGGGAAGCGCTCCCCGGGCGACTTGGCCATCCCACGGCGTACCACGGCCGCGAGGTCGGCGGGCACCGTGTCGGGCAGGTCGGGCACCGGGTTGCGCAGGTGGGCGATGGCGGTGCCGACCGGGGTGTCGGCGACGAACGGCTTGCGTCCGGCCAGGCACTCGAAGGCCACGACGGCGAGGGAGTAGACGTCGGACGCCGCGGTGGCCGACGTGCCCTCGGCCTGCTCGGGCGAGATGTAGGCGGGCGTGCCCATGACCTCACCGGTCTGCGTCAGCGCCATCCCCTCGGCCGCGCGGGCGATGCCGAAGTCGGTCACCTTGATCCGGCGGTCGGGGGTCACGAGGAGGTTGGCGGGCTTCACGTCGCGGTGCACGATCCCGGCCGCGTGGGCGACGCCGAGGGCGTCGGCCGCCTGGGCGAGCAGCTCCTGGGTGGCGGCCGGGTCGAGCGGGGCCCCCGGTCGCAGCAGGGCGGAGAGCGGCTGGCCGTCGACGAGCTCCATGACCAGGTAGGGGCGGTGGGTCGACGACCCGTCGCGGGGTGCGCCCTGCCCATAGTCGAAGACCGCGGCGATGCCGGGGTGGTGGAGCGCGGCGGCGTTGCGCGCCTCGGTCTCGAAGCGGGTGCGGAAGAGCGCGTCGTCGGCGTACTCGGCCTTGAGCACCTTGACCGCCACCGGCCGGTCCAGGACGGTGTCGCGCGCCGACCACACCTCGCCCATGCCGCCTGTGGCGATGCGCGACTCGAGGAGGTAGCGCTGGGCGTCGTCGACGTGTCCGCCCGGGGTCAGCGCCGTCACTGGTTGATCACCGCCTCCATGACCGCCTTGGCGATCGGGCCGCCGAGGCGCCCGCCGCCGATCTCCGAGCGCGAGGTGTCGCTCGACTGCACCAGCACGGCGACAGCCACCTGGGGGTTGTCGGCCGGCGCGAAGGAGACGAACCAGGCGTAGGGCGGCCGGTCGGCCGTGGACTGCGCGGTGCCGGTCTTGCCGGCGACCTGCACGCCCGGGATCTGTGCCGGGGTCGCGGTGCCGGAGTCGACGGTCGCGACCATCATCGTGGTCAGCTCCTCGGCGGTGGTGCTCGAGATCGCCTTGCTGATGCTCTGCGGGTCGGTGCGGTCGAGCACCGACAGGTTGGCCGCGCGCACCTCGTCGACGACGTAGGGGCGCATCACGTCGCCGTCGTTGGCGATCGCGGCGACGACCATCGCCATCTGCAGCGGGGTGGCGGTGACGCTTGACTGGCCGATGCCCGACAGGGCCGTCTGCGGCGGGTCGAGGTCACGCGGGTAGAGCGACTCGGCCTGGCCGCCGAGGTCCTCCAGCGAGGTGTCGTTGAAGCCGAACGCCTCGGCCTGGTCGGCCATCGCGTCGACGCCGAGCTCGTTGGCCAGGCTCATGAAGGTCACGTTGCAGGAGACCTGCAGCGCCTGGGTCAGCGTGATCCGGCGACCGCCGCAGTTGCCGCCGTCGTAGTTGCCGACCGACGTCGTGGACTGCGGCAGCTTGAAGCGGTAGCCGCCGGGGACCTGCGAGTCGGCGTCGTAGTTGCCCGACTCGATCGCGGCCGCGGCGGTGACGAGCTTGAACGTCGATCCCGGCGGCAGCGTGGTGCCGATCGCGCGGTTGATCAGCGGCTCGCGGGGGTCGGCGTTGAGCTCCTTGCTGAGGTCGGCCACGGCGCCGAAGTCGTGCGAGGCGAGCTTGTTCGGGTCGAACGTCGGCGTGGAGGCCATCGCCAGGACGCGCCCGGTCGTCGGCTCGAGCGCGACGACGGCACCCTGCGCATCGCCCGGCAGGGCCTGGAGGCCCTCCCACGCGGCGTCCTGCGCGGCGGCGTTCGCCGCCAGCTGGACGTTGCCGCCCTTGGGGTCGCTGTTGCTGAGCATGTCGACGAGGCGGGTGACGAACAGTCGCGAGTCGTCGCCGGCGAGCACGGAGTTCTGGGAGCTCTCCACCCCGGTCTGGCCGTACCAGGAGAAGTAGCCGGTGATCGGGGCGTACTTCATCGGCTGCGGGTAGACGCGCTGGAACTTGTACTTGTCGTCGGACGGCACGCTGCGGGCGACGGCGTCCTTGCCGACGAGGATCGCACCGCGCTCGCGGGAGAAGGTCGCGGTGATGATCCGCCGGTTGCGGGGGTCGTCGGACAGGGTGTCCGCGCGGACGTACATCAGGTAGGTGACGTTGACGAGCAGCGCCATGAAGAGCACGAGGCAGAAGACCGAGACGACGCGGATGGGCTTGTTCATCGCAGCTTCACCACCTGGGTGGTCTCGCTGTCCTCGCCCGCGTCGTCGACCGGGTCGAGGCGGGGGGTGGGCCGGCGGGCCTGGTCGGAGATGCGCAGCAGCAGCGCGACGACGACCCWGTTGGCGACGAGCGAGGAGCCGCCGTACGAGAGGAACGGGGTGGTCAGGCCCGTGAGCGGGATCAGGCCGGTGACGCCCCCGATGACGACGAAGACCTGGAGCGCGATGATCGTCCCGAGGCCGACGGCCATCAGCTTGCCGAAGCCGTCGCGCGAGATGAGCGCGATGCGCAGCGCCCGCTCCACGATCAGGCCGTAGCAGAGGATCACCGCCATGATCGCGGTCAGGCCGAGCTCCTCGCCGATGGTCGAGAGGATGAAGTCGGAGTAGGCGAACGGCACCCGCTCGGGGAAGCCGTTGCCGAAGCCGCGCCCGATGAGGCCGCCCCAGCCCTGGCCGAACAGCGCCTCGACGAGCTGGTAGCTGCCGGGCGAGTCGTCGTAGTAGTCCATCGGGTGCAGCCAGAAGTTGAAGCGGTTCTGCACGTTGCCGACGAACGTGTACGCCGCCAGCGCGCCGGCCCCGAACAGGAGGCCGCCGACGACGAGCCAGCCGGGCCGCTCGGTGGCGACGTAGAGCATCGCGAGGAAGAGGCCGAAGAACAGCAGCGAGGACCCGAGGTCGTTCTGCAGGACCAGGATCATCATCGACACGCCGAACATCGCCAGGATCGGGCCGAGGTCGCGCCCGCGCGGCAGGTCGACGAAGACGACCCGGCGCCCGGCGAGCGCCAGGGCGTCGCGGTGGAGGACGAGGTAGCCGGCGAACGCGATCACCAGCATCACCTTGGCGACCTCGCCCGGCTGGAAGCTGAAGCCGGCGACGTTGATCCAGATCCGGGCGCCGTTGATCTCGCGACCGACGAGGGGGAGGAAGGGCAGGATCAGCAGCGCGATGCCGAGCAGGCCCGCGGTGTAGGTGAACCGCTGGAGCACCCGGTGGTCGCGCAGCAGGACCAGCGTGACGATGAACAGGACGACGCCGAGCGTCATCCACGTCAGCTGCTGACGCGCGAAGGTGTGCGGGTCGCCCAACGACTCGTAGGTCAGGTCGAGGCGGCGCAGCACCGCGAGCCCGAGGCCGTTGAGGGCGGCCACGAGGGGCAGCAGCACCGGGTCGGCGTAGGGCGCGACGATGCGCACGGTGATGTGCGCGGCGACGATCAGCCCCGTCAGCCAGCCGCCGTAGCCGAGGATGTCTGCGGGCACGGCTCCCTCGACCCCGAGGCCGACGGCGGCGTAGGCGCCGATGCCGACCGCGAGCGCGAGGATCAGCAGGAACAGCTCCGCGCCCCGGCGGCGCCGGTGCACGAAGCCCATGAGGGTCCCGGTCTGACTCATCGCAGTCGGCCCGTCAGTCGACTTCCTGGCGCGCGGCGTAGTTGTCCACGGTCAGCCGCGCGTCCTCCAGGTCGTCGGACTCGATGCCCTCGCGGACCTGCTCGGCGTCGATGTCGCTGAGCCGGGTGAGCTCGACGTCGGTGACCTCGTAGGGGTGGGAGAGCGATACGCCGGGGAGGCTGGCGTCGATGCCGCGGAAGATCGCGACCTTGCCGTCGTCCTCGGCGACGTAGAACTGCTGCTGGCTCCACGACCAGCCGGCGGCCAGCACGACCCAGACCAGGCCGAGCAGCACGGCGGCCACCAGCAGCCGGCGCAACCAGGCATGACGACCGGGGTCGCGGGGCGCGTAGCGCGCGGCCTCGGGGTCGATCGGGTCGGCGACGTAGGCGCCCTCGGGGACGTCGTCCGGGACGGGCGGGATCTCGCCGGTGTCACCGGAGCGGTGGCCACGGAACAGCCCGCCGACCGCGCCGCCGAGCGGAAGGCGCCGGGGCAGGTCGGCGGCCGCGCCGACGAGGAGGGGGGTGAGGTCCTCGGGCGGCGCCTCCTCGGAGACGTCGGCGACGAGGCAGGTGACGTTGTCGGTGCTGCCCGCCTCGAGGCTCGCGCGGACGAGCTCCACCGCGGCGAAGTCGGGGGTTCCGGTGCCGAGGATCTCAGCCATCCGGTCGTGGGTGAGCGTGCCGCACGCGCCGTCGCTGCAGAGGAACACGCGGTCGCCCGGCTCGGCGGGGAACTCGAAGAGGTCGGGCTCCTCGTGGCGGATGCCGTCGAGCGCCTTGAGGATGAGGTTGCGGTGCGGGTGGGTCCGCGACTGCTCCTCGGTGATCCGGCCCTCGTCGATGAGCGACTGGACGAACGTGTGGTCGTGGGTGAGCTGGCGCAGCTCGCCGCGGCGGTAGAGGTAGGCGCGGCTGTCGCCGATGTGACCGACCCCGAAGCGGGTGCCGTCGAAGAGCGCGACGGTGGCGGTGGTGGAGGTGCCGTTGAGGGCAGGGTCCTCCTCGACCAGCTCGGCGATCCGGTCGTCGGCACGGTGCACGGCACCGGCCACCTGGCCGAGGATGTCGTCGTCCGGCTCCTGGTCGAGCTTGCGCAGCGCCTGCACGGCGGTGCTCGAGGCGAGGTCGCCACGGACCGCGCCGCCGACGCCGTCGCAGACCGTCAGCAGCCACGGACCGGCGTAGCCGCTGTCCTGGTTCTCGCGGCGCACCCGGCCGACGTCGGAGATCGCGGAGTAGTGGAGGTACATCACTTCCGCAGCTCCAGGATCGTCTTGCCGACGCGGACCTGGACACCGAGGCCGATGGTGGTGGGCTGGGTGATGCGGACGGGACCGACGTAGGTGCCGTTGGTCGAGCCGAGGTCCTCGACGAACCACTCGTCGCCGCTCACCGCGACGCGCGCGTGGCGGGTGGAGACGTAGTCGTCGTCGAGCTTGATCGCCGCGTCGCTGCCGCGGCCGATGAGGAGCGGGGCGTCGGCGAGCTCGGCACGGGTGCCGGGGTTCTCACCCTCGACGACGAGGAGATGGGTGGGCGCACCGCGGCGCGGCTTCCTGCTGGCCTTCGCGGCCTTGCCCTTGCGGGCAGGAGCGGGCGCGCCGTTGCGCGCCGTCTCGGGGACCCGCGCGCCGAACATGTCGGAGCGGATCACCGAGATCGCGGACAGCACGAAGATCCACAGGATGGCCAGGAACGCCATGCGAATCAGGAAGAGGGTCAGCTCAGACATTCCAGCCCCCGGCCTCGTCGCGTCCGCCGTCGATGCGGACCGTCATCTCGGTGTGTCCGATGCGGATCGTCGACCCGTCGCGCAGGCGGGCGCGAGCCACCTTCGACCCGTCGACGAGGATCCCGTTGGTCGAACCGAGGTCGACCGCCTCGACGCCGTCGATGCTCACCTCGAGCTCGAGGTGGCGCCGGCTCACGCCGGGGTCGTTGATCCGCAGGTCGGCCTCGGTGCCCCGGCCGACCACCAGGCCGGGCGGGCGCAGCGGGTGGCGGGTGCCGTTGACCTCGAGGGTGGCGTGGGAGGAGCGGGTGCGGGTCCGCGAGTCGTTGTCGGTGACGCTCGCCTGCGCCTTGGACCTGATCCGGAAGCGGCCGGTGGTCAGGTCGTCGGCGGACTCGAAGGCGATGCTGATGGGCCCCGTGAAGACGTAGCCCTGCGCGTCGGCGTGGTCCTGCAGCTGGTCGACGAGGTCCTGCTCGAGCGCGCGGCCGAGGCCGACGATGCGCTCGAGGTCGGTGGCGGACAGCTCGACGTGGAAGTCGTTGGGCACCAGTCGGCGCTGCCGGCTCAGCACCTGCGCGTTGTTGTCGCACTCGCGCTGCAGCGCAGCGGCGATCTCGACGGGCTGCACGGCACTGCGGAAGGCCCGCGCGAAGACGCCGGAGATCACGGTCTCGAGCCGCTGCTCGAAGCGCTGCAGGGGGTTCATCGTCAGGCCTCCTCTCGTCGAACCGTCGTGGTGGGCAGGCATCAACGACCGCCCGACCGGTGCGGCCGAGCGTACCGGCCGGGTGCTGCTCCGCCACGGTGGCGCCCCGGCGTCCGGCCGATTGGGAGGGCCTGTCGGGGGTGGGGTAGCCTGAGCCCGCTTCTTGCGCGAGTGGCGGAACGGCAGACGCGCTGCGTTCAGGTCGCAGTGTCCGAAAGGGCGTGGGGGTTCAAATCCCCCCTCGCGCACACAGCGATCAGGGCCCCCGACCAGACGGTCGGGGGCCTTGTGCGTTTCGGCGGACCGTCAGACTCACTGGCGATGTCGTGACTTTCGACGGCGGCGCCCAGCGGTCGGATCGATGAACGCGCTGACGTCTTCATGGCGCCGTGGTTGGGGGTCCTCTCCTCGCTCGAACATGGCGCATGACGAACGGCCCCCACGCCGAAGCGTGGGGGCCGCTCATCGCGAGCTTCCGTGGACCTAGGTCACGGACACGGCACGCGGGGACTACTGGTAGGTGATTGTTGCGGGAGAGCCGGTGGCCGTGACGTTGCCCGTGACCGCAGAGCCTCGGGGCGCCAGGATGTGCCCGGCCTGGAACTCGCCTGCAAAGGTGTTGTTCCGGACGGTGGGCAATTCGGCGATCCCCTTGTTCTCGAAGAACACGCCGTAGGACGAGAGCTGACCGTTCTTCCGAACGCCGACGAAGTAGTTGTCCTCGATCAGGTAGGCGCTGATCCGCACGTTGCCGGTCTGCCACTGCACGAAGAACGGGGCGGTGTTACCGGTCTCGAAGCGGTTGTGCCGGATGGTGACGTTCGCCCCGGCGGTCGCCATGATCCCGTCAGTGTGGGCGGCCTCCCAGCCGGGGTCGCCCATCGGGAAGTCGTGAAGGTAGGAGTCAACAACCGTGGTGTCACCGTCCACGCGCATCCCGTGGACGGTGTGGTGGATGTTGACGCGCTGCACGAGGTTGCGAGCCTGGCCTGACTGATAGAAGCCGGAGAGCACCCCGATGCTCGGCTGGAAGGTTGTTCCTCCCGCTCCGCCGCCGATCTCGGTGTCGGTAAGGGTCGAACCGGTGCCCAGCTCCACGCACCAGTCCCGCTCGCCCGTGCAGCGGATCCGCGAGTTCTTGATGGTCACACCGTTGTAGCTGTTGTGCACGGCGCCGTTGATGTCCAGACCGTCCAGGACGGCATTGTTCTGAGTGACCACGACCCTCACGCCATCCCAACGCCACCCGGTCCCCTGCGTGCGCTGACCGGGAACCGTGACCATCGTGGTTCCTGCTGGCACGCCTGTGTTCGACGCGGTCGGCCATCCGGTGGGGGCAGGTGTCGGCGTCGGCGTCGGCGTCGGCGTCGGGGTCGGCGTCGGCGTCGGGGTGGGCGTCGGCGTCGGGGTGGGTGTCGGCGTCGGTGTCGGCGTCGGGGTGGGTGTCGGGGTGGGTGTCGGGGTGGGTGTCGGCGTGGGTGTCGGCGTGGGCGTCGGCGTGGGCGTCGGCGTGGGCGTCGGGGTGGCCGTTGCGCTCGTGGGAGCGAAGAGGACGTCGATGAAGTAGTGCGAGCCTCGCCACGTCTGAGTCGGTCGACCCGTGCCGGACGTGAAGGTGCCGCGGAGGGCGGTCAGGCCGCGGGCGGACAGCGTCTTGCCGTTGTCGAAGACGTTCGTCTCCGTCGCGTAGTGCCCGTTGGCAGCTCGATACGAGACGGTGTACCTCTCGCCGGCTCGGATTCGAGCGGGCGTGCTCAGCGTCGCGGTCTTCCAGCCGTCAGTCGACGTTGCCGGGAAGGCCACCGAAGCGATTCGACGCCCGGCGGCGTTCCACACGGCGCCGGTGGTGGCCGGGCGATTGGCTCCGGCGGCGTAGTACTGGACCCCGCGCAAGCGGCCGGCAGTGGCACTGCGGAACTCCAGGCCGAGGGTGACGCTCTGCGCGTCCTCGGAAGACGGCACCACGGGAACCGTCGAGTCGGACCAGATGCCGTACGAAGACGCGGGGGCCTGGTCATCCGAGGCTGGGGCCGCGTAGGCAAGGACGTGGGGCAAGACAGCGAACGACGCGGCCAAGATGCCGGACAGTAGCGCTAGCGCCATCACGGGACGCGTTAAGCGCGCGTCAGTGAGGTGGGACTTCATGGGGGTGATCTCCAGATGCTCTCGGGGTGTCTAGGGGGTCCTTTTTCGACTGCCCCCCAGGACGAGACGCTGCGAAAGCGCATCACCTCGTCCTCAGAACTCGAGCCCGGCAGGGCCACGAGTTCCGGCTGTCACCCCTCCCAGAACGACGGCGCACAAGCACTCGTATCGCTTTGGGGGTCTAGACAGGTACCGGTGGAACCTAACACCACACTCCGGGAATCCTTGACCAGATCTAGGGAAATGCGACCGATATACCCTATTTGTGTCGTGTTTGGCATGCACGGCCGATGGGTTGCTTCCGGCCGCTGCCCCAATCGGAGAGCTCGCCGGGATAGGAGCTGCGCCGTCCACGTGGGCTCCGAATGAAGGCGCTGCGTGCCGGACTGCAACCGCGTTCCACTCGTTGCTTACATCGCAGCCGCGGTGCGCTGCTCGGGTCGGTGGCGGTCGGCGAATGCCTTGTCTCGCATCGGGGCCGAATCAATGCCCACCGCGACGGGTAGCTGCACAGCCGGCAGACCGTCGAGCCTCAGATGGTGACTTCGGATCAGATCAGGGCCCCCGACCAGACGGTCGGGGGCCCTGTGCGTTCCCCGGACCACCGACGGAAACTACTCCGCTCTGGGTGAGGCGCCCCTCCCTGTCGACGCCTACGTTCGAGCCACGGAATCGGCGCGGCAACGTCCGACGTAGACGACAGGAGAGTCGCTGATGACGACGGAGCATGCAGTCCCTGGTGCCGCGAGCCCGACGGTCGATCCGGTCAGCGCCGACGCGGCACAGGTCGCCCAGGCGTTCGGAGTCGCGCCCGAGACCGGCCTGTCCGCGCAGGAGGCGAAGGCGCGGCTGGAGTCGATGGGCGCCAACCGTCTCTCGGAGACCGCCAAGGAGTCCGGCCTGAAGGCCTTCCTGCGGCAGTACCAGGACTTCATGCAGGTGATCCTCCTGGTGGCGGCCGTCGTCAACCAGCTCGTCACGCAGGAGACCGGGACCACGGTGCTGCTGGCCGGCCTGACCGTGTTCAACGCCGTGATCGGGCTGCGCCAGGAGTCCAAGGCGGAGGAGAGCGTCAAGGCGCTGGCCCAGATGATGAAGACGATCGCGCGGGTGCGCCGCGACGGCCAGGCCGTCGAGATCGACGCCCAGGAGCTGGTGCCCGGCGACGTCGTGCTGGTCGAGGCGGGCAACCTGATCCCCGCCGACGGCCGCGTCTACCTCGCGGCGACGCTGGAGATCGAGGAGGCGGCGCTGACCGGCGAGAGCCTGCCGGTCGGGAAGTCGGTCGAGCCCGTGATGGGCGAGGACGTGCCGCTCGGAGACCGGACCTGCATGGCGTACATGAACACCTCCGTCACCCGCGGCCGCGGCGAGATGATCGTGACGGCCACCGGCATGAAGACCGAGATCGGCCACATCGCCAACATGCTCGCCAGCGCCGAGACCAGCAAGACGCCGCTGCAGAAGCAGCTCGACTCGCTGTCCAAGATCATCGCGAGCATCGCCGGCGTGGCGCTGCTCCTGGTCCTCATGCTCGGCCTCGCCCGCGGCGAGTCCTTCGACACCCTCTTCGTCACCGGCGTCGCGCTCGCGGTGGCCGCCATCCCGACCGGGCTGCCGGCCGTGGTGACCGCCCTGCTGTCGATGGGCACCCGGGAGATCGCCAACCGCCACGCCATCGTCAAGCGGCTGCCGGCGGTGGAGACGCTGGGCTCGACGTCCGCGATCTGCTCGGACAAGACCGGCACCCTGACCCTCAACAAGATGACCGCCCGGCAGCTGCTCATCCCCGGTCAGAACCGTTACACGGTCTCGGGCGAGGGCTACAGCACGGCCGGCGACATCACCCATGTTGGCGGGCAGAACCACGACCTCGACCCCTACCTCCTGCCGATGGTGCTGTGCGCGGACGCCGTGCTCGACGGGGAGAGCCTGATCGGTGACCCCACCGAGGGCGCGCTGATCGTGCTGGGCGCGAAGGGCGGGCTGGACATCGCCGGCACCCGGTCCGCGCTGCCACGGGTCGCCGAGGTGCCGTTCGACTCCGACTACAAGTTCATGGCGACGTTCCACGAGATGACGGCGGACGACGGCCGCCCCGTCGTCCGCTGCTACGTCAAGGGCGCACCCGACGTGCTGATCGCGCGAGCGACCACCTTCCGGAGCCCCGACGGGACCCTGGTGCCGATCACCCCGGACAACCAGCACCTGGCCCTCGAGGCGAACGACAACATCGCGAACGCCGGCGAGCGCGTCATGGTCGTCGCCCAGCGCGACCTCGACCCGCAGGTCATCCAGGCCGGGGGCGACCTGATCGACCACGTCCGCGACCTCACCCTGCTCGCCATGGTCGGCATCGTCGACCCGCCGCGGGCGGAGGCGAAGGCGGCGATCGCGGAGTGTCGGGACGCCGGGATCCGGGTCCGGATGATCACCGGCGACCACGCCAGCACCGCGGCGGCCATCGCAACCGAGCTGGGCATCCCCGGTCGGGCGGTGACGGGACACGAGTTCGCCTCGATGACCGATGAGGAGCTGCTGGGGCAGCTGGACGACATCGGCGTCATCGCCCGGGTGGCGCCGGAGGACAAGGTTCGGCTCGTGACCCTGCTCAAGCGCATGGGCAACGTGGTCGCGATGACCGGTGACGGCGTCAACGACGCGCCGGCGCTGAAGACCGCGGACATCGGTGTCGCCATGGGCATCACCGGCACCGAGGTCTCCAAGCAGGCCGCCGTGATGATCCTGACCGACGACAACTTCGCCACCATCGTCGGAGCGGTGTCCTACGGCCGGACCCTCTACGACAACCTGCTGAAGTACCTGCGGTTCCAGATGTCGACCCTGGTGGCCTACATCGCCGTCTTCCTCGCTGCCGGTGTCCTCGACATCGCCAACGGTTCGCCCCTGAACCCGCTGCAGATCCTGTGGCTCAACATGGTGGTGGACATCCCCCTCGCGATCGCCCTCGGCTTCGACCAGCCGGCGCGCGGCCTGATGGCCCGCCCTCCGCGCCCCATGAGTGCGCCGGTCCTCTCGCGCGCCAACTGGATCCGCCTGTGCATCCAGGGTGCCGTGATGACCGTCGGGGCGCTGGTGGCCTACCAGATCGGCGACGCCCAGGAGGGCGCCGTGGTCGCTGCGACGATGCTGCTCACGACGCTGTCGCTGTTCCACCTGGCGGGGGCGCTGCTGTGCCGCGACCAGGTGAACACGATCTTCGACCGGGACGCACTCCCGGCCGTGACCCAGCTGCGACGCTACGGGCTCGCACTCCTGGCCATCATCCTCATCACCAGCATCGACTTCCTGCAACGCATCTTCGGCACCACCGGCCTGACCTTTGCCCAGTGGTGCATCTGCACCGGCCTCGCCGCCACGCTGATCGTCGTCGACGAGCTGATCAAGCTCATCGGCCGACGCCGCCAGCCGGCGTCCGACGTCGTGGCGCTTCCGACGCTGGTCCCCGCCCGCGCGTGAGGCACGGCACCACCGACGCCCTCGAGCACTGAGGCGTCCGGACGGTCGGCATACTCGGCCGCATGACCGACCGCGCACCCCACCCCACCGCCGACGGCCTGGCCGAGCCGCTGCGGTCGCGCTGGAGCCCGAGCGTGTACGACGACGCGCACCGGTTGAGCAGCACCGAGGTCGAGACCCTGCTGCGCGCGGCCCAGTGGGCGCCGAGCAAGGGCAACACCCAGCCCTGGGCGTTCTTCGTCTGCGTCCCGGGCACCCCCCAGCACGACACGCTCGTCGCGACCCTGAGCCGCGGCAACGCCGGCTGGGTGCCGCGCGCCTCGGTCGTCTTCGTCACCACTGCCCAGGTGCGAGAGAGCACCGAGCCGGACGCGGCGTCGTACAGCGACCACGCCCTCTACGACGTCGGCCAGGCCGCGGCCCACCTGACCCTGCAGGCCGGGGCGATGGGCCTGCACACCCACCAGTTCGCCGGCTTCGACCACGACGCGCTCGCCGAGGCGCTCGGCGTCCCCGCCACCCACCGGGTGCTCACCGGCATCGCGGTCGGGGTGCCGGGCGACCCCGCCGAGGTCGACGAGCGCACCGCCGCGCGCGACCGGCGCGACCGCGCACGCAGGCCGCTGGACGAGTGGGCGTTCGGTGAGCGGTTCGGCGAACCGTTCGTGCCGGCGTCGCTGGCAGACTCTGGGGCATGACCTCTCTCTCCGACTTCTCGGCCGCCGCGATCGACGGCACCGACACCGACCTCGCGCAGTACGACGGCAAGGTCGTGCTGGTGGTCAACACCGCCTCGCAGTGCGGGTTCACCGGCCAGTACAAGGGCCTGCAGCAGCTCCAGGACAGCTACGCCGACCAGGGCCTGGTCGTCCTCGGCTTCCCGTGCGACCAGTTCGGCAACCAGGAGCCGGGCGACGAGGCGGAGATCTCCGACTTCTGCGAGCGCAACTTCGGCGTGACGTTCCCGCTGTTCTCCAAGGTCGACGTGAACGGCGACGACGCGCACCCGCTCTTCGAGTGGCTCAAGGACTCCAAGGGCGGCCTGCTCGGCAGCAAGATCAAGTGGAACTTCACCAAGTTCCTCGTCGGCCGCGACGGCCAGGTCATCGACCGCTACGCACCGCAGACCGAGCCGGAGAAGCTGTCCGTCGACATCGAGAAGGCGCTGTGACCCGGGCCGGCGTCCTCGCCGCGGCGGTCGTCGCCGCGGTGGTGGCGTCGGCGGCGCCCGCGGGAGCGGGTCTCGTGACGGTCGCAGAGCGACCTCCTCGACCGGCGATGAGGACCGCCGACGTGGTCGTCGGCACCGGCACTCCCGCGTCGTGCACCTCACGCGCGGTCGTGCGCGCCGTGGCCAAGGGCGGCGTGATCGGCTTCGACTGCGGTCCCGACCCCGTGACCATCGCGATGACGAAGACTGCCAAGGTGGTCAACACCTCCGCGCGCGTCGTCCTCGACGGCGGCGGCAAGGTGACCCTGAGCGGCGAGGGCCGGCGGCGGATCCTCTACATGAACACCTGTGACAAGGCCCAGGTCTGGACGACGTCGCACTGCAACGACCAGGCGGAGCCGCGGCTCGTGCTGAAGCGGATGCGCCTCGTCCGCGGCAACAGCACGGGGGAGACGACGGACGGCGGCGGTGGTGGCGCGGTCTTCGTGCGCGGCGGCCGGCTCACGATCGTCGACTCGACCTTCGCCGACAACCGCTGCGACCGCACCGGCCCCGACGTGGGCGGGGCAGCCGTCCGGGTGCTCGACCAGCACCGCGACCGGCCGGTCGTCGTACGCCGCTCCACCTTCACCGGCGGCCGGTGCAGCAACGGCGCGGCGCTGAGCAGCATCGGCGTCTCGTGGCGCATCAGCGGGTCGACGTTCACGGGCAACCGCGCGATCGGGCGCGGCGCCAACCCGGCGCGACCCGGCAGCCCCGGCGGCGGGTCGGGCGGCGCGATCTACCTGGACGGCGACGACATCCACCTGACCGTGGAGGACTCCACGATCACCGGCAACCGCGCCCGCGAGGGCGGCGGCGCGATCTTCTTCGTCTCCAACGACCGCACCGGCACCCTCACCATCGACGGCTCACGGCTGACCGACAACCCGAGCGACGGCTTCGAGACGATCCCGGGGATCTTCTTCCTCGGGGCGAGCCGGACGATCACCGACTCCGTGGTGCGCTAGCGCGCAGGTGGAGCCGACCGAGGACGAGAAGTGGCTGGTCGTCGACGGCCGGCGCTGGCGGCGTACGGACCCGGCGATCCCGGCGGACGCCCTCGCGCGACTGACGTCGCACCTGGGCCGCGGCCGGTCGGGCGTGCGCACGGCGTCGTCCGAGGCCGAGCTCGAGGCCACCCGGCACCGGACGCAGCTCGCCAAGGTCGGGCTCGGCGAGCGGGGCACGCCGTGGTGGGAGCAGACCGAGTCCGAGCGCAGTGAGCGCTGGGAGTCGGCTTTGGCGGAGCTGGACGCGCTGGACGACCAGAGCTAGCCGAGCGAGGGCGCGTCGGGGCCGACGCGCTCGGCCAGCCACTGCGCCACCTGCTCCTCCGACGGCGCGAGCCCGTCGCTGATGACGTGGGGCGCGACGCGGGAGAAGTAGTCGGTGACGAGGTTGTCGGACTCCCGCACGAGCATCCCGGCGGCCTCGCCGTCGACGATCCACGACCCGAGCACCACGCGGTTGCCCTCGAAGCTCGGCAGGTCGGTGTAGGCCTGGTAGACCCAGCCCTCGGCGCCGTACCCACCGGGCATCACGACGTCCTCGAGGGTGTCGTCGAGGTGGATGCGGATGTTGTCGCCCTCGCGCCCGTGCAGCGGCTTGGCGACCCAGCGCTCGAGGTCGCGCGGCTCGTCGAAGTACGCCGGCAGCAGCAGGCGGTGGCGCGGGAACAGCTCCCACAGCACCGGCAGCAGCGCCTTGGTGCTGAGCAGCGCCTTCCACGCCGGCTCGATCCACCGCGTCGGGCGCGACTCCTGCTGCTCGACGACGTGGCGGCCGAACGGCTCGGCCAGCATCTCCTCCCAGGCGTAGAGCTTGAAGGCGTTGCGCAGCGGCTCGTCGTGGACGTCGCGGTAGTCGCGGGTCTCGGGGTTCCAGCCGACCTCGGCCATCGGGTGCGCCATCGTGATCCAGCCGGCCTGCACGGCGGCGTCCATCAGGTAGTGGACGGTCATCTCCATCTCGCCGCCGTCGTAGGAGTCCTCCTCGCCCAGGTCGTAGAGGAAGTGCATCCGGTCGCCGTCGAAGTGCCCGGACCGCCGCAGCTTGCGCCACCCGGTGACCAGCCGGTCGTGGACGGAGTTCCACTGGTCCATCTCCGGCATCACGTCCTCCATCCAGTTCCACTGGACGATCCCGGTCTCCACGAGGCCGGTGGGGGTGTCGCCGTTGATCTCGAGCATCTTGATCGACCCGTCGGCGCCGTACGCCAGGTCGAAGCGGGCGTAGAGCGCCGGGTCGTCGGCCTCGATCGAGCGTCGTACGACACCCAGCGAGCCGGGCGGGAGGCCGAGCCGCTCGTCGGTCATCGTCGTCGCCATGTGGGTGACGGCCTGCAGGCACATCGCCCACAGCTCCTCGGTGGCGGCCTCGAGCGCCTCCACCTCCTCCATGGTCACCTCGTACCAGGCGTCCTCGTTCCAGTAGGGCAGCTCGGAGCCGTCGGGCATCTTCGTGGTCGGGAAGACCAGTCCCTGCTCGACGACGGTGTCGCGCCAGCCCTCACGCGCCCGCGACCGGTGCCGCCACATCTCCTCGACCCCTGCCCGGTCAGGCGATGCTGGCGCACACGATGGCGCCGACCGAGAGGGCGACCGCCGCGGCGACCTGGGCGAGGGGGCGCACGGGCCCCGGGGCGGTGACGATCTGGCGCAGGTCGCCCGGGGTGATCGCCTCGACGGCGAAGAACATGAGGGTGTTGAGGGCGATGCCGACCGCGCCGAAGGCGACGGTCCACACCAGCGCAGAGCCGAGCGAGGTCTCGCCGTTGGTCCAGATGGCGGTGAAGAGCACCGCCGCGTTGGAGACCAGCCACGCGGAGGTGACCACGCCCGCGCCCTTGGAGTGGGCGTGCACCGACTCGTTGCCGTTCTCGTCGACGCCGCGGAGGTGGGTGCCGAGGTGGCCGGGCGTGGCGAGGTCGAGCACGTAGTAGGCCACCACGAGCATCGCGCCCCCGACGAGGGCGTAGGCGACGGCGTGGAGGAGGGCGTCGAGCAGGTCGGTCACGGAAGTCTCCTGGGAGTGGTGCCTGAGCGGTGCGGTGCAGTGCTGGGTGGTCGGGTGCGGGACGGTCCGGCTCAGCCGAAGCCGCGCGAGCTGCCGCCGAAGCCACCCTTGGTGGTCGCGGACTTCACGGTCGAGCCGCCGGTGGTGGGCAGGCCGCCGCGCTGCACCGTGCCGTTGAGGGTGCGGCCGTTGAAGGTGCCGCCGGTCACGGTCGAGCCGACGCCGGGGACGACCGACCTCGCGGCGAGGTAGTACCAGAAGAAGCCGGCGCCGCTCCCGTTGTAGTCGGAGTCGTCGTCGCACTGGTCGTCGGCGACGCGCTCCTCGGTGTCCGGGTCGACGCACACGGCGGCGTAGTCGGCACTGGAGGCGCACCCGGTCAGGCTGCTGGCCATCAGCGCGGTGATGCCCAGCGAGATGCTGGTCGAGCGCATGCGGCGGCGGGTGGGCGTGGTCATCGGGGTCCTCCCGGACGGTCCTGGTGGGTCGAGTTCGTCGGCGTGCGCGTGCGCGTGCCGGCTAGGCGGCGACGAGGTCGGCGTACTCGGGGTGCTTCTCGATGTAGGACGCCACGTAGGGGCAGTCGGGTCGCACCGTCAGCCCGCGTGAGCGGGCGTCGTCGAGCGCCGAGCGGGCGAGCGTCGAGGCGTGGCCCTGCCCGCTGAAGGCGGGCGGCACCTCGGTGTGGATCAGCCGGATCACGTCGCCGTTGAGGCGGTAGACGAGGAAGCCGACGAGCTGGTCGCCGGATCGCAGCTCGTAGCGGTGGCTGTCGGGAACGTCCACGAACTCTGTGTCCACAACCTGAGCCTAGTCGCAGGTGACTTGCCCGTAACCCCGCCCGGGGGAGAGGGTGCGGGCATGGCAGCAACCGCATCGTCGTACTCGATCACCATGCGGTTGTACACCGCGGCCGACCACAGCGTCGTCGGCGCTGTCGCGACCACCATCGCGAAGAACGGGGGCGTCGTCACCGCGATCGACGTCGCCGAGTCGCGCCACGACCGCCTCACCGTCGACGTGACCTGCTCGGCCGCCGACGCCACCCACTCGCAGGAGCTCGTCGCGGCCGTGTCGGGCGTCGAGGGCGTGAAGGTGCACAAGGTCAGCGACCGCACGTTCCTGCTCCACCTCGGCGGCAAGATCAGCGTCCAGTCCAAGGTGCCGCTGCGCACCCGCGACGACCTCTCGATGGCCTACACGCCCGGCGTCGGCCGCGTGTCGATGGCGATCCACGACAACCCCGAGGACGTCCGCAAGCTCACCATCAAGGGCAACTCGGTCGCCGTCGTCACCGACGGCTCGGCAGTCCTCGGTCTCGGCAACATCGGTCCCGGCGCGGCGATGCCGGTGATGGAGGGCAAGGCCGCGCTGTTCAAGCGCTTCGCCGACATCGACGCCTGGCCGATCTGCCTTGCCAGCCAGGACACCGACGAGATCGTCAAGGCCGTCGAGATGATCGCCCCCGGCTTCGGCGGCATCAACCTCGAGGACATTGCCGCCCCGCGCTGCTTCGAGATCGAGGCCAGGCTGCGTGAGTCGCTCGACATCCCGGTCTTCCACGACGACCAGCACGGCACCGCGATCGTGGTGCTCGCCGCGCTGACCAACGCGCTGCGCTGCGTGGAGAAGCAGCTCGCCGAGGTGCGGATCGTCGTCTCCGGTGCCGGCGCTGCCGGCACCGCCATCGTCACGCTGCTCCTCGCCGCGGGCGCGAAGGACGTCGTCGTCGTCGACCGCGAGGGCGCCCTCGCCGCCGGGGACGAGTCGCTGTCCACCGCCCACGCCGAGCTGGCCGCCGCGACCAACCCGCGCCTGGCGACCGGGTCGCTGCGCGAGGTGCTCGTCGACGCCGACGTCTTCGTCGGCGTGTCCGCGCCGGGCATCCTCGACCCCGAGTGGATCCCGACCATGGCGCCCAAGCCGGTCGTCTTCGCCCTCGCCAACCCCGACCCGGAGGTCGACCCGGCCGAGGCCGACAAGTACGCCGCCGTGGTGGCCTCGGGTCGCTCCGACTACCCCAACCAGATCAACAACGTGCTCGCCTTCCCCGGCGTCTTCCGCGGCCTCCTCGACGCCGGCGCCTCCGAGGTGACCGTCGACATGCTGCTGCGCGCCGCCCAGGCGATCGCCGACACCGTGAGCGCCGAGGAGCTGCACGCGGCGTTCATCATCCCGAGCGTGTTCCACCCCGACGTGACCAAGCGCGTGGCGTCGGCGATCAGCGGCCGCGAGGGCTGAGCCTGGTGTCGGAGTCCCCGCTCGAGCGGGGACCCCGACAGGCGCGGCGACGCGGCCGGGCTCAGGTGGGCCCGACCTTCCGCGGCCACCAGAACGTGTCGCCGAGGGTGAGGGCGAGCGCCGGGACCAGCACCGTGCGGACCACGAGCGTGTCGAGCAGCACGCCGACGAAGATGATCGCGCCGAGCTGGGCGAGCACCACGAGCGGCAGCACGCCGAGCACCGCGAAGACGGCGGCGAGCAGGATGCCGGCGCTGGTGATCACGCCGCCGGTGGCGGTCAGCGCGCGGAGCATGCCGGTGCGGGTGCCGTGCTCGCGCGCCTCCTCGCGCGCCCGGGTGACGAGGAAGATGTTGTAGTCGACGCCGAGCGCGACGAGGAACAGGAACGCCAGCAACGGCACCCCGGTGTCCATCGCCTCGAAGCCGAACACCGTCTGGAAGAGCCACCACGACGCACCCATGGCCGCGGCGTACGTCGCCACGACCGTCGCGACGAGCAGCAGCGGCGCCACGATCGAGCGCAGCAGCAGGAGCAGCGCGCCGAGGACGAGCAGCAGGATGAGCGGCAGGATCACCTGCCGGTCGCTCGCGGCGTACTCCTCCGCGTCGATCGACTCGGCGTCACCGCCGCCGACGTGGGTGTCGTCGAAGTCGGCGACCGCCGTGCGGACGTCGAGCACCACCTGCTTGGCCTCGTCGCTGCCCGGGGTCGCGTCGGGCACGGCGTCGATGCGCGCGATGCCGTCACCGGTGCTGGTGATGCGCGCCGAGTCGACGCCGTCCACCTTCTCCACCGTGGTGAGGACCGTCTTCGGCTCGTCCTTGGTGAGGACCTGGACGGGGTCGCTCGTGCCTGCCGGGAACGACTCGCCCAGCCGCTCCGCGGCCGCGATGGCCTCCGGCTGCTGCAGGAACTGGTCGGCCGGGTCGAGGCCGGTCGTGATGGACGTCGCGCCGATGGACAGGACCGCCAGCCCGGCCACCGTCCCCGCGACGAAGGTCCGCGGACGGCGGGAGACGGCGTCGCCGACCCGGCGCCACACGCCGCGGGAGTCCACGAGGACGGCGTCCCCGACGTGGGGGACGCGCGGCCAGAACACCCACCGGCCGAACAGCACCAGCGCCGCCGGCAGCACGACGAGGGCGAACGTCGCGGCGATCACCACGCCGACGGCACACGCGAGGCCCAGACCCCGGGTGGTCGGGATCGCCGAGAGCAGCAGGGTGAGCAGGCCGAGCACGACCGTCGTGGAGCTCGAGAGCACCGCCTCGAAGGTCCGGCTGAGCGCGTGCGCCATCGCCTCGTGCCGTGACTCGGTGGTCTTGAGCTCGTCGCGGTAGCGCGATATCAGCAACAGGGCGTAGTCGGTGCCGGCGCCGAAGACGAGCACGCTGAGGATGCCGACGGTCGACTCGTCCCACGCCACGTTGACGGACTCGAGCACGTTGGTCGACACGATCGCGGCGAAGCGGTCGGCGACACCGACGACCGTCAGCGGCACCAGCCACAGCACGGGGCTCCGGTAGGTGATGATCAGCAGGATCGCCACGACCGCGGCGGTCGCGGCGAGCAGCCGGATGTCGGCCCCGTCGAAGACCTGCCCGATGTCGGCCTGGATGGCCGCAGGACCGGTCACCTGGACCTCCACGCCGTCGGGCGCGTCCTCGCGCAGCTGGTTGCGCAGCTCCTCGACCTTGTCGATGTTGTCGGTGTTGGAGGCGGAGACCACCGGTACGGCGACGATCGCCGCGGTCTTGTCCTCGGACACCACGACGGGGGGCTGCTGCCCCTCGCCACCACCGGGCGGTCCGCCCTGGGACCCGCCCTCAGGCCCGCCCTGGGACCCGCCCGGCTGGCCGGACGCGCCGTCCGGTGCCCCCTCCGGTGTTCCCTGTCCATCGGCCCGCTCGGCGGACTGCGACAGCAGGGCGGTCCCCTGCTTCGTCAGCTCGTCCTGGGTCGCCTGGTCGAGCTCGCCGGAGTCGGCGGTCCACAGCACGATGGCGACCTGGCCCTCGTCGTCGGGCAGCTGTTCCTCGAGCTCGACCGCCAAGGTGCTGTCGGCGCCCACGGGGAGCGTGTCCAGGGCCGAGCTCTCACGCTCGCCCTCCGGCACGAACGCGATGACGAAGATCGCGAAGAAGATCGGCACGATCGCGAAGAACCAGGCCAGCCGGCGTCCGGCGATCGCCCGAGCGGGCGCGGGGGTGTGGTGGGAGGGCACGACGTCTCCTCGAGGAGATAGCTAGGGAAGGTGATTGCTAACTAAGTTACTTATCAAGTTATCCGTAGTATCATCCGGGGGCAAGCCGAGACGACGACGGAGGTGGGGCGCCCGTGACGGACGACCAGCACGCTGTCGCGCCCCCGCCCTGGGTGGGCCTGGGAGAGGAACGGCCAGCGCAACCGCCGACGCTGCTCGCGCTGCGCGACCTCGTGGCCGCCGGCAGCCGGGTCAATCACGTCGTGTCGCGACGAGCCGGGCTCAGCGAGTCGGAGCTGGTGACGCTCGAGCACCTCAGTCGCGAGCAGATCGGCCCCGCGGAGGTCGCCCGACGGCTCGAGGTCTCGACCGCCGCCGCGACCGGCATCGTCGACCGCCTCGTCGCGCGCGGCCACGTCGAGCGCCGCCCCCACGAGCTCGACCGCAGGCGCACCGAGCTGCACATCACCGGCTCCGGGCGTGCGGAGATCATCGGTCACCTGATGCCGATGTTCCGCGCCCTCGACCAGCACGACGCGACCTTCACCGAGGAGGAGAAGGCCGTCGTCCAG
This sequence comes from Nocardioides sp. P5_E3, assembly GCF_054049275.1. Taxonomy (NCBI): domain Bacteria; kingdom Bacillati; phylum Actinomycetota; class Actinomycetes; order Propionibacteriales; family Nocardioidaceae; genus Nocardioides; species Nocardioides sp. P5_E3. The sequence continues at coordinate 73,486 of NZ_JBFUMR010000007.1, forward strand.
CGCTACCTCCGCGGCGCGACGGCGGCGTTCGAGCGGGTGCTGGACGACTGAGGGCAGCGGTGCCTGAGCCACCTTCCACGGCACCTGGAGGTGGCTGGCTCACCGCTCGTCGGCGCGTGGCCGTACGCCACGCCCGGGGGCGGTGCGCCACCCACGTTCGCCGAGCCAGGAAGGTGGCTGGGGCACCGCCCGCCGGCTCGGTCGTCGTCCGGGGTCAGTCCTCGATGCCGGCCATGCGGTGCGCCACGAGCGCGGCGCCGACGATGCCGGCGCGGTTCTGCAGCGTCGCGGGGACCATCTCGGTCTCGGCCTTGATCAGGTGGCCGAACTTGTCCCAGGACTTGCTGACGCCGCCGCCGATCACGAACAGGTCGGGGGAGAACAGCCGCTCGAGGTGGCGGAAGTAGGCCGTCAGGCGCTCCGACCACTCCTCCCAGGACAGGCCCTCGCGCTCGCGGGCGCTGGTCGCCGTGGTCGCCTCCGCGACGGCGCCGTCGAGCTCGAGGTGACCCATCTCGGAGTTGGGGACGAGCTGGCCGTCCCAGATCATCGCCGAGCCGATGCCGGTGCCGAGCGTGATGACCATGACCAGTCCGCCGCGGCCCTTCGCGGCGCCGTACTCCGCCTCGGCGAGGCCCGCGGCGTCGGCGTCGTTGACCACGTGCACCTCACGCCCGAGGGCGGCGGTGAAGATCGCGTCGGCGTCCTCGCCGATCCACGACTTGTCGATGTTGGCCGCCGAGTGCACCACGCCCCGGCGGACGATGCCGGGCACGGTGACGCCGACGGGCAGCGTGGAGGCCGGGAAGCTGTCGATGATCTGGCCGAAGACACCGGCGACCGCCTGCGGTGTCGCGGGGCGCGGGGTGTCGATCCGGATCCGGTCGTGCGCGAAGTCGCCGACCTCGAGGTCGACAGGGGCGCCCTTGATGCCGGTGCCGCCGAAGTCGATGCCGAAGGGGTGTTCCATGGCGACCAACCTATCGCCAGCCGCTCGCGGGTGTGACGGGGGCAACACCCGGCGAGACGAGCCGGCGCACCGGCTTGACAGAAAGACGGGTCTTGTCAACTGAGTTTACACATCCTATGGTCGTGTAAACCCGACGGCAGGAGGTCACGACGATGGCCGGCTACCCCACCCGACCAGCCCCCAGCGGCACCGTCCCCGACGGCACCACCGAGCTCTGGACCGACAGCAAGCGCTACCTCTGGCTCATCGGCCTGGTCGTGCCGAGCCTGGCGTTCGTCGCCTTCGGCGGCTACGTCGCGACCGGCTGGAGCGTGTGGTTCTGGGTAGGACCGATCGTCATCCTCGGCATCGTGCCGGCGATCGACCTCGTCGCCGGCCTCGACCGCTCGAACCCCCCGGACGACGTGATCGAGGCGCTCGAGCAGGACCGCTACTACCGGTGGATCACCTACCTCTTCCTGCCCATCCAGTACGCCGGCTTCCTGGGCGCGATGGCGGTGGTCGGCGGCTGGGACGTCCTCGGCGTGCTCGCCGACCAGCCGCTGTCGACGATCGACCGGGTCGGCCTGGCGATCTCGATCGGCTGCATCGGCGGCATCGGCATCAACACCGCCCACGAGCTCGGCCACAAGAAGGAGGCCAACGAGCGCTGGCTGTCCAAGATCGCGCTGGCCCAGGTCTGCTACGGCCACTTCTACATCGAGCACAACCGCGGCCACCACGTCCGGGTCGCCACCCCCGAGGACCCTGCGAGCGCCCGGCTGGGGGAGAGCTTCTACGCGTTCTGGCCGCGCACGGTCGGCGGATCACTGAGGTCCGCGTGGCGGCTGGAGAAGCGGCGACTCGCACGACGCAAGCAGTCCCCGTGGCGCGTCGACAACGACGTCCTCAACGCGTGGCTGATGACCCTCGTCCTCTGGACGGCGGTGCTGGTCGCCTTCGGCATCGAGGTGCTGCCGTTCCTCCTCATCCAGGCGGTCGTCGGCTTCTCGCTGCTCGAGGTCGTCAACTACATGGAGCACTACGGGATGCTGCGGCAGAAGGTCGGCGAGGGGGACCGCGAGCGCTACGAGCGCGTCCTGCCCGGCCACAGCTGGAACTCCAACAACATCGCGACCAACGTCCTGCTCTACCACCTGCAGCGCCACAGCGACCACCACGCCAACCCGACCCGGCGCTACCAGACGCTGCGCGACTTCGAGGAGAGCCCGGTGCTGCCGACGGGCTACGCCGGGATGATCGTGCTCGCGGCCGTGCCGGCCGTCTGGCGGCGGGTGATGGACCAGCGGGTCGTCGACCACTTCGGCGGCGACGTGTCGCTCGCCAACATCAGCCCGCGCAAGCGCGTGGCGTACCTCGAGCGCTACGGCGCCACGAGTCGAGTGCGCAGCCCCGAGGGGACCACGACCGCCTCCGCACTCGACCCGGGCACGGAGGTGCTGGCAGCGCGCTGCCCGGGCTGCGAGTACGTCTACGAGGTCGCGGCCGGTGACGAGCACGAGGGCTTCGCGGCCGGTACGGCCTGGGCGGACGTCCCCGAGGACTGGTCCTGTCCCGACTGCGGGGTGCGCGAGAAGGTCGACTTCGTCCCCTGCCCGCCCGAGCGCTCGGTGGTGTGAGCCTCAGCCCACGACCTCGCGCCGGTCGTCGGCGAGGCGCCGGGTGAGCCCGGCCCGGTCGAGCCGGTCGAGCAGCGGCAGCACCAGCCGGCGCGAGGTGCCGAGGTCCTGACGGGCCGCGCTGGTGGTGAAGGGCTGCTCGAGCAGCGCGAGGCGGGCCGCCGCTGCCTCCGCCGCCCCCGGCAGCAGGACGAGTCCCGGGGCGACGCGCCACAGCAGCCCGGCGCGCTCGGCCGCCCCGAGGGCGCGGTCATCGAGGCCGAGATCGCGGAGCCGGTCGGCGGTGGGAGCGGCGAACGGCGCGGCCTCCAGCTCACGTCGTACGACGTCGACGGCGGCAGCCACGGCCGTCGGGAGGCCCGCGCCGGGCGACCGCACCCGTCCGCCGACGACCTGCAGCGGCGCGCGGACCAGTGGCACGACGAGGTCGGGGCTCGGCAGGCGGAGCCGGTCGGCCAGCACGGTCAGCGGCACGTCGGGGTCGAGCGGATGGGTGCGGGCGTGCTCCTCGACGAGGGGCAGCAGTCGCTCTGCCATCGCCCCGACCAGCGCCGGGCTGACCAGCCAGGGTCCGGCCTCGAGGTGGTCGCCGGACGTCACCGGCACACCGATGCGGCGCAACCGGTCGCGGTGCGCGAGTCCTCGGCGGGCGAGCTCGTCGGCCAGTCGCGGGGTGCCGTCGGCGCCGGCGAGCTGCGCGGCACGCCGCTCGGCCGCACCCCGTCGACGCAGCCGCGGTGGGTCGGGGTCGAGGACGTCGACGCGCCAGAGCCGGCGGTCGCCCGGGTCCCGCAGCAGCATCCGGTCGCCCACCCGCAGCGGCAGGGCGCGCTCGAGCGTGAGCCTGGCGATGCCGCCGCGTGGGTCGCCGAGCGGGCGGTACCGGACCGCGACGTCCGCGGCCCCGACGTGCAGCTGCGGGGCGAGCGGAGGACCGGCGTCACCGGTGCCGGGTCCGGGTCGCAGCCGCACGTCGACCACCTCGGTGTGGTGCCACGCGTCGGGGGTGGTCAGCACCGTCTCGCGCGCGATCCCGTCGACCTCCCCGGTGAGGTTGAGCGCGACGCGGGCGGTGCCGCTCACCGCGTCGGTGTCCTGCCCGAGCGCCTGCAGTCCGCGCACGCGCACCAGCCGGTCGCCGTCGGCGAGGGTGTCGCCGACCCGGACGGTGCCGGCGGGCAGGGTGCCTGTGACCACGGTGCCCGCGCCCCGCACGGTGAAGCGGCGGTCCACCCAGAGGCGTACGTCGGCGTCCGCGTCGGGTGGTGGCAGCGCGGCAAGCACGTCGGCGAGGGCGGCGCGGAGCTCGTCGAGCCCGGCGCCCGTGCGGCCGCTGACGGCGACGACTGGTGCCCCCGCCAGGCTGGTGCGGGCCACCTCGGCCGTCGCCCGTGCCACGGCGGGCCCGGGGTCGGCGAGGTCGCTGCGCGTCACGGCGACGACCCCGTGGCCGACGCCGAGGGCGTCGAGCGCGGCGAGGTGCTCGGCCGCCTGCGGCATCCACGGGTCGTCGGCCGCGACGACCAACAGGGCCGCCGGCACCGGACCGATGCCCGCGAGCATCGTGGTGAGGAACCGCTCGTGGCCCGGGACGTCGACGAAGGCCACCTGATCGAGCTCGCCCAGGCCGGGCCACGACGTCCAGGCGTAGCCGAGCTCGATCGTCAGCCCGCGCCGCCGCTCCTCCTCGAGCCGGTCGGGGTCGGTGCCGGTGAGGGCGCGGACCAGGGTGGACTTGCCGTGGTCGACGTGACCCGCGGTCGCGACGACGTGCATCAGGCCCGGCCCGCCCCCGCAGCGCGGCGTACGGCGTCGGAGATGGCGTCGTCCTCGACGGGGTCGACCGCCAGCAGGTCGAGCAGCAGCCGGCCGCGCACCGTGCGACCCAGCACGGGCGGATCGCCCTCGCGCAGCGGTGCGGCAAGGCGTTCGGGCAGCGAGACGGCCGCGCTCGCCAGCTCCACGCCGGGTGCGCCGCCGCCGCCGACCGCGCCCGCGGAGTCGACGACCTCGGCCCCGAGGGCCGCGACCAGGTCGACGGGCCACGCCCCGACGATCGCGCGCGCCCGCGTCCGGAGGTCGTCGACCGACCGACCGAGCGCGGCCCGCACCGGGGGCACGGGGCCGACGAGGGTCGCCTCGAGGGCGGCCAGGGTGAGCTTGTCGACGCGCAGGGCGCGGGCGAAGGGGTCGCGCCGCAGCCGCTCGACGAGGCCGGCCTCGCCGAGCAGCAGGCCGGCCTGCGGACCACCGAGGAGCTTGTCGCCGGAGGCGGTGACGAGGTCGGCGCCGTCGCGGAGGGCGCGCCCGGCGTCGGGCTCGTCGGGGAGGCGCGGGTGCTGCTCGAGCAGCCCGGAGCCGATGTCGACCACGAGCGGGACCCGTCGCCCCGCGTGCTCGAGGCCGGCGAGCTCGCGGGCCGGCACCGAGGAGGTGAAGCCGGTGACGGCGAAGTTGGAGGGGTGGACCTTGAGCACGAACGCGGTCGAGTCGTCGACCGCCGAGTGGTAGTCGGCGAGGCGCACCCGGTTGGTCGTGCCGACCTCGCGGAGCCGGGCGCCCACGGACTCCATCAGCTCGGGGATGCGGAAGCCGTCGCCGATCTCGACCAGCTCGCCGCGGGCGATGACCACGGTGTCGCGCCCGTCGTCGCCGCGCGCCAGCACCCGCGTGACGAGGGCGAGGGCGGCCGCGCCGTTGTTGACGACGTGGACCCCGCCGGCGTCAGGGACGGCGGCGGCCAGGGCGTCCAGCGCGCCGCGGCCCCGTCGCCCGCGCTGCCCGGTCGCGAGGTCCAGCTCGACGTCGGTGGCCCCGGCCGCCGTGCGGACGGCCTCGACGGCGGCGCCGGACAGGGGGGCGCGGCCCAGGTTGGTGTGGACCACCACCCCGGTCGCGTTGACCACCCGCCGGAGCGTGGTGGCCGACGCCGGGAGTGCCGCGACTGCGGCGTCGGCCACCGCAGCCGGGTCGAGCTCGCCGGCCCGGCACCGCTCCAGCGCCGCGGTGACAGCGCGCTTGACGAGGACCGGGCCCAGCCGGGTCGCGGCGGCCTGCAGGCGTTCGTCGGCGAGGACGTGGTCGGTGCGGGGCGTGGCCCGGCGCGGATCTGGCACCCACCCTCCTCGTCCGACGCCCCGGCTCACGGGTGGATCACGACTGGCTCACGACTGGCTCACGACTGGCGGAGGCGGACGGGAATCGAACCCGCCCGACCCAGCTGCTGGGTCGCAACGGTTTTGAGGACCGCGTCCGTCACCAGACGAGAACCGCCTCCACGAGCCAGCCTAGTGCGTCGCGACCCGTCTCGCGGTCGCGATCTCGTCCGCCTGCACCTCCGCGACGTACGCCGACCACGCGGTGAAGCCACCCGCCAGGTCGGTCGCCCGGGGCAGGCCCAGCTGCTGCAGGGTGATGGCCGCGAGGCTCGAGCTGTAGCCCTCGTTGCAGACCAGGACGATGTGCCGGTCGGGGTCGTCGGAGACGGCCAGGCGGTACGGGCTGGTCGGGTCGAGGCGCCACTCGAGCACGTTGCGGTCGACGACGAGCGCGCCCGGCAGCTCACCGTCGCGGAGGCGCTGCTGCACCGGCCGCATGTCGACGACCAGTGCCCCGGCTGCCGCGACGGCCGCGAGGTCCGCGGGCTCGACGCGGTCGAGCGCCTGCTGGCACCGGTCCAGCATGCGAGCGATCGCGGAGTTGTCGCTGTACACGTCTCGACACTAGGCGCGCGTCACGCGCGCCGCCACGGGCAACGGGGTGAGACTGGACGCCCGTTGGCTGCCTACATTGGGCGGGTGAGCACCCGCGCGAGCACGACCGACCAGTCGATCCGCCTCACCCAGTACGCCGCCGGCGGCGGGTGCGCGTGCAAGGTGCCGCCCGGTGAGCTCGAACGCGTGCTGAGCGGGCTCGGCCGGGGACGGGCGTCCGGCGACCTGCTGGTCGGTCTCGACCACGGCGACGACGCGGCCGCCGTACGGATCCATCCGGCCCCCGACGGCACCGGCCGGGCCGTGATCGCCACCGCCGACTTCTTCACCCCGGTCGTCGACGACGCCTACGCCTTCGGGCGTATCGCCGCCACGAACGCGATGTCGGACGTGTGGGCGATGGGCGGCACCCCGGTGGTCGCGGTCAACCTGCTCGGCTGGCCGCGCGACCGGATCCCCTTCGACGTGGCGGCCGAGGTGCTGCGCGGCGGCGACGACGCGTGCACCGAGGCGGGGGCGTTCCTCGCCGGCGGGCACAGCATCGACGACCCCGAGCCGAAGTACGGCCTCGCCGTCACCGGCCTCGCCGACCCCGAGAAGCTGCTGCGCAACGACGCGGCGCAGGTCGGGATGCCGCTGACGCTGACCAAGCCGCTCGGCCTCGGCGTGCTCAACAACCGCCACAAGGCGACCGGCGAGTGGTTCGAGGAGGCGGTCGCGGTGATGACCGAGCTCAACCGCGACGCCAGCCGCGCGGCCGTCGACGCCGGGCTCCGCGCGGCGACCGACGTCACCGGCTTCGGCCTGCTCGGCCACCTGATGAAGATGATGCGAGCGAGCGGGACGACGGCCGTGGTCGACGCGGCAGCAGTGCCCTACGTCGCCGGCGCGCGCACCTCGCTGGCCGACGGCTTCGTGCCGGGCGGCAGTCGCCGCAACCTCGACTGGGTGCGCCCGCACCTCGACGCGTCCGTCGACGAGGACGAGCTCGTGCTGCTCGCCGACGCCCAGACCTCCGGCGGCCTGCTGGTGGTCGGCGAGCTGCCCGGCCACCCGGTGGTGGGCGAGGTCGTGGCGGCCGGCGAGCACGCGATCGTCGTCCGCTGACACGCCCACCCCACGGGCGGTGGACGCACGTCGTACGGCGTCCGTAGTCTCATCAGCCACACACACGCGGAGGTGACGGCATGGCGGAGTCGAGGTCCCTTCTCCCGTGGCCCGTGCTCCGCCAGCTGACGAGTGGTGACCTCCTCGGACGCGGCAAGGCCGTGCGCTCGCGCCGCACCGACGAGGTCGAGCCGCGCACCACGACCGCCGACCGCGTCGCCCGCAGCGTGTGCCCCTACTGCGCCGTCGGGTGCGGGCAGAAGATCTTCGTCAAGGACGAGAAGATCGTGCAGATCGAGGGCGACCCCGACAGCCCGGTCAACCGCGGCCGGCTGTGCCCCAAGGGCTCGGCCAGCAAGAACCTCGTCACGAGTAGCCTGCGCGAGACCACGGTCAAGTACCGCCGCCCCCACGGCACCGAGTGGGAGGAGCTCGACCTCACGACCGCCATGGAGATGGTGGCCGACCGGGTCGTGAAGTCGCGGCGCGACGCGTGGCAGGAGCTCGACGAGAAGGACCGTCGGGTGCGCCGCACCATGGGCATCGCCAGCCTGGGTGGGGCGACGCTCGACAACGAGGAGAACTACCTCATCAAGAAGCTGTTCACCGCGATGGGCGCCATCCAGATCGAGAACCAGGCGCGTATTTGACACTCCGCCACCGTCCCCGGTCTGGGGACCAGCTTCGGACGCGGCGGCGCCACCGGCTACACGGCTGACCTCGCCAACGCGGACTGCATCATCATCCAGGGCTCCAACATGGCCGAGGCCCACCCGGTGGGCTTCCAGTGGGTGGTGGAGGCGCAGCAGCGCGGCGCCAAGGTGATCCACGTCGACCCGCGGTTCACCCGCACCAGCGCGGTCGCGGACAAGCACGTCCCGATCCGCGTCGGCAGCGACATCGCGTTCCTCGGCGGCATCATCAGCCACGTCCTGGAGAACGGCCTCGACTTCCGCGACTACGTCGTGAACTACACCAACGCCGCGACGCTGGTCAGCGACAGGTTCGAGGACACCGACGACCTCGACGGGCTCTTCAGCGGCTTCGACCCCGACAAGCGCACCTACGACCCCAGCAGCTGGCAGTACGACGTCGAGGACGGCCCGGGCGAGCAGAGCGCGGCGCAGGCCGACGACTCCGAGGAGACCCACGGACAGCGCGAGTCCGCGGCGGGCCTGCAGCACGAGGCCCACGGCATGCAGGTGGAGGGCAAGCCCCGGCGCGACGAGACGCTGCAGCACCCGCGCTGCGTCTACCAGGTGCTGCGTCGCCACTTCGCCCGCTACACGCCCGAGATGGTGGAGCAGACCTGCGGCGTCAGCCAGGCGGACTTCCTCGAGGTGTGCCGGGCGTGGACGGAGAACTCCGGACGCGAGCGCACCACGGCGCTGGTCTACAGCGTGGGCTGGACCCAGCACAGCGTCGGCGTGCAGTACATCCGCACCGGCGCGATCCTGCAGCTCCTGCTCGGCAACATGGGGCGCCCGGGCGGCGGGGTGATGGCGCTGCGCGGCCACGCGAGCATCCAGGGCTCGACCGACATCCCCACCCTGTTCAACATCCTCCCGGGCTACCTGCCGATGCCCAACCCCGACCAGCACCCGACGCTGACCGACTACGTCGACAGCATCCGCCACCCCGGCAGCAAGGGCTTCTGGTCCAAGGCCGACGCCTACACGGTGAGCCTGCTCAAGGCCTACTGGGGCGACGCGGCGACCCCCGACAACGACTTCTGCTTCGACTACCTGCCCAGGATCACCGGCGACCACGGCACCTACCGCACCGTGCTCGACATGATCGACGGCAAGGTCTCCGGCTACTTCCTGCTCGGGCAGAACCCCGCGGTCGGCTCGGCCCACGGCCGGGCCCAGCGGCTCGGCATGGCCAACCTCGACTGGCTCGTCGTGCGCGACCTCTTCGAGATCGAGAGCGCGTCGTTCTGGAAGGACTCGCCCGAGGTCGCGACCGGCGAGATCGTGCCGGAGGAGTGCCGCACGGAGGTGTTCCTCTTCCCGGCGGCGTCCTACGCCGAGAAGGAGGGCACGTTCACCCAGACCCAGCGGATGCTGCAGTGGCGCGAGAAGGCGGTCGACCCGCCGGGCGACTGCCGCTCGGAGCTGTGGTTCTTCTACCACCTGGGCCGGATGGTGCGTGAGCGCCTGGCCGGCTCCACCGACGAGCGCGACCGGCCCGTGCTCGACCTGGCGTGGGACTACCCCGTGCACGACGAGGGCGTGCTCGGCACCGAGGGCGCGCAGGCCTGGGGCGAGCCCAGCGCCGAGGCGGTGCTGAAGGAGATCAACGGCTTCGAGGTCGCGACCGGCCGCCCGCTGTCGTCGTTCGTGGAGATGAAGGCGGACGGCTCGACGGCCGGCGGCTGCTGGATCTACACCGGCGTCTTCGCCGACGGCGTCAACCAGGCCAACCGCCGCAAGTCGCGCCACGACCAGTCGTTCGTCGCGCCCGAGTGGGGCTGGGCGTGGCCGCTGAACCGCCGCATCCTCTACAACCGCGCGTCGGCCGACCCCGAGGGCAAGCCGTGGAGCGAGCGCAAGGCCTTCGTCTGGTGGGACCCGGAGAAGGGGGAGGCGGGGGAGTGGACCGGGCAGGACGTCCCCGACTTCGAGAAGACGAAGCCGCCGTCCTACCGGGCGCCCGAGGGGTCCGAGGGTGTCGAGGCCATCGAGGGCGTCGACCCGTTCATCATGCAGGGCGACGGGAAGGGTGCGCTCTACGTGCCGCAGGGCCTCATCGACGGACCGATGCCCACCCACTACGAGCCGGTCGAGTCGCCGTTCCGCAACCCGCTCTACGGGCAGCAGGCCAACCCGACGCGCAAGCAGTACCGCCGCAACGACAACCAGCTGAACCCGGCGCCCCCGGAGGAGCACAGCGACGTCTTCCCCTTCGTCTTCACCACCAGCCGGCTCACCGAGCACCACACGGCCGGTGGCATGAGCCGCTACCTCGAGCACCTCGCCGAGCTTCAGCCCGAGATGTTCGTCGAGGTGTCGCCGGCGCTGGCGCAGGAGCGCGGCCTCGAGCACATGGGGTGGTGCCACGTCGTGACCGCACGCTCGGCCGTCGAGGGCCGCGTGATGGTGACGGAGCGGCTGCGGCCGCTGCGGATCGAGGGTCGTACGGTTCACCAGGTGTGGATGCCCTACCACTGGGGCGGCGGTGGCCTCGTCACCGGCGACTCGGCCAACGACCTGTTCGGCATCTCGCTCGACCCCAACGTCCTCATCCAGGAGAGCAAGGTCGGCACCTGCGACGTACGTCCGGGGCGGCGGCCCACCGGTGCCGCGCTGCGCGAGCTCGTCACCGACTACGCCCGACGGGCCGGGATCAGGGACGACGTCCACCCCCGGGTCGTCACCGCGTCGGCAGACGCCCAGGCGCGGTCGCTCGCGGCCGCCGAGACCAGCGACGACGACCAGGAGGGCCAGTGATCGGCCGCAACAGCCTCTTCGGGCCGCTCGACCCGGCGCTCGACGCCGGCTACACCGACGCGCCCAAGCGCAAGGGCTTCTTCACCGACACCAGCGTCTGCATCGGCTGCAAGGCCTGCGAGGTGGCGTGCAAGGAGTGGAACGACGTCCCGGAGAACCTCTTCGAGATGCTCGGCACGTCCTACGACAACAGCCACTCGCTCAACGCCAACCAGTGGCGCCACGTCGCGTTCATCGAGAAGCCCGCGTCCAAGCCCGCCGTCGACCTGGGGATGCCCTCGGTCGGTGCGCCGGTGAGCGACGTGCACGAGGACGACAAGCCCGACTTCCAGTGGCTGATGTCGTCCGACGTGTGCAAGCACTGCACGCACGCCGCCTGCCTCGACGTGTGCCCGACGGGGTCGCTCTTCCGCAGCGAGTTCGGCACCGTCGTGGTGCAGGACGACATCTGCAACGGGTGCGGCTACTGCGTCGCCGCCTGCCCCTACGGCGTGATCGACCGCCGCCGCGGGCCCGAGGGCGACCCCAAGGTGGGCATCGCCCAGAAGTGCACGCTCTGCTACGACCGGCTCACCGACGGCCAGAGTCCCGCCTGCGCGGCGGCGTGCCCGACCGAGTCCATCCAGTACGGCGACGTCGAGGAGCTGCGCGAGCGCGCCACCGCGCGGGTGGAGCTGCTCCACGAGCGCGGTGTGATGGACGCCCGGCTCTACGGCAACGACCCCGAGGACGGTGTCGGCGGCACCGGGGCGATGTTCCTGCTGCTCGACGAGCCGGAGGTCTACGGCCTGCCGCCCGACCCCGTCGTGACGACCAAGGACCTGCCCCGGATGTTCACCCGGGCCGGGATGGCGGGCACCGCGCTGCTGGTCGGCGCGGCCCTGTCCTTCGTGAGGAGGCGACCGTGAGCGAGTCGACGGACCGCCACGGCTCCGGAGCCGAGGTCCAGCACGGCGGCAGCCCCGGCCGCTCGCGGGGCAGCTCGCGCGGCGGCGACCGGGTGATGGTGCCCGAGGCCGACTTCACCTCCTACTACGGCCGGCCGATCGTCAAGGCCGCCCCGTGGGAGCGCGACATCGCCTACTACCTCTTCACCGGCGGCGTCGCCGCCGGCTCCTCGCTCCTCGCGGGCGGGGCCGACCTGACCGACCGACCCGGGCTGCGACGTGCGGGCCGGATCGGCTCGCTCATCGCGCTGCTGCTCAGCGTCGTCGCCCTGGTGCACGACCTCGGCAAGCCCAGCCGGTTCCTCAACATGCTGCGCGTGGTCAAGCTGACCTCGCCGATGTCGGTCGGCACCTGGATCCTGTCCCTGCACGCACCCTTCGCCGGCCTGGCCTCCGCGGCCGAGCTCGCGGGGATGCTGCCCACCCGCTGGCAGCGCGGGCCGGTGCGCCTGTTGCTGCGCGTCGGACGTCCGGCCGGCCTGATCGGGGCCGTGACCGCCCCGCCGGTGGCGGCGTACACCGCGGTGCTGCTCTCCGACACCGCCACCCCGGCGTGGCACTCGGCCTACGAGGAGCTCCCCTTCGTCTTCTGCGGGTCCGCCGCTGCGGCGTCGGGCGGGTGGGCGATGGCCACCGCGCCCGTCGCCGAGGCCGGACCGGCCCGCGCCTTCGCCGTGGGCGGTGCCGCCGTCGAGCTGGTGATGGCCCACCGGATGGAGTCCTCGATGGGCCTGTCCGCCGAGCTGCTGCACACCGGAAAGGCCGGCACGCTGATGCGCGCCAGCAAGGTGCTGACCGCGGCCGGTGCCGCCGGCGCCCTCCTCGGCGGCCGCAGTCGGCTGCTCTCCGTCGTCTCGGGCACTGCCCTGATGGCCGGCTCGCTCTGCACCCGCCTGGGCGTCTACGAGGCCGGGATGGCCTCGGCCAGGGACCCGAAGTACACGGTGGTGCCGCAGCGCGAGCGGGTCGAGCGCGGCGAACAGGTGCGCTACCAGGGCTGAACCGCAGGTCGTCCCGGGCAGGCGGCCGCCAGGATGTCGGCCGGGCCGGGACGGCGTCCACACCTGACCTGCGAGACTTCCGGCATGCCGACCACGACCCGCGAGCGCATCGTCGCCGCGGCCGTGGAGATGACGACCTCGTCGGGCTGGGCGGCGGTGACGATGGGCCGGCTCGCCGACGCGGCCGGGGTGAGCCGGCAGACCGTCTACAACGAGGTCGGCTCCAAGCCGGCGCTGGCCGAGACGATGATCCTCGAGGAGCTGACGCGCTTCCTGCAGGTCGTCGAGCAGGCCTTCGACGCCGAGCCCGACGACCTCACCCGCGCCATCGAGCGCGCGGTCACCGACGTGCTGACCTACGCCAGCGCCAACAAGCTGCTGCACGCCGTCGTCAGCGCGACCCACGGCGCCGACACCGAGCTGCTGCCCCTGCTGACGACCAACGCCGGCTCGCTGCTCGGCGCGGCCAAGGAGGTCGTCACCGCACGCGTGGCGCCGTACGCCCCCGGGATCGACGCCGAGCGCCTCGACCCGGCCATCGACATGGTCGTACGCGTCGTGCTGAGCCACGTCATGCAGCCGTCCGGATCGCCCGAGCGCACGGGCGCCGACATCGCCTGGCTGGCCGGTCAGGTCCTGCGCGGCTGAGCGCTCCGCGACGTCGCCGAGCCCTAGGGTGGGCGCGTGAGCGGAGTCGTCTGGGGTACGCCGACCGCGCGGGGGATCGTGGCTGCGGCCACCCTCGGATCGGGGCTGACGCTGCTCGACGGCACGGTGGTCAACGTGGCGCTGCGGTCGATCGGCGCCGACCTCGACGCGTCGCTGGCGCAGCTGCAGTGGATCACCAACGGCTACTTCCTCTCGATGGCCTCGCTGATCCTGATCGGGGGGTCGCTCGGCGACCGGCTCGGCCGGCGGCGGGTCTTCGTCATCGGCACGATCTGGTTCGCGCTGGCGTCCCTGCTGTGCGGCCTGGCGCCGAACGCCGAGGTGCTGATCGCGGCCCGGGTGCTGCAGGGCATCGGCGGCGCGCTCCTCACGCCCGGCAGCCTGGCGATGATCCAGGGAGCGTTCCGCTCGGAGGACCGGAGCCGGGCCATCGGCGCCTGGTCGGGCCTCGGCGGCATCGCCGCGGCGCTCGGACCGCTGGTCGGCGGGCTGCTCGTCGACCACGCGTCGTGGCGGTGGATCTTCCTGATCAACCTCCCACTCGCGGTCCTGACCGTGTGGCTGGCGCACCAGTGGGTACCCGAGACGCGCGACCCACGCACGCAGGGGCGCTTCGACATCCCCGGGGCGACGCTCGCCTCGCTCTCGCTCGCCTGCCTCACGTGGGCGCTGACCGATGCCGGAGGGCCGGTGACGCTGTGGGCGGCCGGCGGGGCGCTGGTCTCGGCGGTCGCGTTCGTCGTGGTCGAGCGCCGCTCGCGCGGGCCGATGGTGCCGCTCGGCCTCTTCCACGACCGCACCTTCAGCGCGGCCAACCTGATGACGCTGCTCGTCTACGCCGCGCTCGGCGCCATCTTGTTCTTCCTCGTGCTGCAGCTGCAGACCGTCGGTGGCTACAACGCCCTCGAGGCCGGGCTGGCCACCCTGCCGATCACCATCTGCATGCTCCTCCTCGCCTCGCGCGGCGGCGCCCTCGGCGAGCGGATCGGACCTCGGATCCCGATGACGTTCGGTCCGCTGGTGATGGCGGTCGGGACGCTGTGGCTGCTCCGCGTCGGTCCCGACGTCTCGTGGTGGCGCGACGTCGCTCCGGGGCTCACCGTCTTCGGGCTCGGCCTCGCGCTCATGGTCGCCCCGCTCACCGCGACCGTCCTGGCCGCCGCACCCGACGAGGAGGCCGGCATCGCCAGCGGCATCAACAACGCCGTCGCCCGCGCCGGCTCCCTGCTCGCGGTCGCGGCGCTGCCGACGGCGGTCGGCCTCGCGGGCGACGACTACCGCGACCCGGCGGCGTTCGACACGGCGTACGCCACCGCGATGATCGCCTGCGCGGCGCTCCTCACCCTGGGCGGGCTGATCTCGTGGTTCACGATCCCCAGCCGCGTCCAGACACCGGTTGCCTAGGGTCGGGGCGTGGGCGTACGACGAGGGGCGGGGGTGGCGGCGACAGCCGTCCTGCTCGTGCTGCTCGCCGCGTGCAGCGAGCCGGCCGCGCGCGAGGAGCCGGACCCGGTGCCGAGCCCGACCGCCACGCCGACCGGGAAGGCCTCGACGGTGCCCGTGGCCGACCCCGCCCACGCGGTCGACCCTCCCGGTGAGCGCGACGGGCGGCTGTGGAGCGCCGACATCCTCGTGCAGTGGGACAAGACGATCGACGACGAGCTGCTCGAGAAGATCGAGGGGCTCGAGGGCGTGGCCCACACGGAGCGCATCGGGCTGGGCCAGGTCAGCCTGGAGAACCGCGTGCTCACCGTCGCCTCGGTCGACCCGGGCCGCTACCGCAACTTCACCCAGGCGCAGGTCGCCGACTTCCAGGAGGCGTGGGACCGCGTCGCCGGCGGCGAGCTGGCCATCGACCGCACCGTGGCCAAGCGGCTGGCCGACAAGGCGGGGATGATTCGGCTCGGGCCCGAGGACGACGCGCCGGAGCTGCACGTGGGTGCGTACACACCGCAGGTCCCGACCATCGACATGGTGGTCAACACCGCGTGGGCCGACGACATCGAGATGGCCACCGACAACGGGCTGCTGATCTCCACCGACCGCAAGACGCCGGCGAGCATCCGCAAGCCGCTCGAGCGGCTGGTCGGCAAGGACGCGTCGGTGCAGATGCTCGACGTCGCCTCCCGCATCGGCCTCGACCCCGACGCGAAGCTCACCGCCGTCCCGACCGGCGGCACGCTCGGCAGCGTCGTCGGGACCTTCCGCTACCGCGTCCTCGGCGGCGGCCGCATCGCCCCCGACCCGGCGTGGGTGTCGGCCAACATCCGCACCGAGGCGGTGCCGATCCTCGGCAGCGTCACCTGCCACAAGGACCTCTTCCCGCAGCTGCGCGCGGCGCTGCTCGAGGTGCAGCAGCGGGGGCTGGCCGACGCGATCGATCCCGGCCAGTACGCCGGCTGCTACTACCCGCGCTTCATCGCCGACACGACCACGCTCTCCAACCACTCCTTCGGCCTCGCCCTCGACCTCAACACCCGCGGCAACCAGCGCGGCACGGTCGGCGAGATCAACCGCGACGTGGTCGCGATCTTCAAGACCTGGGGCTTCGCCTGGGGCGGCGACTGGCGCTGGACCGACCCGATGCACTTCGAGCTGGCCGAGGTGAAGCGGGCCGGCTGAGCGGGACTTGTCGGCCGAAGCTCCCGCTTTGGTGCTGATGCTTCGGCCGACAAGCGGGAACTTCCCCGGATATCCGGGGATCGCAGCAATGGCTAGGGTCGGGCCCATGCGCGCAGTCCAGGTCGTCACGCTCACCGGTCCGTCCGACGTCGAGGTGCGCGAGGTCGACCCGCCCACGCAGGGCCACAACGACGTCCTGGTCGAGGTGCACAGCGTCGGTGTCGCGTTCCCCGACCTGCTGCTGAGCCGTGGCGAGTACCAGTTCAAGCCCGAGCCGCCCTTCACGCTCGGCGTCGACTTCGCCGGCGTCGTCCTCTACCCGGGCTCCCCGGAGTCGAGCGCGTTCACCGTCGGTCAGCGCGTGGCCGGGGTGAACCTCAGCGGCGGGGCGGCCGAGCAGGTCGCGAACCCGGCGATCTTCACGTTCGCGCTGCCCGACGCGATGTCGTACGACGAGGGGGCGGCGCTGCCGATGAACTACCTGACCGCCCTCTTCGCGCTCGAGGAGCGCGGGGGCGTGCGCGAGGGCGAGACGGTCCTCGTCCACGGCGCCGCCGGCGGGGTCGGTACCGCCACCCTGCAGGTGGCCAGGGGCCTCGGCGCGCGGACGATCGCGGTGGTCAGCACCGAGGAGAAGGCAGCGTTCGCGCGGGCCGCGGGCGCCGACGAGGCCGTGGTCGGGCCCGACTTCAAGGACGCCGTCAAGGAGCTCACCGGCGGCCGCGGGGTCGACGTCGTCCTCGACGTGGTGGGCGGCGACGCCTTCACCGACTCCCTGCGCTGCCTCGCCGAGCAGGGCCGGATCCTGGTCGTCGGCTTCGCCTCCGGGCAGGGCATCCCGGAGGTCAAGGTCAACCGGCTGCTGCTCGGCAACACCGACGTCCGCGGCGTCGGCTGGGGGGCGTACGCCATGACCCGGCCCGGCTACATGCAGCAGCAGTGGCACCGCCTCGTCCCGATGATCGAGTCGGGTGTCGTGAAGCCGCCGGTCGGCGCGACGTACGACCTGACCGGCTTCGGCCGGGCGCTGGTCGACATGGACGAGCGACGCACGCTCGGCAAGTCGGTCGTGCACGTGCGCTGAGGCTGGGGCCGCAGAGTTAGGGTCGACCGCGTGACGATCCTCGACGCCGCGCGCGACGGCATGAACCCGGACATCCGACCGCAGGACGACCTCTTCGGCCACGTCAACGGTCGCTGGCTCGACGAGACCGACATCCCGTCCGACAAGTCGAGCTGGGGCGCCTTCATCGCGCTCGCCGACGCCGCCGAGCAGCAGGTGCGCGACATCATCACCGAGCTGGCCGACCGTCCGGCCGACGAGCTCGCCAGCGATGGACAGAGTGACGCGCGCAAGGTCGGCGACCTCTACGCGTCCTTCATGGACACCGAGACCATCCAGGCCTTGGGCCTCGGCCCGGTCCAGGGGCGGCTCGACAGCGCCCACGGCGTCACCGACCTGACCGAGCTGGCCGCCTTCCTCGGCATCTTCGAGCGCATCGGCGGCCCCGGGCTGTTCGGCTCCTACATCACGCCCGACCGTGGCGACGCGTCGAAGAACATCGTCTACCTCGCGCAGGGCGGCCTCGGCCTGCCCGACGAGTCCTACTACCGAGAGGACAAGTTCGCCGAGATCCGCGAGAAGTACCTCACCTACCTGACGACGCTGCTCACCCTCAGCGAGCACGACGACCCGGCGGGCGCCGCGGCGCGCGTCCTGGCGTACGAGTCCCGGCTGGCCGAGGGTCACTGGGAGGCCGCCGAGACCCGCGACGTCCAGAAGACGACCAACCACCTGAGCCTCGAGGAGCTGCGCGAGCTCTGCCCGGCCTTCGACTGGATCACCTACGTCACCGGCCTCGGCGGCACCGAGGAGACGCTGCGGCGCTCGATCGTCATGCAGCCCGACTTCTTCTCCCACCTGTCGACGGTGCTGGAGGAGACGCCGATCGAGACCTGGCGCGAGATCCTGCACGTCCGCATCGTGCGGAGCTCCGCGCCCTACCTGCCCGACCCGTTCGTCGAGGCCAACTTCGACTTCTACGGCCGCACCCTCAACGGCACCCCGGAGCTCCGGGCCCGCTGGAAGCGTGGCGTCGACTTCGTCGAGGGCGCCATCGGCGAGGCCGTCGGCAAGGTCTACGTCGAGCGGCACTTCCCGCCGACGTCGAAGCAGATGATGGACGAGCTCGTCGCCAACCTGGTCACGGCCTACCGGCGCTCGATCGAGGCGCTCGACTGGATGGGCGAGGACACCAAGCAGAAGGCGTACGACAAGCTCGACCGCTTCTACCCCAAGATCGGCTACCCGACGGAGTTCCGCGACTACTCCTCGCTGACCGTCTCGGCCGACGACCTGATGGGCAACGTCGCGTCGGCCTCGGCGTTCGAGACCGACCGCCAGCTCGAGAAGGTCGGGCAGCCGGTCGACCGCGACGAGTGGCTGATGCTCCCGCAGACCGTCAATGCCTACTACCACCCGGGCACCAACGAGATCTGCTTCCCGGCCGCCATCCTCCAGCCGCCCTTCTTCAGCCCCGACGCGGACGACGCCGAGAACTACGGCGGCATCGGCGCGGTCATCGGCCACGAGATCGGCCACGGCTTCGACGACCAGGGCGCGCAGTACGACGGCGACGGCAACCTCCAGGACTGGTGGACCGCCGACGACAAGGCCGCCTTCGAGGGCAAGTCGCAGGCGCTCATCGCGCAGTACGACGCCTTCGAGCCGCGCAACCTGCCGGGCGAGCACGTCAACGGCAGCCTCACCGTCGGCGAGAACATCGGCGACCTCGGCGGGCTGACCATCGCCCACAAGGCCTACGTCATCAGCCAGGGCGGCGAGGCCTCCCTCGACGACCGACGCACGCTGTTCCTCAACTGGAGCCACGTCTGGCGCACCAAGCGCCGCAAGGAGCAGGAGCTCCAGTACCTCACCATCGACCCGCACAGCCCCGCCGAGTTCCGCGCCAACATCGTGCGCAACCTCGACGAGTTCCACGAGGTCTTCGAGACCCAGCCGGGCGACGGCCTGTGGCTCGAGCCCGAGGGGCGCGTCCGGATCTGGTGACCGCGGTGGGGCCGGGTGATCGGGACCTTCGACCCCTGTCGCCCGGCACGCCGGCTTCCTACGATGGAGCATGGTCCGGAAAGAAGCCAACATCACCGGTGGGATCGTCGTCGGGCACGACGGCTCGCGCGCATCGGGCGCCGTCGTACGTCGCGCGGGTGATCTCGCCAAGCGCCTCGGAGTGACGCTCCACGTCATCCGCGTGTGGAACCTCGCGACCGCACCGAGGCCCGACTCGATGGTCGGCGGCTACGTCCCGCCGTTCGCGGAGTTCGAGCAGGCGGTCATCGCCGACCTCAAGGACGACTGCGCGGCGGCCGGGCTGGGTGACGACGTCGAGATCCAGCTGTACGCGCTGCGCGGGCAGGCCACGGAGTGCCTCGTCGCAGCGGCGTCGAAGGCCGAGATGCTCGTGGTCGGCGCCCGGGGCGCCGGCGGGTTCAAGGGTCTCCGCTTCGGCTCGACGGCCACCCAGGTCGTGCGCCACTCACCCGTCCCGGTGCTCGTGGTGCCCAACATCCCGGACTGACCGGCCTCCGTGTTGGGCGAGCGCCCCACCGGGGCTGTTGAATGGCTCGCGTGACGCTGCCCGGACACGACCAGTCGACCTACCGGCTCCGCATGGAGTGGGGGCCGACCGGCGCCGAGGCGGTGCCGGCGGACTTCGCCGTCGTGGTCGACGTCCTGTCGTTCACGACGACGCTCAGCGTCGCGCTCGAGCGCGGCATCGAGGTCTTCCCGTTCCGCTGGAAGGATTCCCGCGCCGCCGAGCACGCCGTGCGCCACGGCGCGACGCTCGCCGTCGGCCGGTTCGAGGCCCTCTCGCGCGGCGACGCCCGCCACGTCTCCCTCTCGCCCGCCAGCCTCGCGGAGGTCGACGGTGTCGAGCGCCTCGTCCTGCCCTCGCCCAACGGGTCGACCATCGCCTTCGCGCTCGCCGAGTCCGGCGCCCAGGTCGTCGGCGCGTGCCTGCGCAACGCCGGCGCGGTCGCCCGGTGGCTGGGGCCGCGGGTCGCGGACGGCGCCAGCGTGGTCGTCGTACCCGCGGGGGAGCGGTGGCACGACGACACGCTCCGGCCGGCCGTCGAGGACCTCTGGGGCGCCGGGGCGGTGCTTGCCGCACTCGACGCCGAGGCCGAGGCCGGAGCGAGCCCCGAGGCGCGGATGGCGATCGCCGCCTGGCACGCGGCGGTGCTGCCCCACGACCTGCTCCACTGTGCCGGCGGCCGCGAGCTCACCGAGGCCGGCTTCGTGGCCGACGTGGAGATCGCGGCGCAGCGCGACGTCAGCGAGGTCGTGCCGGTGCTGGTGGGGGAGTCGTTCCGCGACGCCGCCTCGCTGCCGCCGGCCGGCGCCCGCCTGCGGCGCGTCGGCGACTGACCGCCGGCCAGAAACTGACCGATCGGTCTGGTGGAGCGGTCCGACCTGTCCCTAGTGTGATCGAGGCCACACTCGGGTGGCTCTTCTCGGACAGGACCGATCAGATGAATCGAACGACCCGCCTCGCCGTGCTCGGCACCGCCCTCGCCGGACTGCTCACCCCGTTGCTGCTGCAGCCGGCCCAGGCCGCCGCCCCGGCCTACGTCGCCCTCGGCGACTCGTACGCCTCGGGCACCGGCACCCGCTCCTACATCGCGGACGGCACCAGCTGCCAGCGCTCGACCTCGGCCTACCCGAGCCTGATCGCCGCGGCCCGCGGCTACGCGCTCAACTTCCGCGCCTGCTCCGGCGCGACCGTCGCCGACGTGACCAACACCCAGCTGTCCGCGCTGACCTCCGCGACGACCTACGTGTCGATCTCGGTCGGCGGCAACGACGCCGGGTTCGCCGAGGTGCTGACCGAGTGCGCTCAGCCGGGCTGGATGAGCAGCTGCGACGGCGCGATCAACACCGCCCAGTCCTTCATCAACGCCACCCTGCCCTCGCGTCTCGCCACCCTCTACTCCGGCATCCGCAGCCGCGCGCCCTACGCCAAGGTCGTCGTCGTCGGCTACCCGCGCATCTTCAACGGCGAGGACTGCAACGCCTTCACCTGGTTCTCCCCGGCCGAGGAGTCGCGCCTCAACCAGACCGCCGACCTGCTCAATTCGCGGCTGGCCACCGCCGCGTCGGGCGCCGGCTTCTCCTTCGCCAACCCCACCAGCCGCTTCGTCGGCCACGCCGTCTGCGACTCCGACGAGTGGATCAACGGCCTGTCCAACCCGATCAGCGAGAGCTACCACCCCAAGGCCACCGGGCACGCGGGCGGCTACACGCCCACCGTGAGCCCGCTGCTGACCGGCGCCACCGTGGCCGTCACCGCCGACGTCGTCGCCGCCTCGTCCGCGAGCGCCGGTGAGCAGGCCGCGCTCCAGCAGCAGTACGTCGACGCCGACCGCACGATCGAGCAGGAGACCTTCGTCGCCCCCGACCTCACCACCCCCGCGGCGCGCCAGGCCGCGCGGAAGGCCGGCGTCGACATCGACCGCTTCATCGCCCGCAGCAACCGCTGACCCGCCGCCCCTCCTGGGGTAGTCCACCGGGAAACGGTCGTGCCCGTGGCGTCGGGACGACCGCAAGCCGGTGGACCACCAGGGCGGGTGCCTGTGGATGCGGCCGTGCAGCCGTCGGTGCCGGTTGGTAGACAGGGGCCATGAACACCCCACGACTTTCGTCTCCTCCGCTGCGCTCCCCCGAGGAACGCCGCGGGGACCCCGTATGAGCACTGCCACTGGCGCGACCGACGCCGTACGCCTCTCCGCCCGGGAGGCCGCGGAGCGGCACCTGCGTGCGCTGGTCGGGCGCGACGACGCGCGACTCCGCGAGGACCAGTGGGCGGCCATCGAGGCGCTGGCCGTCGACCACCGGCGCGCGCTGGTCGTGCAGCGCACCGGGTGGGGCAAGTCGGCCGTCTACTTCGTGGCCACCAAGCTGCTGCGTGAGGCCGGCGCCGGGCCGACGGTGATCGTCAGCCCGCTCCTCGCGCTGATGCGCAACCAGATCGCCGCGGCCGAGCGGGCCGGCATCCGGGCGGTGACGATCAACTCCACCAACATCGACCAGTGGCAGCCGATCCACGACCAGATCCACGCCGGTGAGGTCGACGTGCTGCTCGTCAGCCCCGAGCGGCTCAACAACCCCGGCTTCCGCGACGAGGTGCTCCCGCGCCTGGCAGCGACCTGCGGCCTGCTCGTCGTCGACGAGGCCCACTGCATCTCCGACTGGGGCCACGACTTCCGCCCCGACTACCGGCGCCTGCGCACGTTGCTCGCCGAGCTGCCGTCGGGCATCCCGGTCCTCGCGACCACCGCCACCGCCAACGCCCGGGTGACCGACGACGTCGCCGAGCAGCTGGGGGTGCACGCGCCCTCCTCGGTCGAACAGGACTCCTCGACCGACGAGGGTGTCCTCGTCCAGCGCGGCACGCTCGACCGCGAGTCGCTCCGGCTGGGCGTGGTCCAGATGAAGACCCCCGAGCAGCGGCTGGCCTGGCTGGCCGACCACCTCGCCGAGCAGCCCGGCTCCGGCATCGTCTACTGCCTCACCGTCGCCGCCACCCAGGAGGTCGCCGGCTACCTCCGCGACCGTGGCCTCGAGGTCGCCGCCTACTCCGGCCAGACCGAGGCCGACGAGCGGCACGCCCTGGAGCAGGCGCTCGTCGACGGTCGGGTCAAGGCGCTGATCGCCACGAGCGCCCTCGGCATGGGCTTCGACGCCAGCCTCGGCTTCGTCATCAACCTCGGTGCGCCGGCGTCGCCCGTCGCCTACTACCAGCAGGTCGGTCGTGCCGGCCGCGGCACCGACGAGGCCACGGTGGTGCTGCTGCCCCAGATCGAGGACCGCGACATCTGGGCCTACTTCGCCTCGCTCGGCTTCCCCCGCGAGGAGCAGGTGCGCGAGACCCTGGCCGCCCTCGCCGATTCGGAGCGTCCGCTCTCGACGGCCACCCTCGAGACCCGCGTCGAGCTCGGGCGCAACCGGCTCGAGTCGATGCTCAAGGTCCTCGACGTCGACGGCGCCGTCCAGCGGGTGCAGGGCGGCTGGGTCGCGACCGGGCGCCCCTGGTCCTACGACGCCGATCGCTACGCCCGCGTCGCCGAGGCCCGCGAGCGCGAGCAGCAGGCGATGCTCGGCTACCTGCGCACCACCGAGTGCCGGATGCGCTACCTCCGCGAGCAGCTCGACGACCCCGAGGCGACCGACTGCGGCCGCTGCGACAACTGCGGCGGCCTGACCCTGTCGGCGTCGGTCAGCGAGGCGGCTGTCGCCGAGGCCGGCCAGCGGCTGTCCCGCCCCGGCGTCGTGCTCGAGCCGCGGCGCATGTGGCCGACGGCGCTGTCCAACCTCGGCCTCGACCTCAAGGGCAAGATCTCCGCCGGCGCCGAGCCCGGCCGGACGGTCGCCCGCCTCACCGACCTCGGCCACGGCCAGGCGCTGCGCGCGCTGTTCCGGGAGGACACCCCCGACGGGCCCGTGCCGCCGGGCCTCGCGCAGGCCGTGATGGACGTGATGAAGGACTGGTCGCCGGAGTGGACCTCGCGTCCCGACGTGATCGTCGTCGTCGAGTCGGCCACCCGCCCCACCCTGGTGCGCGACCTGGCCGACGGCCTGTCCCGCGTCATGCAGGTCCCGGTGGTCGGCACCTGGGCGATCCGCGACGCCTCCGTCCCGCCGCGTGCCGGCCAGTCCAACTCCGCGCAGCGCGTCGCCGCCGTACGTCGTCGCGGCGGGCTCGACGCCGACATACCCGCCGGGGCGACCGTCCTGCTCGTCGACGACCAGGTGGCGACCGGCTGGACGCTCACCGTCGCCGCGACCGCGATCCGCGCGGCCGGCGCGTCCGCGGTGCTGCCCCTCGCCCTCGCCGCCCAGGGCTGACCTGCCAGCAGCTTCCAGCCTGACTCCGCCTGGACGAGATATCTGAGGACGTGACGGACGTGGACCGGCGCGAGGTCGGTCCGCCACCTCCTCAGATGTCGCGCGGTCGTCAGGATCCGTCGTCGAGCGGGCGTCGGTGGAGTCGCGTGGCCAGCAGCCGCCGTTCGGCGTCGTTCGTCGTCAGCTCGAGCGCGCGCCGGTTCGCCACCGCTGCCTCGTCATCGCGACCGACGGCGGTGAGGAGCTCGGCGCGAGTGGCGTGGAAGAGGTGGTACTCCCCGAGCGGTTCGGCGAGCCCCTCGAGGCGGGAGAGGGCGTCGACGGGGCCGACGACCTGCGCGTGCGCGACGACCTGGTTGAGGCGTACGACGGGCGACGGGTCGTGGCGAGCGAGCTCGTCGTAGAGCAGGGAGATCTGGAGCCAGTCGGTAGCGGCCCAGCTCGCGCCGGTCGCGTGCACTGCGGCGATCGCGGCTTGCAGCTGGTAGCGCCCGGTCCGCCGGAGCGAGGCGGCGCGCTCGATCAGCCGCTCACCCGCGGCGATCGCGTCGTGGTCCCACAGGCTCCGGTCCTGGTCGCGGAGCAGCACCAGGTCACCCTCGGCGAACCGCGCCCGGCTGCGGGCGTGCTGGATGGTGAGCAGGCCGGCGAGCCCCCACGCCTCGGCCTCGTCCGGTAGCGACGCGGCGATGACGTCCGCGAGCCAGACCGCGTCGGCCGCGAGGTCCCGGTCCTGTGTTGGCCCGGTCGACGAGACGAAGCCCTCGTTGAACATGACGTAGACCACCGCCAGCACGTCGTCGAGCCGCGACGTGAGGTCCGCCTGCGTGGGGACGGTCAGGGCGATGCCGACGGAGACGATCTTCCGCTTCGCGCGGACGATGCGCTGGGCGAGCGTCGACTCGTGGACGACGAACGCGCGCGCGATCTGCGGGGTGGTGAGGCCCACGACCGCACGCAGGGTGAGCGCCAGCCGGGCGTCGGGTGAGAGCGCGGGGTGGCAGCAGGCGAAGAGCAGCGCGAGCCGGTCGTCGGTCCCCTCGCCGGCCTCGTCGGTGGTCGGTACGTCGGCCCGCGCGGCGAGCGCCCGCTGGCGGTCGCGGTACCGCATGCCGTCCATCGCGTTGCGGGTCGCGGCGACCTGGAGCCAGGCGCCGGGTCGCTGCGGGGGACCGTCGCGACGCCACGACGTCAGTGCCTCGACGACCGCTCCCTGCACCGACTCCTCGGCCAGGTCGAAGTCGCCGAACCGGCGTGAGAGCCGGGCCACCAGCGGGCCGGCCTCCTCGCGCAGGGTCCGCGCGAGGAGGTCGTCCGTGGTGGTCGGCCGCCGGCTCGTCATCCCTCCATGTGGGAGTAGTCCTCGACCATCGGCCGGATCTCCACCGCCACGCCCGGCAGGTCGAGCATCGGCCAGCTCTTCACCACCGCGATCGCGGCGTCCATGTCGGCCACGTCGATGACGCTGAACCCGCCGATGACCTCCTTGGCCTCGTTGAACGGGCCGTCGACGACGACCGCGCCGTCCGCGCCGTGCTTGACGGTGGTGGCGGTCTCGACGCCGAGCAGCTCCGCGCCGGAGTCGGCCATCACGCCGGCGTTCTCGCCGAACCACTCGTAGACCCGCTTGTAGATCGCCTGCGCGGCCTCGGTGTCGGTCTCCCCGGCCAGGTCGGGGCGGGAGGTGTACATCAGGACGTACTTCATGGTCGTGCCTCTCTGTCTCGGCCCCGCCTCTCGGGGCTCGGTCACCACCTCGTCGCCGCCGACCCCGCGAGATCGACAGCCTCCACGAATCTCCTCGACACCATTCTGACCCGCCGGGTACGACAGCGGCCCGCCCTCCGAGCAGGAGGACGGGCCGCGGACGACGTAGGACGTCGGGTCAGTGAACCATCATCGCGGTCGGGTCGACCGGGGCGACCTTCTTGCGGGGCAGGAAGGCGGCCGGGATGAGGCAGCAGGCAACCAGGATCGTGGCGACGATGAAGACCGTGCCGAACGCGTCGGCGAGAGCTACCTGGCCCGAGGCGAGCACCGCCTGGAACTGGTCGAGCGGCAGTCCGAACTTCGCCGCCAGCGCGGTGAGGGCCGAGGGATCGCCATCGGCCGACTGGGCCGCCAGGTAGGCCTGGGCGGACTTGCTGCCCGTGATCTCGTTGGTCAGGATCACCGAGAAGAGCGCGGTGCCGATGGAGGCCGCCACCTGCTGGGTGATGTTGAGCAGCGTCGAGCCGCGGGCCACGTTGTGCGCGGTCAGCGTCGCGAGCGCGGCGGTCATGATCGGCATCATCGTGCCGCCCATGCCGAGACCCATGATGAAGAGCGCGCCGAGGATGTAGACGTAGGACGTGTCGGCGCCGATCTGGGTGAACATCGCCATGCCGACGGTGATCACGGTGATGCCGACGAGGACGATCTTGCCGGGGCCGATCTTGTCGGCCAGGATGCCGGCGATCGGCATGGTGATCATCGCGCCGACGCCCTGCGGGGCCAGCAGCCAGCCGGTGGCGAGCGTGCCCTCGCCGCGCACCTGGATGAAGTAGAGCGGGAACAGCAGCGAGGCGCCGAAGAACGCGATCGCGAAGAGCGTCATCGCGATGATCGCGACCGTCAGGTTGCGGTTCTGGAACAGCCGCAGCTCCACCAGCGGGTGGATGTTGCGCTTGGCCAGCGCCCACGGCACGAACGCGGCGATCAGGACGGCACCCAGGATCATCGGGACCAGCACCTTGGGGGCCATCGCGGTGCCCTCCTCGGGGATGGAGCTGACGCCGAAGAGGAACGCGGCGAGACCCGGGGAGAGCAGCAGCATGCCCAGCCAGTCGAAGGTCTCCGACGGCTCGACGTTGTCCTTGGGCAGCACGATCCAGGCGTAGACGATCGCGGCGATGCCGATCGGCAGGTTGATCAGGAAGATCCAGTGCCACGAGGCGCTCTCGATCAGCGCGCCACCGAGGATGGGGCCGAAGATCGGGCCGAGGAGCATCGGGATGCCGAGCACGGCCATCACACGACCGACCCGCTCCGGACCGGCGGCCCGGGTCAGGATCGTCATGCCGAGCGGCATCAGCATGCCGCCGCCGAGACCCTGCAGGACCCGGAAGAGGACCAGCATCTCGAGCGAGGTCGCCGCCGCGCAGAGCACGGAGCCGGCGGTGAAGAGCGCGACCGCGAGGAGGTAGAGGCGCTTCGTGCCGAAGCGGTCCGCGGCCCAGCCGGTCAGCGGGATCACGCTGGCGAGAGCCAGCGTGTAGGCGGTCATCGTCCAGGCGACCTCGGCGGCCGTGGCGTTGAACTCTTCCTGGAAGGTGTTGAGCGCGACGGAGACGACGGTGATGTCGAGGATCGACATGATCGCCCCCAGGACGACCACGCCGGCCACCATCAGGACGCCCTTGTCGAGCTTGTCGGAGTGCTCCGGCTGGGTGGCGCTGGGCTGGGTCTGGGTGTCGGTCACCCGCCAACGGTATTGGTTGCGTCCGACAACGGAGTAATCGTTTTCGCGGTGGCCTGCGTCACCCTCACGGGTGGAGGGGCCTCGGGACAGCGGGTACGCCGTCCAGGTCCTCGATCCGGGCCAGGCTGGGGCCGCGCACGGACTGCAGGTCCGCGGCCACCGCCTCGACGTCGCGCAGCACGCGCAGGGTGTTGCGGCAGGTGAGCCGGGCGAGGTCGTCGGCCGACCACCCGCGCCCGGCCAGCACCCCCAGCAGGGCGGGATAGGTCGAGACGTCCTCGAGCCCGTCAGGGAGGGTCTCGACCCCGTCGTAGTCGCCGCCGAGGCCGATGTGGTCGATCCCGGCGACCTCGCGCACGTGCTCGCAGTGCGCCACCACGTCGGCGAGCGTGGCCCGCGGCTGGGGATGGTCGAGCGACCAGGTCCGCTCGAAGGCCCCGAACCGTACGCCGTCCGCCTCGGCGATGCCCTCCTGCGCCGCTGCCGCCACGAGCTCGCGGTGGGCGTCGGCGCAGGCGGCGTTCACGAACTTGGGCACAAAGGTCACCATGCACACGCCCCCGCCGCGAGCCATCGCCTCCAGCACGTCGTCGGGGGCGTTGCGCGGGCTGTCGGTCACCGCCCGTGCCGAGCTGTGGCTGAAGATCACCGGCGCCTCGGCGACCGTGAGCGCGTCGCGCATCGTGTCGGCCGAGACGTGGGACAGGTCGACCATCATCCCGACCCGGTTCATCTCCCGCACGACCTCGCGGCCGAACGCCGTCAGCCCGCCCGCGACCAGCCGGTCGGTGGCCGAGTCGGCCCAGGGAGTGTTCGCGTTGTGGGTCAGCGTCAGGTAGCGCACCCCGAGCGCGTGCAGCTGGCGGAGCGTGCCGAGGGAGCTGTTGATCGAGTGCCCGCCCTCCGCGCCGGCGAGCGAGGCGATCCGGTCCGCGGCCCAGGCCTCCTCGACCTCGTCGGCGGTCGTCGCCCACGCCAGCTGGCCGGCGTACCGCTCGGTGAGCAGGCGCGCGGCGTCGACCTGCTCGAGGGTGGCGCTGACCGCGTCGTCCCCGGTCAGCCGGGTCGGCACGTAGACCGACCAGAACTGGGCGCCCATCCCGCCCGCGCGCATGCGCGGCAGGTCGGTGTGGGTCGCGGTGCCGCCCGCACCGACGTCGAGGCGGGCGAAGTCGTACGCCGCCTGCTCGCGCGCCTCCCACAGGAGGTCGTTGTGGCCGTCGATCACGGGGTGCGCGGCGAGCAGCGCGGGGACGTCGACCGGGAGGTCGGCGGGGGTGTCGGCGGGGGTGTCCATGACGCACGACCGTAGTCGCCCGGGAACTCCGTGTCGGTCCGAGGCGTTACCGTCCCTGTGCCCGCTGCCGAGCGAGCCAGGAGGGGTGCGCATGAGCGAGCGGAGCGAGCGAATCATTCAGCGCCGTGCGACTCGTGCCTCATGCGCGCACGGAGCGAAGCGAGTACGTGCATGAGTTTTGTCCCGGTCACCGGTCCCGCCAGGTTGCTGGTGGGGGAGCCGCCCCGGGAGGGCTCGGTCGAGTTCACCGACGAGCGCCGCACCATCGTGATGCCGATCCGCGGCGCGTTGCCGGTGCTCGGCAAGGTCCGCGACCAGGCCGACGTGCATCCCTCGGTCGCGCTGCTCGCCGGGGCTGCGCTGATGGGCCTCCAGCTGGTCGCCTCGGGCCGCTTCGCCCCCGACCCCGAGGGTCGGCACTGGCAGGTCGCGGGGCTCGACGCCGCCGACGAGCGCCGCATCGCCGAGCTGGCGCGCTCCCGGGCCTGGGACGGCTTCGACGAAGCGACCGCCGAGGGCATGGTCCGCGGGCTGCTCGACGCCGTGGTCGACACCATGCCCCGCACCACCCCGGGGCGTTCGCGCCACCGCGGCCCGACGCCCGTCGCTTTCCCGCCGTCGGAGCCGCGCAGCCCCGACGCGTTCAGCGACCAGCTGCAGCAGCGGATCGCCCGCATCCGTGCGCGCGGACGCGACGACCGACCGCACCTGGTGTCCATCTCGTTCCGCGTCGAGGCCGACGAGGAGGAGCTGGTCGCCGGCGACGTACGCCTGGTGCTGCAGGTCCACGCCGTCGACAACCCCGCCCACCTCGCCGACGCCTCCGAGCTGTGGGCCGAGTCCGGTCCGGAGGCGGGCCACGGCTTCGGCGAGCGGGCGCGCACCCACGCCGCCATCGCGCTGCGCTCCGCGGCCGACGCCTGGCCGGTCCTCGACCGGCTGCTCGACCTGCGGGTCCCCGACGAGATCACCCTCGACTCCGACGAGATCCTCTCGCTCCTCGACGGTGGCGCCGCGGCGCTGACCGAGGCGGGCCATCCGGTCATGTGGCCGAAGTACCTCGACCGCGAGGTCACCCAGCGGGTCGAGCTGGGCCGACGTTCCCCGGCCGGCACCCGCGAGGAGCCCCTGCAGGACGGCCTCTTCGGGCCGCAGGCGCTGTTCGGCTTCGAGTGGCAGCTCTCGTTGCACGGCGAGGAGCTGAGCGACGAGGAGATGGACGAGCTGGCCCGCACCACCAGCCCGATCATCAAGCTGCGCGACAACTGGGTCGCGGTCGACTCCGCGGTGATCAAGCGCGCCCGCAAGCGGCTGATCCGCACCGTCACCCCGGTCCAGGCGCTGGCAGCGACGCTCACCGGGGTCGTCGACATCGAGGACTCTCCCTACGAGGCGGTCGTCGGGGCGAGCCTCCTGACGGTGCGCGACCGCGTGCGCGAGGCCGCGTCGGGCGAGCTCGTCGAGGTCCCGACCGCGTTGCGGGCCGAGCTCCGCGACTACCAGCGCCGCGGGCTGTCCTGGCTGGCCGAGCTCACGGGGCTCGGCCTCGGCGCCTGCCTGGCCGACGACATGGGGCTCGGCAAGACGATCACGCTGATAGCTCTCCACCTGCACCGCGGTGGCGGGCCGACCCTCGTCGTCTGCCCGGCGTCGCTGCTCGGCAACTGGGAGGCCGAGATCCGTCGCTTCGCGCCGGGCGTCGCCGTACGCCGTCACCACGGCAGCGCGCGCGACCTCGACGGCGTCACCGGCGGCTTCGTGCTCACGACCTACGGCACGATGCGCAACGACGCGGCCCTCCTCGGCGAGGTGTCGTGGGACCTGGTCGTCGCCGACGAGGCCCAGCACATCAAGAACTCGCGATCGGCCGCGGCCCGGGCGCTGCGCACCATCCCGGGCACCGCCCGCGTGGCGCTGACCGGCACCCCGGTGGAGAACGACCTCACCGAGCTCTGGTCGATCCTCGACTGGGCCGTGCCCGGTCTGCTCGGCAGCCGCAACGCCTTCCGCAAGGTCTGGGCCGGCCCCATCGAGTCGGGGCTCGAGCCCACCAAGGCCCGGCAGTTCGCCGACCTCATCGGCCCGTTCCTGCTGCGGCGGCGCAAGTCCGATCCCGGGGTCGCTCCGGAGCTGCCGCCCAAGACCGAGACCGACCACCTCCTCGGCCTGACCCGCGAGCAGGTCGTCCTCTACGAGACGCTCGTGCGCGAGTCGATGCGTCGCATCGAGGAGGCCGACGAGGAGACCCGCCGCGGCCTGGTGCTCAAGCTGCTCACCGGCCTCAAGCAGATCTGCAACCACCCCGCCCACTTCCTCCGCCAGCCCAACCCCAAGCTCCGCGGGCGCTCGGAGAAGATCGAGCTCCTCGACGAGCTCGTCGGCACGGTCATGGCCGAGGACGGTGCCGTCCTCGTGTTCACCCAGTACGTCGCCATGGCTCGGCTCCTCGAGCGCCACCTCGCCGCCGCGGGGGTCCCGCACCAGTTCCTGCACGGCGGCACCCCGGTGCGCGAGCGCGACGCCATGGTCGCCCGCTTCCAGGCGGGCGAGACCCCGGTCTTCCTGCTCTCGCTCAAGGCCGGCGGCACCGGGCTCAACCTGACCCGCGCCGACCACGTGATCCACCTCGACCGCTGGTGGAACCCCGCCGTCGAGGACCAGGCGACCGACCGGGCCTACCGGATCGGCCAGACCCGGCCGGTGCAGGTCCACCGGTTCATCACCCAGGGGACGATCGAGGAGAAGATCGCCGAGCTGCTCGCCCGCAAGCGCTCGCTGGCCGACTCCGTGCTGTCGCGCGGCGAGACGGCGCTCACCGAGCTGTCCGACAGCGAGCTCCGCGACCTTGTCGAGCTGCGACGATGATCACCCCCGAGGCATCGGCGACCACCCACCCACGGCTCCCTGCCCGCCGCGGCGGTGGGTCCGGCACCTGGTGGAGCAAGGCGGTGCTCCGGGCGGTCGAGGAGGCCGCCTTCGGGGAGAAGGACCTCCGCGTCGGCCGGCGGCTCGCCCGGGCAGGGGCGGTCGGCGCGATCACGGTCAGCGAGGGCGGCGCGGTGGCGGCCGTCAGCGACGGTCAGGACGCCTTCACCGTCGAGGTCACCGTCCCGGTGCTCGACGCGGCCGACGCCGCGGCGTTCGTCGAGCTGGTCGCGGCCGAGTCGGGGCGGATCGGCGCGCTGCTCGCCGGCCAGCTGCCGCACTCGTTCGTCGAGGCGGTGGAGGAGGCGGGCGTCGAGCTGTTGCCCTACGGGGGCGAGCTGGGCTCGGCCTGCTCGTGCGACGCCTGGCTCGACCCGTGCCCGCACGCGCTGGCGGTGCTCACCCAGCTGGCCTGGCTCATCCAGGCCGATCCGTTCGTCCTGATCCACCTGCGCGGGCTCGCGCGAGAGCGGGTGCTGCGCGACCTCCACCGGCTGGTCCGGCCGCCGGCGGGCGAGGCGCCGCTGGACGCTGAGTCTCCGGGAGACTCAACCCCCAGCGGGCCCGACGACGTCGACGACCTGGTCGTCGCCGAGGACGCCGCCGTGCGCGCCGCCCGGCTCCTGCGTCTGGAGAGCCCGTTCGACGCCTGGTGACCGGCGCGGCTCAGGAGAGCCCGAGGGCTCCGTGGGCCATGTCGCGCAGCACGTCGTGCATCTGCGGGTCGGGCAGCCGGCCGCTGTGCGGCGTGGAGTTGAGCAGGCCGAAGAGGACGTGGGCGCGGGTGCGCGAGGCCTCCGGGCTGAGGGTGGCGTCGTGGCGGCGGATCTGCGCGGCCCACTCGTCGACGTAGGCGCGCTGCAGGGCGCGGACCCGTTCGCGGGCCTCGTCGGGCAGGCTGCTCCAGTCACGGTCCTGGACCACGATCAGCGCCTGGTGCTCGAGGGCGAACTCGATGTGCCACTCGACGAGCGCCTCGAGCGCCTCGCGCGGGCCGTCGGCGGCCGCGACCCGCGAGCGTCCCTCGGCGAGGAGCGTCTCGCTGATGGTCACGAGCATCTCGGCGAGCATCGCGTCCTTGGACTGGAAGTGCTTGTAGAGCGCGGGGCCGGAGACGCCGCACGCCGCGCCGAGCTCGGCGACCGAGACACCGTGGAACCCCCGCGAGGCGAAGAGGTCGGCCGCGATGTCGAGGATCTGCTGGCGGCGGGGAGTCACGACGCCGAGGTTAGTGCCTGCTAACCCCCACGCAGCCCGTGGCCCGGGGAGCGGCATGAGGCGCTCTGGCGCCTCCGAGACTGCCAGCGGAATCATTCGTGCCTCCCCGTACGTCTGGTGCTGCAGTGGGCCGCACCCCGGCAGCGGCCCACTGATCCCCCGATCCGTGCACCCGACTTTCATCGTAGATCGTATGCGCTACACCCCTGGGAGTGAGTGGTGCCAGCACCACCATCCAGCAAAGGAACCGTCGTGACGGCGTGTCACGACGACGGATTCATGGGCCGAAGGTGTACGGCGCCACGCGTCGGGTGGTGCCAGCCCTACCGACGCCCGGCAAGGTCGTGGTTACAGTGCGCGCATGTCCCGCATCCGCGTCGTCCTCGCCGAGGACGGCGACCTGCTCCGGGCGGGCGTGATGGCGTTGCTCGACGGCGACGGCGACGACGACATCGAGGTCGTGGCGACGGCGACGAACCTGCCCGAGCTGCTCGCCGCGGTCGAGGAGCACCGTCCCGACGTGGTGCTGACCGACATCCGGATGCCTCCCGACTTCACCGACGAGGGCATCCGGGCGGCCGGTGAGCTGCGGCGCACCCACCCGGGGATCGGGGTGGTGGCGCTCACGCAGTACACCGACGTCGAGTACGCCCTGGACCTGGTGCGCGAGGGCAGCGACGGCCGCGGCTACCTGCTCAAGGAGCGGGTGGCCGACGTCGACGAGCTCGTGGCCGCCCTGCGCACGGTGGCCGCCGGGGGCTCGGTCATCGACCAGATCGTGGTCGACGCGCTCGTCGCGACCGGCACCCGCCGCCACGACTCGGTGCTCGACCGGCTGACCCCGCGCGAGCTCGAGGTGCTGGGCATGGTCGCGCGCGGGATGACCAACGCCGCCATCGCGGGCGAGCTCGTCGTCACCGACCGCGCCGTCGAGAAGCACATCAACTCGATCCTGACCAAGCTCGACCTGCCCTCCGACGCACCGGTGCACCGCCGGGTCGCGGCCACGCTGGTCTTCCTCAGCGAGGCTGGTGTCGGTGGCGGCGTCTCGCCCCTCCGATGACGGGCCGACGAGGCGGGGGCGGATGGACGAGTCGATGAGCTCCACCCGGTGAGGGGGATCCTGGCGGGCTGGGACGCCCTGGATCCCGCGCTGCGCTGGCTGATGCGGATCAACCTGATCGCGCTGACCACCGCCACGCTGCTGCTCGCATCGGCGTACGTCCTCGGCTTCCGGCACACCTCGGTGGAGGTCGACCTCGGCGTGATGGCCGTGTCGATCGTGCTGATGCTCGTCACCCCGCCGCTGTGCCGGCGCTACGGCGCGCCGGCGGCGATCGTGGGACTCACGCTGTCCGCCCTCCTCTTCGCCGTCGGGGGCACGTGGGCCACGCCCAACCTCAGCCCGCTGACCGCGCTGCTGACGATGGTGCCGCTGCTGGTGGGCTTCGCCTACCTGGGGCGGCGGTGGATCCAGGTGCTCAGTGTCGTCGCGGTGGCCGGCAGCGCGGGCGTGGCCGCCCTCGCCGAGTGGCGTCGTACGGAGGCGGTCGACGAGGAGTGGTGGGTGAACGCCGTGGTGATCGCCGCGTCCCTGCCTGCCGGCGTGCTGGTCGTGGTGTTCCTGGTGCGCAGCGCCTACGCCCGCCTCCAGGGCCAGTCGGCCGAGCTCGTCGAGTCGCGGCGCCGGGTCGTCGAGGTGGCCGACGCCGCCCGGCGCAGCCTGGAGCGCGACCTGCACGACGGCGCCCAGCAGCGGCTGCTGGCCTCGAGCGTGACCATCGAGCGGGCCCGCAAGGAGCTGAAGGCCGGGCGGCACGAGTCGGCGGCCGACCTGCTCGACCAGCTGGCCGCCGACAACCGGGAGATCGTCACCGAGCTGCGCGAGCTGGCCCGCGGCATCTACCCGCCGCTGCTCACCGAGCGCGGTCTGGTCGCCGCCCTGCAGTCGACGGCACGACGCTCGGCGGTGCCGGTGACGCTGGACGTCGCCGACGTCGAGCGGACGGACCCGCAGGTCGAGGCCGCGGCGTACTTCTGCATCCTCGAGGCGCTGACCAACGCCGCCAAGCACTCCGGGGCCACCGAGGTGCACGTGACCCTGCGCGGTCGCCCGCACCTGTCGTTCACTGTCAGTGACGACGGCCGCGGGTTCGACCGCGACGCGGTGGACGCTGGGGGACTCCTGGGGATGGAGGCGCGGGTCGCCGCGGCCGGCGGCCGGCTCACCCTCGACACCAGCCCGGGACGCGGGACGGTCCTGCGCGGGGAGTTCGCGCCGTAGTCGTCGATGGACACCGCAGGTTAACGATCGCTAACCTGACGGGGTGTCCGAGCACCAGACCCCGACGGCAGGGGCGACCCCCACCATGCGCGACCTCGTCGACGACCTGCGTTCCCGGCTGGCCCGGGTCCGCCAGGGCGGGTCGGAGAGCGCGCGGAAGAAGCACACCGACCGCGGCAAGCTGCTGGTCCGCGACCGCGTGGACAGGCTGCTCGACCCGGGGAGCCCGTTCCTCGAGCTCGCGCCGCTGGCGGCGTACGGCATGTACGGCAGCGGGTCCGCCGACGGGGACGACTACGCGGTCCCGTCCGCCGGCGTCGTGGCCGGCATCGGGCGCGTGTCGGGTCGTGAGTGCGTGATCGTGGCCAACGACGCGACGGTCAAGGGCGGCACCTACTACCCGATGACGGTCAAGAAGCACCTGCGCGCGCAGACCATCGCTGCGGAGAACCACCTGCCGTGCCTCTACCTCGTGGACTCCGGCGGCGCGTTCCTGCCGCTGCAGGACGAGGTGTTCCCCGACCGCGAGCACTTCGGCCGGATCTTCTTCAACCAGGCCAACCTGTCCGCGGCCGGGATCCCGCAGATCGCGAGCGTGATGGGCTCGTGCACGGCCGGCGGCGCCTACGTGCCGGCGATGTCCGACGAGACGGTCATCGTGCGCAACCAGGGCACGATCTTCCTCGGCGGCCCGCCGCTGGTGAAGGCCGCGACCGGTGAGGTCGTCACGGCCGAGGACCTCGGCGGCGGTGACGTGCACGCCCGCACCTCGGGGGTGGTCGACCACCTCGCCGAGGACGACGCGCATGCGCTGGCGATCGTCCGCTCGATCGTCGACACCCTGCCTGCCGCGACCCCGGCCCGGGCGCCGCGCGCGGAGGTCGAGGAGCCGCACGAGCCGGCGGAGTCGCTCTACGACGTGGTGCCCACCGACACCCGCACGCCGTACGACGTGCGCGAGGTGATCCGCCGCCTCGTCGACGGCAGCCGGTTCCACGAGTTCAAGAAGCTCTACGGCGACACGTTGGTGTGCGGGTTCGCGCGGATCGACGGTTACGAGGTCGGGATCGTCGCCAACAACGGCATCCTGTTCAGCGAGTCGGCGCTCAAGGGCGCCCACTTCATCGAGCTGTGCAACCAGCGCGGGATCCCGCTGGTGTTCCTGCAGAACATCACCGGCTTCATGGTTGGTCGCGAGTACGAGAACAAGGGCATCGCCCGCGACGGCGCCAAGCTCGTCACCGCGGTCGCGTGCAGTGTCGTGCCGAAGTTCACCGTCGTCATCGGCGGCTCCTTCGGGGCCGGCAACTACGGCATGTGCGGGCGTGCCTACGACCCGCGCTTCCTGTGGATGTGGCCCAACGCGCGCATCTCCGTGATGGGTGGCGAGCAGGCCGCCTCGGTGCTCGCCACCGTCCGCACCGACCTCGAGGACGACGCCGCGGTCGAGGCGTTCAAGGCCCCGATCCGCGAGCAGTACGAGACCCAGGGCTCGCCCTACTACGCCAGCGCCCGGCTGTGGGACGACGGCGTCATCGACCCCGCCGACACCCGGCGGGTGCTGGGCATGGCCCTCGCTGCAACGTCGTACACCCCCATCCCCGAGCCGTCCTACGGCATCTTCCGGATGTGAGGCGCGCAGTGACGAGCGAGGAACGAGCGCGTCGCGTGGGCGCGACCAGGTTGAGCAAGCCCTGCGGCCGAGGCACGAGGTCGCAGCGGGCGCGTCGAAACCCCTTGATGGGAAAGAACTCATGAGAACGCTACTGATAGCCAATCGCGGCGAGATCGCCCTGCGGGTCATGCGCACGGCGCAGCGCCTGGGGTGGCGGACCGTCGCGATCCACACCGACCTCGACGCCGGTGCCCCGCACACCCGTGGGGCGGACCGGGTGGTGCGGGTGGAGTCCTACCTCGACGTCGCCGCCGTCGTCGCGGCCGCTCGCGAGTCGGGCGCGGGCTACGTGCACCCGGGCTACGGCTTCCTGTCCGAGCGGGCGCCGTTCGCGCGCGCGCTCGCCGAGGCGGGCATCACGCTGGTCGGGCCGTCGGGCGACGTGATGGACGCGATGGGGCGCAAGGACGCTGCCCGGGAGGTCGCGGTGGCGGCCGGGGTGCCGGTCGTGCCGTCGTACTCCCTCACCGGTTCCGACGCCGTCGACCCGGCCACCTTCTCCTACCCCGTGCTGGTCAAGGCTGCCGCCGGTGGCGGCGGCAAGGGGATGCGCGTCGTGCGGAGCGCGGGCGACTACGACGAGGCCTTCGCCGCGGCGCAGCGCGAGGCGCGGTCCTCGTTCGGCGACGACACGATCCTGGTCGAGAAGTACG
This sequence comes from Nocardioides sp. P5_E3, assembly GCF_054049275.1. Taxonomy (NCBI): domain Bacteria; kingdom Bacillati; phylum Actinomycetota; class Actinomycetes; order Propionibacteriales; family Nocardioidaceae; genus Nocardioides; species Nocardioides sp. P5_E3. Next base: position 111,025 of record NZ_JBFUMR010000007.1, read on the forward strand.
TCGAGTCCGGCCGCCACATCGAGGTGCAGGTCATGGGCGACACCCACGGCACGGTGCTCCACTTCTTCGAGCGCGACTGCTCCACCCAGCGCCGTCACCAGAAGGTGCTGGAGGAGGCGCCCGCCCCGACGATCAGCGAGGAGCAGCGCGCGGCGATCACGTCGTCGGCCGTGGCGCTGGCCGAGCAGTGCGGCTACACCGGCGCCGGCACGGTCGAGTTCCTGCTCGACAACGCAACCGGGGAGTTCTTCTTCCTCGAGATGAACACCCGCCTCCAGGTCGAGCACCCGGTCACCGAGGAGGTCGTGCGGGTCCGCGACGAGCGGGTCGACCTCGTCGAGCTCCAGCTCCGCGTCGCGACCGGCGAGCCGCTCGGCATCGCTCAGGGAGACATCACGCTCGAGGGCCACGCGATCGAGGCCCGCGTCTACGCCGAGGACTCCTTCAACGGCTTCCTGCCCCAGGCCGGCCGCACGTCCATCGTGAGGTGGGCGTCCGGTGACGGCGTCCGTGTCGACCACGCCCTGGAGCCCGAGCAGGAGGTCAGCACCTCCTACGACCCGATGCTCGGCAAGGTCATCGCCTGGGCGGCGACCCGCGACGAGGCGATCGACGTCCTGGCCGGCGCCCTCGGTGAGACCGCCATCCTGGGCATCACCACCAACACGGGCTTCCTGCGCGCGCTGGTGTCGTCCGACGACTTCCGCGGGGCGACGATCGACACCGCCTGGCTGGACCGCAACGAGGTGCCGGCGCCCGACCCGGCCCTGTCGCGCGTGTTCGCCGCCTGGACCGAGGTGCTGCTCGACACCATGCCCGCCCCGGCGAGCAGCCCCGGCCCGTGGCGGGCCGACGGCTGGCGGATGGGAGCCGACCCGGCCCCGGACACGGTGGTCCTCGGCGACGACCTGGTGGTGGTCGACCGGCACCGCGGGCAGGTCACCCACGCCGGCGCCACGCACGACGTACGCCTGGTCTCCGCCGCCGACCACACCGTCCACCTCCTCGTCGACGGGCGTCCCGAGCACGCGGTGCTCAACGTCCAGCGCGGCGCCGTCGACGTCGTGCACCGCGGCCAGCGGTGGGCGTGGGAACGGCCCGACCCGTTCGGCGACCACGCGGTGGCAGCCGGCGACGGCACCCTGCTCGCGCCGATGCCCGGCACGGTGCTGGCGGTCAACGTCACCGAGGGCCAGGACGTGGCAGAGGGTGAGACGCTGGGGGTGATGGAGGCGATGAAGATGGAGCTCGCGCTCAAGGCGCCCTTCGCCGGCACGGTCACCACGGTCGGTGCGACCACCGGCGACCTCGTCAAGCTCGGCGCCGTGCTGTTCACGGTGGAGGAGTCCACATGAACGACCTGCCGATGACCGTCCGCGCGGACGGCCTTCCCGAGCGCGTGATGATCTACGAGGTGGGTCCCCGCGACGGCCTGCAGAACGAGCAGGCGATCGTCCCGGTGGCGGTCAAGGCCGAGTTCGTACGACGCCTCGTCGCGGCCGGCCTCCCGATCGTGGAGGCGACCAGCTTCGTGCACCCCCGCTGGGTGCCGCAGCTCGCCGACGCCGCCGAGCTGATGACCGAGCTCGGCGACGAGGGGCGCGACCTCCCGGTGCTCGTGCCCAACGAGCGTGGCCTCGACCGGGCCCTCGAGCTGGGCCTGCGGCACGTGGCGATCTTCGGCAGCGCGACGGAGACCTTCGCCGGCAAGAACCTCAACCGCACCTTCGACGAGCAGTTCACGATGTTCGAGCCGACCGTGGCGCGCGCCCGGGAGGCCGGTCTCGACGTGCGGGCCTACGTCTCGATGTGCTTCGGCGACCCCTGGGAGGGCGCCGTCCCGATCGAGCAGGTCGTCACCGCCGGGACCCGGCTGCTCGACCTCGGCGCGAGCCAGCTCAGCCTCGGCGACACGATCGGCGTCGCGACCGCGGGCCACGTCACGGCGCTCGTCGCGGCGTTCGCCGACGCGGGCGTCGGCACCGACCGGCTCGCCATGCACTTCCACGACACCTACGGGCAGGCGCTCGCCAACACCTTCTCGTCGCTGCAGGCAGGCATCACCACCTTCGACGCCAGCGCCGGCGGGCTCGGCGGCTGCCCCTACGCGAAGTCGGCCACCGGCAACCTCGCCACCGAGGACCTGGTGTGGATGCTGACCGGCCTCGGGATCGAGCACGGCGTCGACCTCGACGCCATGGTGGCGACCAGCACGTGGATGGCCGCGCAGCTCGGCCGCCCCAGCCCCAGCGCCGTCGTACGCGCCCTCGGGACCCCCGGCTAGTCCACCGCGATGCGGTCGTCCGGCGGGTCGCGAGCCATCCGTTTCCCGGTGGACCACCCGGCTCGGGCACAATCAGCGACATGAGCCGCGTCGTCCACCTGCACATCGGCGCCCCGAAGACCGGCACCACCTACATGCAGGACCGGCTGCGGCTCAACACCGCCGCGCTGGGCCGCCACGGGGTCACCGTCCCGGCGACGCGTTCGGGACGCTCGGACATGTTCCACTTCCGGGCCGCGCTCGACCTGCTCGACCAGGACTGGGGCGGCCGACCCGGGCACGCCAAGGGCGCCTGGGACGCGATGGTCCGACGCGTCGACCGCGCGCAGGACAACGTGGTGATCAGCCACGAGATCCTCGCCGGCGCCAAGCCCGACAAGATCGCCAAGGCGCTCAACGACCTCGCCGGCAACGAGGTGCACATCGTCTACTCCGCGCGCGACCTCGGCCGCCAGCTGCCCGCGGCGTGGCAGGAGTCGATCAAGCAAGGCCGCAAGTGGCCCTTCCGTCGCTTCCTCGACCGCTACGAGTCGGGCACGTCGTTCTTCTTCCGGCAGGCGTTCGACCTGCCCGCCGTCCTGGGCGCGTGGGGCGCCAAGCTCCCGCCCGAGCGGCTCCACGTGGTCACGGTGCCGCACGACCGGGGGCCCAACGGCGACGAGCTGTGGCTGCGTTTCTGCCGGGCGTTCCGGATCGACCCGGCGTGGGCGCCGCTCGACTCCGAGCGCGACAACCGGTCGCTGGGGATCGCGGAGACCTCGCTGCTGCGCAAGCTCAACCGGCGCCTCGAGCTGGGCGTGTGGCGTGACCCCGTGTACGACGCCCTCATCCGCGAGCTGCTCGCCCAGGAGGTGCTGGTCGCCCGCGACGCCGTGCCCGTCCGCCTCCCACCCCACCGCTTCGACTTCGCCGAGCAGGAGGGCGAGGTCTGGATCGACTGGATCAAGAGCAGCGGCATCGACGTGGTCGGTGACGTGGACGACCTCCGCCCGCGCCGCCCCGCCGAGGACGAGAAGTGGAAGGACCCGGACCGGGTGCGCGCCAAGCTCGAGCTCGGAGCCGCCCTCGACGCGTTGTCCGAGATGACGCAGGAGGCCGCCAGCCGGGCCTCGACCGACACGGTCGCCGGCCGGCTCCGCGGCACCGCCCGTCGGCTGCGGGACCGGTGACCGCCCCCTCGAGCGCCACCCGACCGGCGGCATCGGTGCACGGCTGGGTCGCCCACCTCCGTTCCGGGGGTACGACGCCGTGGCTGGAGTGGACCGACCCCGGTGCCGGCGACGAGCCGGCGGGTCGCGCGCTGCCCGGGGCCCAGCAGCTCGAGCTCCTGCGCCGCATCAACCTCGCCCGGCCGTCGAGTGCGCGGCCCCGCGGCGATGACGACCGCGAGCGCACTCGACTCGCGGACCGGGTGCTCGCCGCGCCCGCCGCCGGTCGTGGCAAGGCCGACCTCCCCCTGATCGGCGCCGGGACCACCGGTTTCGGCGCGCGGCCCGTCGACCCCTCCTCGGTCGACGCCCACGAGCTGCTCCGGGTCGCGAGCACGCTGCTCGCCGACGRCCTCGTCGCGCTCGGACCGGACCCGGTGCGCCGGGGGATGCCGCGGCCGTGGCGGCGACGCTTCCGGCTCGTCGGCGACCCGGTCGTCGCCACCGCCGCCCGCGAGCACCTGCTGGGCCGCGGTCGTCCCGAGGGCGGCCCGCGCCCCTTCGTCGTGGCGGTCGGCGGCCCGCTCGACGACCTGCTCGCCCACACCTGGACGCAGCGCTGCTTCGAGCACGGCAGCCGGCCGTGGGGCGACTGGCTGCGCTTCTGGCGCGAGCGCGACCAGCTGCCGGCCCGTGTGGACCTCGACGACTCCGTACGCCGCTGGGGCGGGCGTCGGCCGTTCGTCCGGATCGTCACCGACCTCGACCGGCTGCCCGAGCACCTCGGGGTCCGCCGGCTGCCGCCGGTGCAGGTGCCCGGCGCCGACCAGGCCGAGCTGGCCAGACGGATCTCGGCCGTCGTCGGCATCCGGGTCCCGGTCGCCGAGCGGCCCGCGCTGATGCGGACGCTGCAGACCCGGATGCCCGACAGCGGCGTCGCGCCCGTCGTCGTACCCGCAGCGGAGCACGAGTGGGTCGCGACGTCCGCGGCACGCATGGAGCGGCGACTGACCCGCGCTGGCTACCCTGTCGTCGGCGACCTCGCCGACCTCGCGCCGCGCGCCGCGGCGGACCGACCCGGCCCGTCCCGGCCGGCCGGGCAGGCGGGGGTGGACGGCCAGCAGGTGCTGGACCTGGCGATCCGGATGATCGTCGACCCGGGCTGGCGCACGGGCCGGGAGAGGAGGGCGGAGCAGTGAGCAGACGAGTGCTGCTGCACGTGGGCTGCCCGAAGACGGGCACGTCCTACCTCCAGGACGTCCTCTTCCGCAACCAGCCCGTGCTGCGCGAGCACGACATCCTCTACCCCGCCGACCGGTTCGACGCGCACTTCCTCGCCGCGCTCGACCTGATGACGCTGCCGTGGGGCGGCATCGAGACCGAGGCCGTAGGTGCCTGGGACCGGCTCGCCGCCGAGGTGCGGGACTGGCACGGCACCTCGATCGTGAGCCACGAGATCTTCGCCCGGGCCACGCCGACGCAGGTCGAGCGGGCACTCGCCTCCCTCGGCGACGCCGAGGTGCACCTCGTGCTGTCGGTGCGCGACCTGGTGCGCCAGATCCCCGCCGAGTGGCAGGAGAACGTCAAGCACCGCAGCCACATCACGTACGCCAAGTTCCTGCGCACCATCCGCGACCCGGCCCGCGACTCCCGCATCGGCTCGTGGTTCTGGGCGGTGCAGGAGATCCCCGACATCCTCGAGCGGTGGGGCTCCTCGCTGCCGCCCGAGCGCGTGCACCTGGTGACGCTGCCCCCGCCCGGCGCCGACCGCGGCGAGCTGTGGCGCCGGTTCTCCCGGACCTTCGGGCTCGACGGGCTGCCCCTCGACCTGACCGCCGAGCGCGAGAACCCGTCCCTCGGCGTCCCGGAGACCTCGCTCCTGCGCACCATCAACGAGCGGGTGACCTCGATCATCGCGCCCCCCGACTACCGACCCCTGGTCCGCGAGACGCTGGCCCACCAGACGCTGTCGCGCAGCGTGGCGTCCGCACGGCTCGGCCTCGCGCCCGAGGACCACGCCTGGGCACGCGAGCTGTCGGAGCGCTGGATCGAGGTGCTCGCCGCGCGGGGGTACGACGTCGCCGGCTCGCTCGACGACCTGCTCGGGCCCGACGCCGGCACCTTCGCCGACCCGGACTCCGCGACGGCGGACGAGCTGCTGCCGCCCGCCCTCGACGCGATCAGCGCGCTGCTCGTGGAGGCTGCGCGGCTGCGGGCGGTGGAGGATCGGCTGCACGGCGAGGTGCGCGAGGCTCGCGAGGAGCTCGACCGGGCGCGTGCGACCCCGGCCTACCGCGCCCGGCGCAAGGTGGTCACGACCCTCGAGAACAGCCCCGCCGGCAGGGGCTCGCTCGACGCCTACCGGCGACTGCGCGGGCACAAGGACTGACCCCGGGCCTCCCGGTGACGGGTCGAGGCCAGGACTACCGCCGACGCGGCAGCATCTCGCGGTCGGCGAAGCGACCGACGCGCCAGGTCGCGTAGCCGTCGGCACCCATGCCGACCACGCCGCCCACCACGGGGATCTTCCGGCCGAGGGTGGTCGCCAGCCGCTTGCCGGCGACCCGCGCGACGATGTCGGTCGCGACGACCGCAGAGATCACCCGGTCGATGGTCGGGTCGTGGACCGGGGCCGTGGCGATCGCCATCGGCGTGCTGGGCAGCTTGCGCTTCTTGACGAGCTCGTGCACCTGCTCCTCGCCCAGCAGGAGGGAGAGGATGGCGTTGCGGACGCGCGGGTCGGCGAGGTCGTGACCGCGGAGGTGGGCGATGCCGGCGACCATCCGGCACTGGATGATCGCGAGGCCGGTGACGTTGGCTGGGATCATCACCGCCATGGTGATCATGCCGCCGACGTTGGTGGCGAAGCCCTGCGCGCCGGCGATCCGGACGTTGTTCTCGATCACCTCGTGGATCGCCCGCTCGACGTTGCCGCGCTGCTCGTGCAGCTGCTTGTCGGCCGCCTGCGCGGCCGGGGCGAGCGGGCCCACGCCGTCGATCGCACGGTTGAGCGCCTCGCGCACGAACCCGCCGGTCAGGGTGGGTGCGATCTCGGTGATCCGCGGGGCGAGCTGTCGCTCGACGGTCTCCTTCAGGCCCATGCCACCGATCGTACGGGCGCCCGGGCGAGATCCCCCGCCCTTGGATCCGAGGAAGGTCGGACCGGAGACGGCGGTCCCGGGCGGTTGGGTTGTTCGCTAGCGTGCGAAGGGTGCCCATCGCCCCCGCTCCGACGCCCTGGGCCTTCCCGGCGTGCTCGACGTGGGACCCCGACGACGACCTCGTCGCGCTGGGCGCCGACCTGGAGCCGGGCACGCTGGTCACCGCCTACGGGCTGGGCCTGTTCCCGATGCCGGTGACCCTCGACGGCGAGGAGCACCTCGGCTGGTTCTCCCCCGTGGAGCGGGGCGTGCTGCCGCTCGACGGGCTGCGGGTGTCCCGGTCGCTGCGGCGTTCCGCGCGCGAGTTCGAGATCCGCATCGACACCGTCTTCGACGAGGTCGTCGGCGCGTGCGGCAGCCCGGACCGGGCCGACGGCTGGATCACGCCGGAGTTCCGGCACGCCTACGGCCGCCTGCACCGCCTCGGGTGGGCCCACTCCGTCGAGGCCTGGCGCGACGACCGGCTCGCGGGCGGGCTCTACGGCGTGAGCGTCGGCGGGCTCTTCGCTGGGGAGTCGATGTTCCACCGCGAGCGCGACGCCTCGAAGGTCGCGCTGCTGGCGCTCGTCGATCTCCTCAACGACCGGTACGCCGACCGGAGGCTGCTCGACGTGCAGTGGCAGACCCCCCACCTCGAGTCGCTGGGTGTCGTACGACGTCCGCGCGCGGACTACCTCGACTCGCTCAGGCGCAGCCTCGACGTGCCGCTGCCGGATCCCTTCCGAGTGGACGACTAGGGACGCCTCACGGGAGGGTAGGCGCGATCGCGACGTGGTCCCGACGGGGGACGCGTCCCACCAGAGGGGGATCCCATGACCATCCGTGCCCGCTTGACCCTGACCAGCGCCGTGCTGCTGGTCGGCACCGTCACCTCGGCCTGCGGAGGAGGCGGCGGCGCCCCGAGCGACGCGAGCAAGGACGGCTTCTGCGATGCGGCCAACAGCCTGATGTCCGACCTGATGCCCGAGGACCTGAGCACCGCCGAGCTGCCCAGCGACCAGGACATGGCCAAGGCGGTCAAGGACTGGGGGTCGCGGATGGAGGAGGTCGGCACGCCCGAGGACATCTCCGACGACGCGCGCAAGGGATTCGAGTCGGTCGTCGACCAGGCCAAGGAGATCGACGCCTCGGACTTCTCGATGGACAACCTCGAGGACCTCGAGAAGGGCGGCGCCGACGCGTCGGCGGAGGAGAAGAAGCAGGCCGAGGCCTTCGGCACCTACCTCACCGACACCTGTGGCAACCCGATGGACGACATGGAGATGCCGGAGCTGCCGGAGATCCCCGAGTCGACCAACTGACGGAGCGCCGCGCCTCCCCGGCGCGGCGCCAGTCGGCGACGTACGATGGCGGGCGGTGCTGCAGAGGGAGGACGCGCCAATGGCGATCACGCGCGAGGGCAGGATCTGCTCCTTCTGTGGCGAACCCGGAGGACCGGGCACCGAGCTGCGCCTGATCGGCGGCCTGGGCGCCCAGGTGTGCGAGCGGTGCGTCGACGACTTCCACGGCATCCTCCACGACGAGGCCACCTACGCGGCGGTCCGCGGGCCGTTCCCGTGGGAGCGGATGGACGACGCCGAGCTGCTGGCGACGCTGCCGCAGATCCTCGCGTCTGCGGAGCAGAACACCGCGTTCGCCCACGAGTGGGTCGACCTGCTCCGCAGCCGCAACATCTCGTGGGCGGAGATCGGGCGCGCGCTCGGGGTCTCGCGCCAGGCGGCGTGGGAGCGGTTCTCGCGCCGGTCGTCGGGCGACAAGGGCGCCACTGCGTGAAATCAGCCGCGTTGTCAGGGTAGGCTTGACGTACGAGGCGCTGGCCGGGCTGTCACGGGGGTGAGCCCAGCCGGCGCCTCCGTCGTGTCCGGCTCGGGTCGGCAGCTACTTCAGCAGCTTGGACATCCGCCGGTCGGCCAGCGGCTTCCCGCCCGTCTGGCACGTCGCGCAGTACTGCAGGCTGGAGTCCGCGAACGACACCTCGCGCACCACGTCGCCGCACACCGGGCACTTCTGGCCGGTGCGCCCGTGCACGGCGAGGTTGCTCTTCTTCTCGCCCTTCAGCTCGCTGGCGGCGAGCCCGCTCGAGCGCTGGACCGCGTCGCCCAGCGTCGTGCGCACGGCGTCGTACAGCGTCTGCAGGTCGGCCTCGTCGAGGCTGTTGGAGGGCTTGAACGGCGACATCCGCGCGGCGTGGAGGATCTCGTCTGAGTAGGCGTTGCCGATGCCGGCGACGATCGACTGCATCCGCAGCACGCCCTTGATCTGCTTGCGCCCCTCGCGCTCGAGGATCTGCTGGAGCACCTCGCGCGTGAAGTCGTCGGAGAGCGGGTCGGGGCCGAGCCGGGCGATGCCCTCGACCTCCTGCGGGTCGCGGACGACGTAGATCGCGAGGCCCTTGCGGGTGCCGGCCTCGGTGACGTCGAGGCCGGGTCGGGTCTCGAGGTCGGGGTCGTCGATGACGATGCGGGCGGCGAGGGGGTTCTTGGTGCTGGGCTTGGCCGGCAGCGCCGGCACCTCGTCCCGCCACCGGATCCAGCCGGCCCGGGCGAGGTGGATGACGAGGTGCACCCCGCTCGCGTCGATGTCCAGGAACTTGCCGTGCCGGGTGACGTTGTCGACGAGCGTCCCGTGGAGGGCGTGCAGCGGCGGGTCGAAGGTCTTGAGCGCGCTGAAGGCGGCCAGGTCGATGCGGCTGATCGCCCGACCCACCAGGCGACCGCGCAGGTCCTGGGCGAGGGCTTCGACCTCGGGCAGCTCGGGCACGGATCAGAGTCTAGGCAGGAACTTGTGGGGCGGGTCACAATAGGACATGGCCCGTCAGCACCTTCCTCGCACCGGAGCGGTCTTCCTCGACCCCCGCGGTGAGGACCGGTCGCTGCGCGTGACCTGGCACCACGACCAGCAGCTGGTGGTGCTGTCGCTGTGGCGCGACAACGTCTGCGCCGGCACCTTCCGGCTCGGTGCCGACGAGGTGCCCGACCTCATCGCACTGCTGCGGCGTGGGCTCGACGAGGCCTACGACGCCGCCCGCGAGCGCGTCGAGCGGCTCGACCGGCCGAGCGAAGCCGGCTAGGCAACAGGCCGGGCCTCACTTCTTCGCCCGCCACTCCCGCTCGAATGGCAGCCGCCAGGCGTGGGGCGCCACGAGCTGGTGGATGGCGTTGGGTCCCCACGTGCCGGGGGCGTACGGCTTCACCGGCGGCGGGTCGTCGAGCAGCGCCCGGGACCGGTCCCACAACGACTCGATGCCCTCGGCGGTCGTGAACAGCGTGTGGTCGCCGCGCATCGCGTCGAGGATGAGTCGCTCGTAGGCCTCCAGGACGTCGCCCCTGGCCTCGGTCTCCTCGGTGGAGAACTGCATCGACAGCTTCTGCAGGCGCATCCCCGGCCCGGGCCGCTTGCCGTAGAAGGACAGCGACACCTTCGACTCGTCCGCGAGGTCGAACGTGAGGTGGTCGGGACCGGCCGAGCCGACGCCGGAGTTCGGCGGGAACATCGAGCGCGGCGCCTCGCGGAACGCGACCGAGATGATCCTCTTGCCCTCGGCCATCTGCTTGCCGGTACGCAGGTAGAACGGCACGCCCGCCCAGCGCCAGTTGTCGAGGCGCGCCTCCAGCGCGATGAAGGTCTCGGTGTCGGAGTCGGGTGAGACGCCAGGGGATGAGGTGTAGCCGGTGAACTGGCCGCGCACCACGTGGCGGGGCTCGATGGGCAGGAGCGAGCGGAAGACCTTGTTCTTCTCCTCCGAGATCGCCCGCGGCTCGAGCGCGGTGGGTGGCTCCATGGCGACGAACGCGAGCACTTGGAACAGATGGGTGACGACCATGTCCTTGTAGGCACCGGTCGACTCGTAGAAGTTGGCGCGCTGGTCTAGCCCGAGCGTCTCGGGGATGTCGATCTGCACGTGGTCGATGAAGTTGCGGTTCCAGATCGGCTCGAAGAGCCCGTTGGCGAAGCGGAAGGCGAGGATGTTCTGCGCCGCCTCCTTGCCGAGGAAGTGGTCGATGCGGAAGACCTGCGACTCGTGGAAGGTCTCGTGCACCTTGGCGTTGAGGTCGATCGCGCTTCCGAGGTCGGTGCCGAACGGCTTCTCCATCACCACCCGCGAGCGGCTGACGAGGTCGGCGTCGCCGAGCATCTCGATGACAGGCAGCGCGGCCTTCGGCGGCACCGACAGGTAGTGCAGGCGGCGTACGCCCGCACCGAGCGCGTCCTCCGCGCGCGCGACCGCGGTGGCCAGCGCCTCGGGGCCGGCGGACTGCGGGACGTAGGACAGGTTGCCGTCGAAGGTGTCCCACTGCTCGGGGGTGAGCTCGTGGAGGCCGAACTGCTCGACCGCCTCGCAGGCGAAGGCCCGGAACGCGGCGTCGTCCATCTCCTCCAGCGAGGTGCCGACGATGCGGATGTCGGGGGCGAGGTCGGAGAGCACCAGGTGGGCCATGCCCGGGAGGAGCTTGCGCCGGGCGAGGTCACCCGTGGCACCGAACAGGACGATGACGTGCGGGTCCACCCGCTCCTGCGCGTAGCGGGAGGAGCTCCGCGGCTCGGCGGGGTAGGAGATCGTCTGGGCGGGCGGCAACGACGAGTCGGTCACGACTCCGATGTTTCCACCGTTGCGGTGACTCGCCGACTATCCGGCAATCTAGGATGCCGTCTAGATTGCTGAATAGGGTCTGATCGTGGACCCGATCCGGAACCCCTATGCCCCCGGCGCCGGGCAGCGCCCGCCCGAGCTCGCCGGCCGCGACGAGCAGCTCGCCGCGTTCGGCGTCGTCCTGGAGCGGGTCGCCAACGGCCGTCCCGAGCGCAGCCTCGTGCTCACCGGGCTGCGTGGCGTCGGCAAGACCGTCCTGCTCAACGCGCTGCGGGGTGCGGCCGTGCGCAAGGGCTGGGGGACCGGCAAGCTCGAGGCCCGACCCGGCCAGGGGCTCCGCCGTCCGTTGAGCAGCGCGCTGCACCAGGCGGTGCGCGAGCTCGGGCACCGCGACGAGGACTCGGTCGACCACGTCCTCGGTGTCATCAAGTCCTTCGCGCACCGCGACTCCGGCGCGGGGGCCAAGCTCAAGGACCAGTGGAGCCCCGGCATCGACGCCGCCGCCGTCCGCGGTCGCGCCGACTCCGGCGACATCGAGATCGACCTCGTCGAGCTGTTCACCGACCTCGGCGGACTCGCCGCCGACGTCGGCAAGGGCATCGGCATCTTCATCGACGAGATGCAGGACCTCGGCCCCGACGACGTGTCCGCGCTGTGCGCCGCCTGCCACGAGCTCAGCCAGTCGGGCCTGCCCGTCATCGTCGTCGGCGCCGGCCTCCCGCACCTGCCCGCCGTGCTGAGCGCGAGCAAGTCCTACAGCGAGCGGCTCTTCCGCTACCAGCGCATCGACCGGCTCTCCCGCGAGGCCGCCGACCGCGCGCTGGAGGCGCCCGCCGCGGACGAGGACGCCGCGTACGAGGCCGACGCACTCGCCGCGATGTACGACGCCACCGGCGGCTACCCCTACTTCATCCAGGCCTACGGCAAGGCCGTGTGGGACCTCGCGCCCCGCTCGCCGATCACCGCCGCCGACTTCGCCGTCGCCGCGCCCGAGGCCGAGTCCGAGCTCGCCGTCGGCTTCTTCGGCTCACGCTACGAGCGCGCGACGCCGGGGGAGCGCGACTACCTGATGGCGATGGCCGACGTCGCGCTGACCCAGGCGGGTGCCGGCGGCGACGAGGACTCCGTCCCCAGCTCCGACGTGGCCGCGTCCCTCGGCAAGAAGCCCCAGTCGCTCTCCCCGGCCCGCGACTCGCTGCTGAAGAAGGGCCTCGTCTACTCCGGGGAGAGGGGCCGGATCGCCTTCACCGTCCCCCACTTCGGGCGCTACCTCCGCGAGCGCGGCTGAGCGGTCAGGCGGGCGGGGGAGTCCGGAAGGACGGCGGCAGCTCCTCGAGGAGCCGGAGCCAGAGCTCCGAGGCGGTGGGGTACGACGGCACGGCGTGGCGCAGCACGTGCACCGGCACGCCGCCGGTGATCGCAACGGTCGCCGCGTGGAGCATCTCCCCGGCACCGGGGCCGACGAAGGTGGCGCCGAGCAGCAGGCGGGTGTGGGCGTCGACGACCAGCTGGGACTCGCCGGCGACGTGGTCGCGCAGCAGGCTGGTTCCGGCGGCCGAGCTGGTCGGGACCCGGGTCACCACCACCTCGTGACCCTCGTCGCGGGCCTGGGCCTCGGTGAGCCCGACGCTGGCGACCTCGGGCTCGGCGAAGACGACCTGGGGCACCGGCGCCTCGCGGTCGGGCTCCCACGCGACCTCGCCCGCGGCGCGGGCCGCGATCCGGGCCCCGACCACCCGGGCCTGGTGCTTGCCCCAGTGGGTGAGCGGCGGGCCGCCGGTGGCGTCGCCAACGGCGTAGAGCCACTCGGGCAGCCGGCCCCCGGTGACGTGGTCGGCCGTCAGGTCGACCGACGACAGGCCCAGGTCGTCGAGCCGCGGGCTCCGGCCGATGGCGAGCAGCACCTCGTCGGCCTCCAGCTCGCCGTGGGTGGTGGTCAGTGTGACGGGGCCGCCGTGGATGCGCCCGGTGCCGGTGGCCTCGGGGTCCGAGCGGCGTACGTCCTCGACGGAGGTCCCGAGCAGGACGGTCACGCCGCGCTCGCGCAGCCCGGCGAGCACGGCCTCGCCGGCGAAGGGCTCGGTCCGGCTCAGCAGCTGGTGGCCGCGCACGACCAGGGTCACCGACGATCCGAGCGCGGCCATCCAGGTCGCCGCCTCGCAGGCCACGACTCCGCCGCCGACGACGACCAGGCGCTCGGGCACGTCGACGACACCGGTGGCGTCGCGCGAGTCCCACGGCAGCGCGTCGGCGTACGCCTCGGGGACGTGCGCCGCGCTGCCGGTGGCGATCACCACGGCCCGCCGCGCCCGGACGACGACGTCGCCGTCGGCCGAGGAGACCCGCACCGTCCGCTCACCGGTGATCCGGGCGTCGCCGCGCAGCACCGCGAGACCTGCACCCTTCGCCCAGTCGGCCTGGCCGGAGTCGTCGTAGTGGGAGACCCACGTGTCGCGGCGCTCGAGCAGCGCCTTGGGTGCGACGTGCGCCGTCGAGACGCCCGGCAGGTCGGCCGTCACGTCGGCCACCGCGATCGGGCGCAGCAGCGCCTTGCTGGGGATGCACGCCCAGTAGCTGCACTCGCCGCCGAGCAGCTCGCGCTCGATCAGGACCGCCGTCATGCCGGTGCCCGCCACGGCGTACTGCGCGGCGTTCTCCCCGGCGGGGCCGGCACCGATGACCACGACGTCGTACTCGAAGGTCTCCATGCCGGGACCCTACGGGTGCGCGACACCGATGCGGGCTCCGCTTGCCCGTTCAACTAAACTCTGCCGCGAGGGGAGTACCCCACCAACCTCCGTCGGTCACTACGGCGCCTCAGCAGGCGCCCCGGCGGGGACCGGCACCAGCACGCGGAGCCGGCGGGAGAGACCTCAGGAATTCACACCTGAGGAGATCCATGTCGTCCATCGCGTCCCCCACCCTGTGGTTCGTCACCATCGGAGTGGTGCTCGCCCTGCTCGTCGTCGACTTCATCGCCACCCGCCGTCCGCACGAGGTCTCGATGAAGGAGGCCATCGGCTGGTCGGCGTTCTACGTCGCGCTGCCGTTGACCTTCGGCCTCTACGTCTGGAACGTCCACGGCGGCGACCGCGGGTTGGAGTACTACACCGGCTACCTCGTCGAGAAGACGTTGAGCGTCGACAACCTGTTCGTCTTCATGCTGCTCCTCGCTGCCTTCGCGGTGCCCGAGGTGCTCAAGCAGCGGGTGCTGCTCTACGGCATCATCGGCGCGCTCGTGCTGCGCGGCATCTTCATCGCCCTCGGCGCCGCCGCCCTGTCCCGCTTCGACTGGGTGTTCCTGATCTTCGGCGCGGTCCTGCTGCTCACCGGCGTCAAGCTGCTGCGTGACGCGATCCGCGGCCAGGAGCACGACGTCGACGTGGCCGAGATGCGCATCGTCAAGCTGCTGCGCCGCTTCATGCCGGTCAGCGACGAGTACGACGGCGCGAAGCTCACCGTCGTCAGGAAGGGCGTGCGGATGCTGACGCCCTTCGCGCTCGTGACCGCCGCCGTGTTCGCCACCGACATCGTGTTCGCCGTCGACTCGGTGCCGGCGGTCTACGGCATCACCGGCGACCCCTACCTCGTCTTCGTCACCAACGCGTTCGCCCTGCTCGGCCTCCGGGCGCTCTACTTCGTGCTCGAGGGCGCACTCAGCGCCCTGGTGCACCTGAGCTACGGCCTGGCCGCGATCCTGGGCTTCATCGGGTTCAAGCTGGTGCTGCACTGGGCGCACCTGGTGTGGCCGTCGGTCCCCGACGTGCCGACCCTCGCCTCGCTGTTCGTGATCGTCGGCATCCTGGCCGTCACGGTCACCACGAGCCTGGTCGCCAGCCGCCGGCAGCAGGCGCGCGAGCTGGAGTCCGTGGGCTGACCTCGTCGCGACCCGGCCTCAGCACCAGGGCTACTCGACGGCGAGCATGGTCGCGCCGAGGCCGACCATCATCGTGCCGCCGGTGGCGCTGAGGGTGTCGAGCCGGGTGGGACGGCGCGCGAACCACGAGCGTGCCGTCCCCGCGGCGATCGCCCACGTGCTGTCGGACACGGCGGCCAGGACGCCGAAGACGAGGCCGAGCAGCATCGTCTGGAGCGCCACCGGCCCGCTCGGGTCGGTGAACTGCGGGAGGAAGGCCACGAAGAACACGATGGTCTTCGGGTTGGTCGCCCCGACGGTGAAGCCGATCCGCACCGGGTGCCCGCGCCGGACCGGCGCCTCGGCGGCCATCGCGAGCCGGGCGTCGCTGCGGTGCCGGATCGCCTGCACGCCGAGCCACACGACGTACGCCGCGCCGAGGACCTTCACCGCGGTGTACGCCGTCGCGCTCGCGGCCACGACGGCACCGAGCCCGACGGCGACCAGGACGACCTGGGCCACCAGCCCGAGGGCGTTGCCGACCACCGAGAGCAGCGCCTCGCGCCGGCCGACGGTCAGCGCGCGGCCGATGGTGAAGAGCAGGCTCGGGCCCGGCACCTGGATGAACAGGATCGAGGCGACGAGGAAGGCGGCCCACTGGCTCGACGACGGCATGGCCACAGTGTGGGGCCGCGACGGTGCGAGGGGAAAGTGCTTTGCCGTGGCCGCTGAGTCTCTGGGAGACTCAGGGCACAGGGCGCCGTCCACCGCCCAGCCCGACGCGCCGGCCCCAGTCCGCGTACACGGCGAAGGGGAGCAGATCCTCGGGCATCCATGAGTCAGGTTCGTCGACGCCCGCTGCAGCGGCGTACTGGGGGCGCAGCGCAGTCGAAGGTGATCGACCCATGACCAGGAACAGTGACTTCAAGCAGGTCGTCCGCGCCCGCATGGCCGCGACCGGCGAGGGCTACACAGCCGCGCGTGCGGCGCTCGAGCAGGAGGCGTACGACGCCGCCCGCGCCGAGCAGGAGCGACTCGTCGGCCGGCTCTTCACCGACGGGCGCATCGAGCGGGTGCCGGCCAAGCGCAAGGTGCGCGCGGCCGTGCTGCTCGAGGTGCTCAGCCGCTTCGAGCCCGGCCGCGACTACTCCGAGCCCGAGGTCAACGAGGTGCTGCTCGGGGTGCACGAGGACTTCGCCTACCTGCGCCGCGAGCTGGTGAACTACCGCTACCTCGAGCGGGCGGACGGTCGCTACCGGACCGTCGCGCAGGCATCGGCGCGCTCGGTGATCGAGCGGCAGGAGATCCCGGCCTGGGAGGCGCACTGGCTCCCCGGCTTCCTCGCGGGGGACTTCCGCCGCGAGGGGTGACGCGGCAGGCTGGGGCCATGACGGCAGGCATCGATCCAGAGGCAGGCCCCTCGGGCACCGGGTGCAAGGAGTGCGACAACGCCGGTGGCTGGTGGGTGCACCTGCGCCGGTGCGCCCAGTGCGGGCACATCGGGTGCTGCGACTCCAGCCCCTCCCAGCACGCGACCGCGCACTACGAGGCGACCGGTCACCCGGTGATGCAGAGCTTCGAGCCGGGCGAGGACTGGTTCTGGGACTTCAGCCGCTCCGTGGGCGTGTCCGGCCCCCGGCTGGCCGACCCCCAGAGCCGGCCCGACGACCAGACCGTGCCGGGTCCGGTCGACCGGGTGCCGGACGACTGGCGGGACCACGTCCACTAGGTTTTTCCGTCCCCCGGGGTGCCGTGTCGCGCGCCCCGCGCATGTCAAGGTGTGCCCATGCGACGTACGCCGCGCGCCCGCCGCGACCGTCCGGTCGTGGACCGACCGCAGGTCGTGGCCCACCGCGGCAGCAGCCACGAGACCGCCGAGCACACGCTCGGCGCCTACGTGAAGGCGCTCGACGAGGGTGCCGAGGCCCTGGAGTGCGACGTCCGGCTGACCGCCGACGGGCACCTCGTGTGCATGCACGACCGCAGCTTGAGGCGTACGACGGCCACGCCCGGGATCGTGTCGACGATGAACCTCGCGGAGCTCGACGAGCTCGACTTCGCCTCGTGGAAGAACCCGTGGGCCGAGCTCGACGACGACGCCCCCGCCCGCGACCCGGAGGCCGGGAAGGTGCTCACGCTGCGCAAGCTGCTGGAGACGGTGGCCGACTACGACCGCCGCGTCGAGCTGGCCGTGGAGACCAAGCACCCCACCCGCTACGGCGGGCTGGTCGAGCGGCGCCTCGTCGAGGTGCTCGGCGACTTCGGGTGGGACCGGGCCGGGTCGCCGGCGCGGGTGATGAGCTTCTCCCTCAGTGCCGTGAACCGGGTGCGCCGGCTCGCGCCGGAGCTCGACGTCGTGATGCTGGTCGAGAAGGCGCACCACTGGCCCGTGCTGCGCCCGGTCGTCGGTGACGACTGGGTCATCGGCCCCGGGATCAAGGAGCTGCGCGAGCACCCCGGGCTGGGGCGGCACCTGGTCAGGGAGGGCCGCGAGATCCACGTGTGGACGGTCAACACCGCCGAGGACCTCGACCTCTGCCTCGACCTCGGCGTCACCGCGGTCATCAGCGACCGGCCCGGCTACATGCTGGAGCTGCTGGGGAGCTGATGCCTCGCTGGCCGCCCTCGGCGGCCCGAGGGGCGGACAACTAGGGTTCGGCCATGGCCAAGAAGTCCCGCAACCGCACCCAGTCCGCACCCGCCGCCGGCGAGGTCGGCCCCCGCCAGCCCTGTCCGTGCGGCTCGGGCAAGCGCTACAAGGCCTGCCACGGTGCGGCCGGCGGCGCAGCCCCCACCTTCGTCGCCCGTCCCTTCGAGGGCATGCCGAGCGAGTGCGACGTGATCGCGCTGCGCGAGCTGGTCCCGGCCGCCACGGCCCCCCTCACGCTGAAGGAGGGCGACCGGACCGTCCGCCTCGCCACCCTGCTGCCCGGCGCCGCGCCGGCGATGGTGCGTGAGTCGGGCGACATCTGGCTCGGCCTGCAGGTCCAGCACTCCTACGGCAACCCGGCCCGCGACCTGGGCGCCGTCCTCGAGGCCGCGCTGGCCACCGAGGAGCCGGGCATCGTCGGCCTGATGACCGCGCCCGGCGACGGCCCCAGCATCCAGGACCTGATCAGCGACTCCAGCCTCGACATCACCGTGCACGACGGCTTCGAGTACTGGATCGACGACATCCCCGATCGTGACGCGACCATGGAGGCGGCGCTCGAGCAGGCCAACGACGGCGTGATGCCGACCAGCCGGTTGACGTCGGTCGAGGCGGCGTACTGGACCAACGTCGGCACCAAGGAGCACCTGCGCTGGGTGATGCCGCACCCCGAGGACGAGCTGCTCGACGCGCTCGCCCGCCTGCACGCCGCCGGTCAGGATTCCGTGGCCGAGGACTCCCGGTTCGTCGGGATGTTCCGCGCGCACGGTCTCCTCGCGCCCGTCTGGGACCTCCCGGTCGGCACCGGCGCCGAGGTGCTGGAGGGGCCGGCCGCGACGTTCGCCGCGGACCTGGACGAGGCGCTGAAGGGCGGGGAGCTGAGCGCAGCCGAGCGGTCTGCGCGGGCAGGACTCGCCAACCGTCAGGTGACGATCCGGTAAGTCCCGGTCCACCATCTGACCACGGCTCGAACACAACGGATTCAACGGTTGTGCCCGCCCTTCCGGGCGGAGTAGATTCGCCACTGCCCGGTCGTTGTTGTTTCCCCCGTCAACAACGACCGGGCTTTCTATTTCTCGGGGTCACCAGGCCGCATGTCGGCCGGCCCCGCTCAGGCGCCGGGTGATCGCCGAGCCCCACCAGACGATCGCTGCGAGCAGGGCGGCGAGCACCCACGCCCGGATGTCGTACGTCGCCAGGACGAAGGCGACGATCGCTCCGAAGCCCCCCACGAGCATCAGCGCATCGGTCGGTCGCCTGCGCGCGGCGACGGTGAGCGGCATGCGGTCCGACCAGCCGAGCCCGGCCCGGCGGCTCTCGCGAACCGTGCCGTAGGCGCGCGCGAGCAGTCCCGTCAGGGTGAGGAGGTAGAGCCCGTCGACGAGCACGGCGTGCGTGCCGGTCAGCGCCGGGTGCACGTGGTCCCCGCCGGTGGTGTCCGACAGCGCCACGATGGTGCCGTCGACCCGGTGGGCGACAGCCCGCTCGCCGAGGTCGACCACCCGCCCGTGGTCGGCGGGCAGCACGTCGACGAGGTCGCTGTCGCCGGGCGGGGCATCGATGTCGCTGACGTACCAGGCCACCATGCGGGTGCGGACGGCGTCGTTGCTCGGACCCAGCTCGACGGGCCCCTGTGCGAGGCAGTCGGCGCGGATCTGCTCGGTGCAGCTGACCCCGGCGCTGAGCACGCGCGCCTCGTGGACCGACGTTCGCAGGTCGACCAGGAGGAAGAGGACCACCACGACGAAGATCGCGCTGCAACCGGCCACCACCCAGAGGACGGCCCCCCGCAGGACGTGCTCGCTGGCCGCCTCCGGGTGCATGGGCCGAGACTAGGCCTCAGTCCGCCGAGCGAGCCCGGACGCGCCAGGCCTCGAGGTGGGTGAACCCCTTGGCCGTGATCCGGCGGGCGCGGCGGAAACGCCACGGCGCCTCGCCGTCGTGCTCCCCGATGCCCTCGCTGCCGTTCTTGCTGTCGAGCGCCTCGTGGACGCCCGCGTCGACCAGCACGCTGCCCGGCCGGGCGGCCGACGTCAGGCGGGAGGCGGCGTTGACCGTCGAGCCGAACACGTCGCCGAGGCGTCGTACGACGGCCCCGTGGGCGATGCCGGCCCGCACCGCCGGGAAGGGGTCGTCCGCGTCGGCTCCCCGGGAGGCGAGCTCGAGCGCGACCGCCACGGCGGCGGCCGGGTCGGCGACGGTGAACAGGACCTCGTCGCCGATCGTCTTGATGACCTGACCGCCGTGGTCGACGACGAGCGCGGTGGTCCCCTGCTCGAAGCCGTCCACCCACTGCACGAGCGCGGCGCCGTCGAGGCTGCGGCTCTGGGTGGTGTAGCCGACGATGTCGACGAAGCAGACCGACAGCTGCGACTCGGTGGCGGTCAGGGTGCTGGCGTCGTCGAGCAGGTGCTCCGCAGCGCTGGCGAGGTGCCGGCGCCAGACGTAGCTCTGCAGTGCCTCGACGCGGGGGAGCACGTCGCCGGCGAGGTCGGCCAGTCCGCCTGCCGGGTCGGCCGGGTCGCTGCCGTCGGCGACCAGCCCGGCGAGCAGGCTGGTCTGCCACTCGGCGAGCCGGGCGTAGCTGCGACCCCAGGTGCGGACGAGCGCGGCCTGCGAATCCGGCGGCAGGATCCCGATCCGGACGAGCTCGGCCGACAGCCGCAGCGCCTCCACGTCAGCCTCGACGAACGCGACGTCGTCGTCGGCGCGGTGCGGGAAGCCGAGCTGGTGCCAGAGCGTGATCGCGAGGTCGAGCGGCACGCCGGCGCGCTCGGCCACCTCGACGCGGGTCAGGCTCGGCTCCTCGCCGAGCAGGAACGCGCCCAGCGCTCGTGCGGTGTCGGGCCCGGCGTCTGGATCGGCTTCGCCCACCCGGTCAGCCTCCCTCGAGGCGCCCCGCCGCGGCGGCGCGGAGCGCGGTGCCGAAGGACGGGACCTGCTCGACGAGGTCCTCGATCGTGTCGCGGGTGAAGTGGACGACCTTGAGCGGCGTCAGCGCGACGACGCTGGCCGACCGGAGGGTGCGGTTGACGATCGCGCCCTCGCCCACGACGGACCCGGGGCCGAGGATGGCGATCTCGACGCCGCCCTTGCGGACCGACACCTCGCCCTCGGTGATGAGGTACGCCTTGTCGGCGGGGGTGCTCTCGGCGATGGGCGACCAGCCCTGCGGGAGCGTCAGCGCGCGACCCGCTGCGAGCACCCGCCGGGCGTCGGCGGGGTCGAGGGCGTCCAGGATCGATTCGGTCATGCCCCCTCAACGAGCCAGGGGCGTGAACGTGATGCCTCCGCGGACGATCGGGTCAACGGGTGTGCACCGAGCGCACACCCCGGCCCGGGTCAGTCCTCGTGCAGCGGCTCGCGCGAGACCGGGCAGCTCATGCAGCGCGGGCCACCGCGACCCGACCCGAGCTCCGAGCCGGCGATCCTGACGACCTCGATGCCGGCGTCCTCGAGCCGGTCGTTGGTCTCGTCGTTCCGCTCGTAGGCGACCGCCACCCGCGGCGCCAGGGCCAGGGTGTTGTTGCCGTCGTCCCACTGCTCACGCTCGGCGGTGACCGGGTCGAGGCCGGTGTCGATCTGGTGGAGGGTGTCGATCTGCATCGCCTTGGCCGCAGCGACGAGGAAGGGCTCGGAGTCGCTGACGCTCAGGGTGAGGTCGGACTCGCCCGAGCCCGGGTCGTCGAGCGTCACCGTCACGGCGCGGAGGTTGTCGGCGACGTTGGGGTACATCACGACCTTGTCGACGTCGACCATCGTGCAGACGGTGTCGAGGTGCATCGTCGCCCGCTCCTGGGCGATCGGCACCGCGAGCACCGTGTGGGCGAGGTCGGCGTGGAAGACCTGGCGGGCGAGCCGCTCGACGCCGGCGGGCGTCGTACGCTCCCCGACGCCGACGGCGATCACGCCCGGCGCCAGGAGCAGGACGTCGCCGCCCTCGACGTGCTCGTTGTGCCAGCCGTGGATCTTGCGGGTGCCGGCGAAGCGCGGGTGCTCGGTGTAGATCAGCTCGGTCAGCTGGGTCTCGCGCTTGCGCGCGGGCATCGCGAGGCTGGTGACGGCCACGCGGTCGCGCACCCACACGCTGGAGTCGCGGGTGAAGAGCAGGTTGGGCAGCGGGTCGATGAGGAAGTCGTGCGGGTCGAGCAGGCTGGTGACCAGGCCGTGCCCGCCCTTGACCTCGTCGTTGCGGATGCCCGCGGTCAGCACGTCGGTCAGCTCGGCCGGCGAGAGCTCGCGCAGCGCCTGTGCGAGGTAGCGCCGCATGGTGTCACCGAGGTGCAGCCCCGACAGCGCGCTCGTGATCGCGTGGTTGCGGGCCATCTCGCTCTCGAGCGTCTCGGTGAGCAGCTCGGTCAGGTAGAGCACCTCCACGCCACGGGTGCGCAGCGTCTCCGCGAACGCGTCGTGCTCCTCCTGCGCCCGGCTGACCCACGGGATGCCGTCGAAGAGCAGGCGGTCGTTGTTGCGGGGCGTGAGCCGCTTCAGCTCGTTGCCGGGGCGGTGGAGCATGACGGTGGCCAGGCGGCCGACCTCGCTGTCGGCTCCGTGCGGGGTGGTGACCATAGGCGGGACTCTAGCGCTCGCCCGGGGCTCCGACGTACGCGGAAGCAGCGGCCGCAGGCGGGTCAGGACTGCCCCCGCCACTCCTCGCGGAGGAGGGCGTACTCGTAGGAGTCGGTCCACCGGCCCTTGGACCAGAAGTCCCCGAGCCGATGGGTCTCTCGGCGCATGCCGAGGCGCTCGCAGAGGGCGGCGGAGCGGTCGTTGCGGGCGTCGAGGTTGGCGACGATGCGACGCAGGCCGTAGTGCTCGAAGCCGAGGCGGAGCACGGCCCGCGCGGCCTCGGTGGCGTAGCCGCGACCGGCGTGCTGGGGGAGGATCGTCCAGCCGATCTCGCCCTCGCTGAGGCCGGTGCCCTGGAGGATGAGGATCGAGTCGCCGACGACCTCGCCGTCGTGCTCGACGACCAGCCCGACGAAGTGCCCGTCGCCCGGCTGGGTGCGGCGGCGCACCATCTCGCGCACCTCGGACGCGTTCATGGTGCCGCTGAGCAGCATGCTGGCGTAGCCCTCGTCGGCCCACGCGTCGATGAAGGCGTCGCCGTCGCGCGGCTCGAAGGGGCGCAGCAGCAGCCGCTCGGTGCGCAACGGCCAGACGGGCGCGACGGGCGTGAGGAACTCCGCGCGCGGCGCGTCGACCCAGGTCTCGCGCACCGTCGACCCGCCGAAGCGCAGCCGGTCGTACGCCGTCATCGGCAGCAGGAGGGACTCGAGGCCCGGCACGGCCAGCACCCCGTCGACGGCCTGGCCGAGCAGGCCGCGCCCGATCGGGTCGTGCGGGTCGCGGCCCAGGATCTCCACCGCGGCCGACGCCTCGGCGACGCGCGCGGTCTTCATCCGGATCCGGATCGGCGTGACCTCCTTGAGGCAGACGTACTGCCCGGAGAGGTAGTGGCCCCACTCGGCCTCGGCGGTGGCGGGGTCGTCCGGCCAGAACGCGACGAACCACCTCCGCAGCCGGTCGACCCCGCCGGCGACCTCGGCCAGCTCGCCGTGCGCGGCGGGCACCATCGGCGTGCCGTCGGAGAGGACGTACGACGGCAGCGGCAGGCGGCCGGCCAGCATCTGCTCCATCGCGGCGGGCGTGGCCTCGACGAAGTGCTCGCGCACGTAGGCGTCGTCCTCGGCGGTCATCGGGTGGTCACCGTTGACGGCGACGAAACGGTCCCGGACAGCCGCCACCAGAGGGCCGCTCAGCGCGTCATCTCCCACACGGTCAAGGCTGCCATGAACACGCACACGGCCGCACCCACGTAGTGCAGGACCGAGAGCCTGATCCGCTGGAGGAGCAGCCGGCCGACGATGACCGCCAGGCCGGAGACGGCGAGCAGTGCGCCCCAGGCGCCGAGGAACACCGACACCGGGTCGTCGTACTTGGCGACGAGGGAGATGGTCAGCAGCTGCGACAGGTCGCCCCACTCGGCGGCGAAGAGGACCAGGAACGAGGTCACCACGACCTTGAGGCCGTGGGCGGCGGAGTCGGACTTGGCGGCGAACTCGTCCTCCTGGGCGTTCTCGTCGGCGTCGGCGGTGCGCGCGGCGCGGAAGAGGATGATCGCGCCGATCACGAACATCACGGCGGCGACCGTGTGGATCAGCTGCTCGGGCAGGAACGAGGCGGCCTTGCCGATGCCGACCGCCACGGCCGTCTGGACCAGGAAGGCCAGCCCGACGCCGATCCAGACGAAGAGCGGCCGCATCTTCGTCGACATCACCAGGGTGGCGATGAAGGTCTTGTCGGGGAGCTCGACGACGAAGATGGCGCCGAAGGCGAGGGCCACGACGAGGGGATCGATCACCGGCTGAGTGTCGCAGTCACCCGGCGCGAGCTCTCAGTCGGCCCGGAAGGCGTCGGCGGGGTAGACGCCGAGGACCTTCACCTCGGTGGTGAAGAACGCCAGCTCCTCCAGCGCGTTGCGCACACCCGGGTCGTCGGGGTGGCCGTCCACCTCCGCGAGGAACTGGGTGGCGGTGAAGTGCCCGCCGACCATGTAGCTCTCCAGCTTGGTCATGTTGACGCCGTTGGTCGCGAAGCCGCCGAGCGCCTTGTAGAGCGCGGCGGGAAGGTTGCGCACGTTGAAGATGAACGTCGTCACGACCGGGCCGTTGCCGGCGGGCGCCTGCTCGAAGTCGCGGGACAGCACCACGAAGCGGGTGGTGTTGTGGTCCTCGTCCTCGATCTCCTCGCGCAGCACCTGCAGGCCGTAGATCCCGGCGGCCAGCGGCGGGGCGATCGCCGCCTGGGTCGGGTCCCCGGACTCCGCGACCTCGCGGGCGGCCCCCGCGGTGTCGCCCGCCACGACGGGCGTCAGACCGAGCTCGCGGATCACGCCGCGACACTGGCCGAGGGCGTGGACGTGGCTGTGCACCGTGCGGAGCGAGTCCAGGCTCGCCTCCGGCAGCGCCATGAGGGAGAACTGGATGCGCAGGAACCGCTCGCCCACGATGTGCAGGTCGGAGGTCGGGAGGAAGTGGTGGATGTCGGCCACCCGCCCGGCGATCGAGTTGTCGATCGGGATCATCGCCAGGTCGGCCTCGCCGCCCTCGACGGCCGCGAAGGCGTCCTCGAACGACGCGCACGGCAGCGGCTCCCAGTCGGGGTAGGCCTGCTGGCACACCAGGTGGGAGTTGGCTCCGGGCTCTCCCTGGTAGGCGATGCGTCGAGTCACGTCGGCGAGTGTGTCACCTCCGGCCGTGTCCGCCGGGCCGTGACCAGTCGCCGAACATAGGGTCAGCCCATGCTCGATGTGGTCGCCGTCGTCCTTGCTGCCGTCGCCTGCGCGCTCGCCGCGCTCGCCCTCCGTCGTACGACGACACGCACCGGCGGCGAGGGGGTCGACGCGCTGCCCGAGGACGTGCACGGCCTGCGGCAGGAGGTCGCGGCCCTCAAGGCGGAGAGCGCCGACGCGCTGAGGCACCTCTCGGTCGTTCGCTACGACGCGTTCGGCGACGTCGGCGGGCACCTGAGCTGGAGCCTCGCGGTGCTCGACGACGCAGGTCACGGGGTCGTCCTGACGTCGATCCATGGACGGAGCGAGGCCCGCACCTACGCCAAGTCCATCTCCTCCTGGTCGTGCGAGCAGCAGCTCTCGCCCGAGGAGGAGGAGGCGATCGAGCACGCCCGCCCCTGACGGGTCAGCGAGGGCGCGACAAGTGGGCGTCAAGGACCGCTAAGACGGCGTCAAGACCGGCCCGGGGAGCCCGGCACGGGCTGAGGCTGGAGGCATGTCCTTCTCCAGCAGCCTGCTCGTGGTCGCGGTGGTCCTCATCGCGCTCTACGTCCTCGCGGCCCTGATCTTCCCGGAGCGCTTCGAGTGAGCGACACCGCCTCCGGCCTCCTGACCGTCGCGGCCCTGGTCGCACTCCTCGCCGCGGCCTACGTCCCGGTGGGCGACTTCATGGCGCGCGTGTGGACCAGCACACACCACCTCCGCGTCGAGCGCGCCGTCTACCGCCTCACCGGTGTCGACCCCGACGCCGAGCAGGGCGCCCGGTCCTACGCCACCAGCGTGGTCGGCTTCAGCCTCGTGGGGGTCGTGGTGCTGATGGCCGTCCAGCTCGGCCAGGCCGCGCTGCCGATGGATCGGGGGCTGCCGGGCGTGCCGTTCTGGATGTCGTTCAACACGGCCGTCTCCTTCGTCACCAACACCAACTGGCAGTCCTACGCGGGCGAGTCGACGCTCGGCTTCACCACCCAGATGGCCGGCCTCGCCGTGCAGAACTTCCTCTCCGCCGCGGTCGGGATGGCCGTCGCCGTGGCTCTGATCCGGGGGTTCGTCCGCTCGCGCAGCGCCACGCTGGGCAACTTCTGGGTGGACCTGACCCGGGGCACGATCCGGGTCCTGCTGCCGCTGTCGTTCGTCGCGGCGGTCCTGCTGGTCGCCGGTGGGGTGGTGCAGAGCTTCGCCGACTCCACGATGACCACGCTCGCGGGCCACTCGCAGGTCCTCACCGGCGGACCGGTGGCCAGCCAGGAGGCGATCAAGGAGCTCGGCAACAACGGCGGCGGCTTCTTCAACGCCAACTCCGCCCACCCCTTCGAGAACCCGACCGGGCTCACCAGCTTCTTCGAGGTCTTCCTCATCCTGCTGCTCCCGGTCGCGCTGACCCGCACCCTCGGCACGATGCTCGGCAACCGCCGGCAGGGCCTGGCGGTCCTCGGAGTGATGGGMGTGCTCTGGTCGGTGGCGCTGGCCGTCACGACCTGGGCCGAGGTCGGCGCCCACTCGGCCGCCGCGCAGGCGGCCGGCGCCGCGATGGAGGGCAAGGAGACCCGCTTCGGCGAGTGGGCCTCGGCCCTCTTCGCGGTGGCCACGACGGGTACGTCGACGGGTGCGGTCAACGCGTCCCACGACTCGCTCACCCCGGCCGGCGGCGGCACGGTGCTGGTCAACATGATGCTCGGCGAGATCGTGCCGGGCGGCGTCGGCGCCGGCATCTACGGGATCCTGGTGATGGCGATCCTGGCCGTGTTCGTCGCCGGCCTCATGGTCGGCCGCACGCCGGAGCTGCTCGGCAAGAAGATCAGCGCCCGGCAGATGACCTACGTCGCCCTCTACACGCTGACCACCCCGGCCCTCGTCCTCGTCGGCACCGGCGTCGCCATCGGCCGCGGCGAGACCGCCGATGCGATGGGCAACGCCGGGGCCCACGGCTTCAGCGAGGTGCTCTACGCCTACACCTCCGCGGCCAACAACAACGGCAGCGCCTTCGGCGGCCTCACGGTGACCTCGGACTTCTTCCAGGTCACCCTCGCCCTGGCGATGCTGCTCGGCCGCCTGCTGCCCATCGTGCTGGTCCTGCTGCTCGCCGGGTCGCTGGCCCGTCAGGGAACGGTGCCCGTCACCGCGGGCACGCTGCCCACCCACACACCCCTGTTCGTCGGGATGCTCGTCGGCGTCATCGTGGTGATGACCGGCCTCACCTACTTCCCGGCGCTCGCCCTCGGACCGATCGCAGAGGCACTCGCATGAACACCCCACGACGTTCGTCTCCTCCGCTGCGCTCCCCCGGACAGCGCCGCGGGGACCCCGCAGGACACGCGCTCGTCACCCAGGCCGGGCAGCAGCTGCCCCAGGCCCTCCGCAAGCTCGACCCGCGTCATCTGTGGCGCTCGCCGGTGATGTTCCTGGTGCTCCTCGGCTCGGTCGCGACGACGGTGGCCGCGGTCGCCGATCCGAGCGTCTTCACTGCCTCGATCGCCGTCTGGCTGTGGCTGACCGTGCTCTTCGGCAACCTCGCCGAGGCCGTCGCCGAGGGCCGCGGCAAGGCCCAGGCCGCCTCGTTGAGGGCCACCCGCACCGACACCGTCGCCCGCCTCGTGACCGGCGACGGCGAGACCCCGGTGCCGGCCACCCGGCTCCGCGTCGGCAACCTCGTGGTCGTCGAGGCCGGCGAGGTCGTCCCCGGCGACGGTGACGTGGTCGAGGGCATCGCCTCGGTCGACGAGTCGGCGATCACGGGCGAGTCCGCGCCGGTGATCCGCGAGGCCGGCGGCGACCGCAGCGCCGTCACCGGTGGCACGCGCGTGCTGTCCGACCGCATCGTCGTACGCATCACCGCCGCGGCGGGCGACACCTTCCTCGACAAGATGATCGGGCTCGTCGAGGGCACCTCACGGCGCAAGACCCCCAACGAGATCGCCCTGTCGATCCTGCTCGCCAGCCTCACCCTGGTCTTCCTCGCCGCCGTCGCGACCCTGGCCCCGATGGCGACGTACGCCGGCGCGCCGCAGGACCTCGTCGTCCTGGTCGCGCTGCTCGTCTGCCTGATCCCCACCACGATCGGCGCCCTGCTGTCGGCGATCGGCATCGCCGGCATGGACCGGTTGGTCCGCGTCAACGTGCTCGCCATGTCGGGACGCGCGGTCGAGGCGGCCGGGGACGTCAGCACGCTGCTGCTCGACAAGACCGGCACCATCACGTACGGCAACCGGCAGGCCAGCCGGTTCGTCCCGGCGCCGGGCGTCGCGCAAGACCTGCTGCGAGACAACGCCCGACTGTCCAGCCTCGCGGACCAGACGCCGGAGGGCCGCTCCATCGTGGCCCTGGCCCTCCAGCAGGGCGCTGACGACCACGACCTTCCCAGAGGGGCGACCTTCGTGGAGTTCACCGCCCAGACCCGGATGTCGGGCGTCGACCTCGCCGACGGCACCCGGGTCCGCAAGGGCGCGGGCTCGGCGATCGGCGCCTGGCTGGGCATCGAGCAGCCGCCGGAGGTGCGCGACACCGTCGACGCGATCGCCCGCGACGGAGGTACGCCGCTCGTCATCGGCCGCAAGGACGCCGCGGGCTGCGGCAGCGTGCTCGGCGTCGTCCACCTCAAGGACGTCGTCAAGGAGGGCATGGCCGAGCGGTTCGCCGAGCTGCGGTCGATGGGCATCCGCACGGTGATGATCACCGGCGACAACGCCCTCACCGCCCAGGCCATCGCCGCGGAGGCGGGGGTTGACGACTTCCTCGCCGAGGCCACGCCCGAGGACAAGATGGCCTACATCCGGCGGGAGCAGGAGGGCGGCCGGCTCGTCGCGATGACCGGCGACGGCACCAACGACGCGCCGGCACTGGCCGCCGCCGACGTCGGCGTCGCGATGAACAGCGGCACGGCCGCCGCCAAGGAGGCCGGCAACATGGTCGACCTCGACTCCGACCCGACGAAGCTCATCGACATCGTCGAGATCGGCAAGCAGCTGCTCATCACCCGCGGCGCCCTGACGACCTTCTCCATCGCCAACGACGTCGCGAAGTACTTCGCGATCATCCCGGCGATGTTCGTCGCGGCCTACCCTTCGCTGGACCGGCTCAACGTGATGGGGCTGTCCTCGCCGCAGTCCGCGATCCTCTCGGCGGTCGTCTTCAACGCCCTGGTGATCGTGGCCCTCATCCCGCTGGCCCTGCGCGGCGTGCGGTTCCGCGCCGCGTCGGCGACGTCGGTGCTGCGCCGCAACATCCTCGTCTTCGGCCTCGGCGGCCTCGTCGTGCCGTTCGTCGGCATCAAGCTCATCGACCTGCTCGTCTCGACCGTCCCGGGCCTGAGCTCCTAGAAAGGGGAGGCGCCATGACCCACCTGCTCACCGACCTCTACCGCCAGTCCCTCGCCGGGCTCCGGCTCCTGCTCGTGATGACCGTCCTGCTGGGCGTCGGCTACCCGGCCGCCGTCTGGGCCGCCGGCCAGTCCTTCGGCGACCGCGCCGACGGTCAGCCCGTGCGGCTCGACGGCCGCATCGTCGGGTCCCGGCTGATCGGCCAGGACTTCGGCGGCGACCAGTGGTTCCACTCCCGGCCCTCGCCCCACGGGTACGACACCCTGGCCTCGGCCCCCAGCAACCTCGGGCCCAGCAGCCCCTACCTCCTCGCCGCCATCGCCGACCGGCGGGCCGAGGTCGCGGCGCGAGAGGGCGTCGACCCCGCCGACGTACCCCCCGACGCGCTCACCGCGTCCGGCTCCGGCCTCGACCCGCACATCTCACCCGCCTACGCCGAGCTGCAGGTGGCCCGCGTCGCGGCGGCCAACGGGCTGTCGGCGAAGGCGGTCGAGCGGTTGGTCGCGGAGCACACCGACGGCCGCAGCCTCGGGTTCCTCGGCGAGCCGGGTGTCGACGTGCTCGAGCTCAACCTCGCGGTCGCGACCGCTGGTGGAGACTGACGCCATGCCCCTGCCCACGGATCGCGGACGGCTGCGCGTCTACCTTGGCGCGGCGCCCGGCGTCGGCAAGACGTTCGCCATGCTCGACGAGGGGCACCGGCGTCTGGAGCGCGGCACCGACCTCGTCGTGGGGTACGTCGAGACGCACGGCCGCGCGAAGACCGAGCGCGAGCTGGAGGGACTTGAGGTCGTGCCGCGCGCGAAGGTCGCCTACCGCGGCACCGTCCAGGAGGAGATGGACCTCGAGGCGGTCCTGGCGCGCAGCCCCGAGGTGGTGCTGGTCGACGAGCTCGCGCACACCAACGTGCCGGGCAGCACCCACGCGAAGCGGTGGCAGGACGTCGAGGCGCTGCGCGACGCGGGCATCGAGGTCGTCACGACGGTCAACATCCAGCACCTCGAGTCGCTCAACGACGTGACCGAGTCGATCACCGGGGTCCGGCAGCGGGAGACCGTGCCCGACCACGTCGTCCGTTCCGCCGACCAGATCGAGCTGGTCGACATGAGCCCGCAGGCCCTCCGTCGACGGATGGCGCACGGCAACGTCTACGCCGCCGACAAGATCGACGCGGCCCTCTCGCGCTACTTCCGCGAGGGCAACCTCACCGCGCTGCGCGAGCTCGCCCTGCTCTGGCTGGCCGACCGGGTCGACGAGGGGCTCGAGCGCTACCGGGCGCAGCACGACATCGAGGCGACCTGGGCGACGCGCGAGCGGGTCGTCGTACCCGTCAGCGGTGGCCCCGAGGCAGCGACCCTGATGCGGCGGGCCGCGCGGATCGCGAGCCGGCGGTCCGGGGGCGAGTGGCAGGCGTTGTACGTCACCCGGCAGGACGGGCTGCGCAGCACGTCACCCGACGGTCTCGCCGCCATGGCGACCAAGGCCGAGGAGCTCGGCGGCACCTTCCACACCGTGGTCGGCGACGACCCGGCCGACGCGATCCTCGCCTTCGCGCGTGCCGAGAACGCGAGCCAGGTCGTCATCGGCGCCAGCCGCCGCGGCCGTGTCTCGACAGTGCTCCGGCCGGGGGTGGGGGAGCGGGTCGTCGCCGGATCGGGTGACATCGACGTCCACATCGTCTCGCACGAGCACGCGCGCGGGCGGTCGGCGAGCCGCCGGCCGGTCACCCACGACCTCGGCCCGCGGCGCCGGCTCGCGGGCTTCGTCGTCGGGCTCGCGGTGCCGGCGGTCGTGAGCCTGCTGCTCTACGCGACGCAGGACCTGCACGGCCTGCCCATCGAGGCGATGTCCCTGATGATGGTCGTCGTCGCGACCGCGCTCGTGGGTGGGCTCGCGCCGGCGGTCCTGTCCGCGCTGGCGAGCGCGCTGCTGCTCAACTACCTCTTCACGCCGCCGCTCTACACGCTCACCGTCGCCGAGCCGGAGAACGTCGTCACCATCGCGATCTTCGTCGCGGTGGGCATCGCCGTCGCGTCGGTCGTCGACAACGCGGCCCGCCGCACGGCCGAGGCGCGGGCCGCGCGCGCCGAGGCCGACGCGCTGACGGTGCTCGCGCACAGCCTGCTCACCTCCGGCGACGACCTCGACGGCCTGCTGTCCTCGGCCTGCAGGCTCTTCCGGGCCGACGGCGCGGCCGTGCTCCGGCGCGAGGCGGTGGAGGAGGTCGTGGTGGCGAGCTGCGGCACCCCGCCCACGTCGGTCGAGGAGGCCGACATGTCCGCGGCGATCGACGAGCACAGCACGCTGGTCCTCGGCGGCGCGACCCTGCCGGCCACGCAGCGCGGCCTGCTCAACGCGTACGCCGCCTATGCCAAGGTGATGGAGGAGCGCCGCGTCGCGACCGTGGCCGAGCTCGAGCGCCTGCGGTTGACCGAGCTCGACCGCACCCGGACCGCCCTGCTGGCCGCGGTCTCCCACGACCTGCGCAACCCGCTCGCGGCGATGAAGGTGTCCGTCGACAGCCTGCGCAGCACGGACGTGACCTGGTCGCCCGAGGACGAGGACGAGCTGCTCGCCACCATCGAGGAGTCGACCGACCGGCTCACCGCGCTGGTCACCAACCTGCTCGACATGAGCCGGATCAGCACCGGTTCGGTGCGCGTGGTCCTGCGCGACGTCGGCCTGGCCGACGCCGTCCACACGAGCATCGCGCCGCTTCCCGGCGGCGAGCGGATCGAGGTCGACGTCGACCCCGAGCTGCTGGTGCTCGCGGACGCAGGGCTGCTCGACCGGGTGCTGGCCAACATCTGCGAGAACGCCCTCAAGTACACGCCCGTCGACGCCCGCGTGCGCATCGACGCGGCTGCGGACGGCGACGGGGTCGTCGTACGCATCGCCGACTCCGGGCCCGGCGTGGCCGACCAGGACCGGGACCGGCTGTTCGCGCCGTTCCAGCGGTTCGGCGACGTGCCGCAGCAGGACGGCGTCGGGCTCGGGCTGGCCGTGGCGCACGGGCTGACCGAGGCGATGAGTGGGACGATCGCCACCGAGGAGACCCCCGGCGGTGGGCTCACGTTCGTGCTGGAGCTGCAGAGGGGCAAGGGGGCCTGATGACGTTCGTCCTGGTCGTCGACGACGACCCCGCGATGCGGCGCACGCTCTCGATCAACCTCCGTGCCCGAGACTACGAGGTCGAGACGGCGGGCGACGGCCGGTCGGCCTTGCAGGTCGTCGACGAGCGGATGCCCGACCTGGTCCTGCTCGACCTGGGGCTGCCCGACCTCGACGGGGTCGCGGTGCTCACGCAGCTGCGGTCCTTCACGCAGGTCCCGGTGATCGTGGTCTCGGCCCGCACCGAGTCCGACGACAAGGTCGAGGCGCTCGACCTCGGCGCCGACGACTTCATCACCAAGCCGTTCTCGATCGAGGAGCTGCTGGCAAGGATCCGCGCCACCTCGCGCCGGGCGGGCCGCGAGGAGCCCGACCTGGTCGTCGAGGCCGGCGGGCTTCGCCTCGACGTCACCGACTCCCGCGCCACCCGCGACGGCGAGGAGGTCCACCTGACGCCGACCGAGTGGCGGATCGTCGACGTGCTCGTCCGCCGGCGCGGCCGGCTGGTCCGCCAGGCCGAGCTGCTGACCGCCGTGTGGGGACCGGCGTACGACACCCAGACCAACTACCTCCGGGTCCACATGGCCGGCATCCGGCGCAAGCTCGAGGCCGACCCGGGTCGCCCGGTGCTCTTCCTCACCGAGCCGGGGATGGGCTACCGGTTCACAGCCGGGGGCTGACCGCTCAGCGCGGGACGCGGACCAGCAGCCGCCCGTGGATGCACTCCATCCGCAGCTCTCGGCCCTCGCCGATGGAGTCGCCGTCGAGCTGGCGGGGGGTGTCGGTGGCAGCCTTGATCCGGACCCGTGACCCGGTGCGGCGGTCGATGAGCTCGTCGACGGTCTGGCTCTTGGCCAGCACGCGCACGGCGAGCGGGATCCACGACAGGAACTTGCGGGGGTGCAGGATCACCACGTCGAGGACGCCGTCGTCGATGGTGGCGTCGGGCAGCAGCGGCATGCCGGCCTGCAGGAAGCCGACGTTGCCGACCAGGACCGTGCGCGCCCGGTGGACCGTGGGCTCGTCGTCGTCGATCTGGATCTCGACCCTGACCGCGGGGAACATCAGCGACTTCAGCCCCGAGATGACGTAGGCCACCCAGCCGATCTTCTTCTTGATGTCCTCGTTGACGCCCTCCATGATCGCGGCGTCGAAGCCCATGCCGGCCATCACCATGAAGTGGGTGTCCTCGATGCCGTCGCCACCAACCTCGACCATGTCGATGGCCCGGTCCTGGCCGTTGAGGGCGATGTCGATCGCCGAGCGGATGTAGAGCGGGATGCCGAGGTTGCGGGCGAGCAGGTTGCCGGTGCCTGCCGGGATGATGCCGACCGGGATGCCGGTGCCGGCGAGCTCGGCGCACACCTCGCGCACGGTGCCGTCACCACCGCAGACCATGACCAGGTCGGCACCGGAGACGGCGGCGCGCTCGGCCATGCCGGTGCCGGGGTCCTCCACGGTCGTGTACTGCCACGTCGGCTCGGACCAACCGGACTCCATGGCCATCGAGGCGACGAGCGAGCGGAACTGGCCGACGTCCTCGACCTTGATCGGGTTGAGGATCACCGCGAGCCGCTTCTCCGAGGCGTACACCTCCGGGAGCGGCTCCGTCCTGGCCGCGATCGAGCGCGGCCGGGGGTCGATGAAGGCGAGGGCGAGGAAGAACACCGCGAGGCCCAGCAGCGAGCCGGCGATCACGTCGGTGGGGAAGTGCCGGCCCAGGAGCACCCGGTCGAGGCAGACCAGCAGCCACCACCCGACGACGACCGCGATGCCGAGGCGGCGCAGGCTCGTACGACGGACGAACAGGACGAGCAGCATGACGAGGAGGGACGCGTACGCCGCCGAGGACGAGGCGTGCCCGGACGGGAAGCTGAAGGAGTTGAGCAGGCCGAGGTTGTCCTGCCACTCGGGGCGGTCCCGTCCGAGCCAGATCTTCAGGGCCGACGTGGCCACCGAGGTCACGACCATCACCACGACCACGAGCAGCGCTGCCCAGCGGTGGCGTCGCAGGAGCAACCCCAGCGCGAGGACGACGGTGAGGATCGTCATGCCGATGGTCCCGAAGGCGACCTCGACCACCCGGAGGAAGTCGATGAAGAGTGACGAGTCGTCCGCCCAGTCCTCGAGCTGCTTGCCACCCACGTCGAAGCTGTCGAGCGGAGCCCGGTCCTGGGTCACCAGGAAGCCAAGGACGGCGAACAGCGCCGCGGCCAGGAGGCCCAGGGCGACCGTGCGGTTGCGGGAGGCGGGAGTCACCTGCGCAGTATGCCCACACCGGAACTGGCCCCCCACGCCCGGACGGATAGCCTTGCGTCGTGATAGATCCGCGCCTGCTCCGTGACGACCCCGACCGCGTCCGCGCCGCCCAGGCGAAGCGTGGTCTGTCCGACGACGTGGTGGACAGGGCGCTGGCCGCGGACTCCGCTCGCCGGCAGTCGATCGCCGACTTCGAGACCAAGCGGTCCGAGCAGAAGGCCAGCGGCGCGCTCGTCGCCAAGGCGCAGGGCGAGGAGAAGCAGGCCCTGCTCGCGCAGGTCAAGGAGCTGGCCGCGAGCGTGAAGGAGGCCGAGGCCGCCCGCAACGCCGCCGAGGCCGAGTGGGACGAGGCGATCAAGGCCATCCCCAACATCGCCGCCGACGAGGCACCCGCCGGTGGCGAGGACGACTTCGTCACCCTCGAGCACGTCGGCACGCCGCGCGAGTTCGACTTCGAGCCCCGCGACCACATCGAGCTCGGCAGGATGCTCGGGGCCATCGACCTCGAGCGCGGCGCCAAGGTCAGCGGATCGCGCTTCTACTTCCTCACCGGCGTCGGCGCGCAGCTCGAGTTCGCGCTCGTCAACCTGGCGATGGACCAGGCCCGCAACGCCGGCTTCACCCAGGTGATCGCCCCGTCGCTGGTCAAGCCGCGCGCCATGGAGGGCACCGGCTTCCTCGGCCAGGCCGCCGACGACGTCTACCGGATCGAGGGCGAGGACCTCTACCTCGTCGGCACGAGCGAGGTCGCGATGGCGGCCTACCACTCCGACGAGATCCTCGACGCCGGCACGCTGCCGCGCCGCTACGCCGCCTTCAGCCCGTGCTTCCGCAAGGAGGCCGGCAGCCACGGCAAGGACACCAAGGGCATCATCCGGGTGCACTGGTTCGACAAGGTCGAGATGTTCGTCCACACGACCGTCGAGGAGTCGTACGCCGAGCACCAGCGGCTGCTGGCATGGGAGAAGGAGTTCCTCGACAAGCTCGAGCTCGCCTACCGCGTGATCGACACCGCCGCGGGCGACCTCGGCCTCAGCGCCCAGCGCAAGTTCGACTGCGAGGCGTGGATCCCGACGCAGGGCAAGTACCGCGAGCTCACCTCGACCTCCAACTGCACCGACTTCCAGGCCCGCCGCCTCGACATCCGCACCCGCGACGGGAAGGGCCAGACCGTGCCGGTCGCGACCCTCAACGGCACGCTCACGGCGATCCCGCGGGCCATCGTCGCGATCCTCGAGACCCACCAGAACGAGGACGGCTCGGTCACCGTGCCGCAGGCGCTCCGCCCCTACATGGGCGGACTGGAAGTGCTGAAGCGCGTTGGCTGACTGGACTCCCCGGGTCGTCGCGCTGGACATCGACGGCACGCTGCTCAAGTGGGTCGACGGGCAGACCGAGGACTACGAGACCATCACCGAGCCGGTGCACGACGCCGTGCACCGTGCGCTCGACGCCGGCGCCCACGTCGTGCTGGCGAGCGGTCGCTCGCCGCACGGGATGACGACCATCGCCGACCTCCTCCACATCCCGCGTGAGAACGCCGACCGGCTCTGGGTGGTGGCGTCCAACGGAGCCGTGGTCTTCCGCTACCCGCCGATGGAGGTCGTCCACGAGGAGACCTTCGACGCCGCCCCCGCGGTCGCCGCGGTGCTGGAGCACCACCCGCGCGCGCTGGTCGCGGTCGAGGAGCGCGAGGTCGGCGGCTACCGCGTCAACCGCGTCTTCCCCGACGGCGAGCTCTCCGGTGAGCAGCTGATCACCCACGTCGACGACATCGTGGGCGAGCCCGTGAGCCGCGTGATCGTCCGCGATCCCGAGGCCACCGCCGACGACTTCATCGAGCTCGCGGCCAACCTCGGCCTGCACGGCACCGACTACGTCGTCGGCTGGACCGCCTGGCTGGACCTCTCCCCGGTGGGCGTCTCGAAGGCGTCGGGCCTCCAGCACGTCTGCGACAAGCTCGGTCTCACCGCCGCCGACGTGCTCGCGATCGGCGACGGCCGCAACGACATCGAGATGCTGCGCTGGGCCGGGCGCGGCGTGGCGATGGGGCAGGCCGTCGAGGAGGTCATCGCCGCCGCCGACGACGTGACCGCCACCGTCACCGACGAGGGCGCCGCCGTCGAGATCTCGCGCTGGTTCCCGCAGGACTCCTGATCGTGGACGAGGGCGTCACCTTCACCGCCGAGCTGTGGCGGTGGACGGCGCGCAAGGAGTCCACCGACGCGGGCGCGTGGTGCTTCGTGACCCTGCCGGTCGACCTCGCCGACGAGGTCCGCGAGCGCGCCGGCGAACCGCGGGGCTTCGGCTCGGTGCGGGTGCGTGCCCGTGTCGGATCCACCACCTGGGACACCAGCGTCTTCCCCGACGCCGGCTCCGGCAGCTTCGTGCTCCCGGTCAAGAAGGCGGTGCGCACGGCCGCGGGTGTGACCGAGGGTGACCTGCTGACCGTCACCGTGTCTGTCCGGGATTCCTCGTGAGCGCGCCACGGCTGGTGGCGACCGACCTCGACGGCACGCTGCTCGACTCGGAGGGGCGGGTCTCGGCGCGCACCCGCGCGGTGCTCGACGAGCTCGACGCCGCCGGCGTACCCGTCGTCTTCACCACCGGTCGCCCCATCCGCTGGATGGAGGAGCTGTGGGAGGCGGTCGGCGGGCACGGCCTCGCGATCTGCAGCAACGGCGGGATCGTGTACGACGTCGCGCGCCGGGAGGTGCGCACCGCCCGGACCATCCCGGCCGACGTGCTCCTGGCGGTCGCGGCGCGGCTGCGCGCGGACCTGCCGGGCACCGTCTTCGCGCTCGAGAAGACCACCGGCTTCGCCAGGGAGCCCGACTTCATGCCGCGCCTCGCGGTCAACCTCGCCCCCGACGTCCCGACGGCCCCCCTCGAGGAGCTCGTCGACGACGACGTCGTCAAGCTGCTCGCCCGCCACGAGGACCACGAGCCCGAGCCCTACTGGGAGCTCGTGGCCGGACTCCTCGGCGAGCAGGTCGTCACGACCTGGTCGTCGGTCGGCACGCTCGTGGAGATCAGCGCGGCAGGCGTCACGAAGGCGTCGACGCTGGCCACCGTCGCGGCCGGGATGGGCCTCGGCCCCGACGACGTCGTGGCCTTCGGCGACATGCCCAACGACCTGCCGATGCTCGAGTGGGCGGGCACCTCCTACGCCATGGCCAACGCCCACCCGACCGTGCGCGAGCTCGCCGACCACCTCGCGCCCCACCACGACGAGGACGGGGTGGCCACGGTGCTCACCGAGCTCTTCGACCTCTCTCGCTAGGCTTCCCGCCATGATTCGCGCCGTCCAGCTCGCCGCCGCACTGCTCCTCGGGTGCCTCGGCCTCGTGACGACGGTCCAGGCCCCGGCCGCCGCGGCCGACTGCACCTGCAAGCAGAGCGGTCAGCTCGAGCAGCAGGTGAAGCGCGCCGACGCCGTCTTCATCGGCACGGTCGACAACGTGGAGGTCGCCGACAACGACCACACCTACGACGTGACCGCGTCGCGGGCCTACCAGGGCTCGCCCGAGCGTTCCACGCAGGTCTTCTCGGCCGGTGGCAAGAACGCCTGCGGCCTCGGCGAGCTGGCCGTCGGCACCTCCTACCTCTTCCTCGCCACCGGCACCGAGGCGCCCTTCGAGGCCGACACGTGCGGTGGCACCAGCGTGGCCAACCCGACCAAGGTCGCCAAGATCGAGGGCCTCCTCGGCGAGGGCACCTCCGTCGAGCCGCCCCCGCCGCCGACCGCCCAGCGCACGCTGGTCGAGGAGTCGCCGCCCGCCGGCTTCGCCCGCGCGGCGGCCCCCGGTGCGGCCGTCGCGATCATCAGCCTCCTCGGGCTCGTCGTCGTACGACGCCTCGCGCGCTGACGTGGTGGCCGCCCGCCTGCTCGCCGTCCCGGCGGTGCTGGCGGTGCTGGCCGGTGGCCTGGTGCTCGGGCCGGTGGCCCCGGCCGCGGCCTGCAGCTGCGTGACCAGCGACCCCGTCGAGCTCGCCGACCACGCCGACGTCGCCTTCGTGGGCGTGCTGACCAGCCAGCGCTCGGACGCCGAGGTCGTCGCCCACCTCTTCACGGTCGTGGACGTCCTCGCCGGCGACGTACGCCGCGGCCAGGACGTCGTCACGCCCAACGCCGGCCAGGCGTCCTGCGGCGTCGAGTGGGCGACCGGGACGACGATGGTGGTGCTGGGGCGGTTCGACGAGCGCGGCAGGGTCGCCTCCGACCTGTGCAGCGGCTCGGTGCCTGCCGGCGCTGCGGCGTACGACGCCACGGTGGAGGCGCTGGGCGAGCCCCGGGACCCGCTGCCCGGACGGTCGATGGTCGCCCTCGACCCGACGGACGCTCAGGACGTGCTGTGGGCGGCCGCGCTGGTCGGTGTCGTCGGCGCGCTCGGGATGGTCGTCGTACGACGCCTCGCGCGGCGCGCCGGCTGAGGCGTCAGAGGTACATGCCGCCGCGGGTGCCGGCCGTGTCGTCCTCGCCGCCCCCGGGGGTCGGCATGTTGGGCATGCCGGTCGGCGGCTGCGGGGCGTGGCCGCCGTGGCCGGCCGGGAGCGCCCGCCGCATCTGCTCGAGCTGGGCGCGCGAGGCCATCTGCTGGGCGTAGATCGCGGTCTGGATACCGTGGAAGAGGCCCTCGAGCCAGCCCACGAGCTGGGCCTGCGCGATCCGCAGCTCGCCCTCGGACGGCGTGCCCTCCTCGGTGAACGGCAGCGACAGCCGCTCGAGCTCCTCGACCAGCTCGGGAGCGAGACCGGTCTCCAGCTCCTTGATCGAGGCGGCGTGGATGTCCTTGAGGCGGTTGCGGCTGGCCTCGTCGAGGGGCGCGGCCTTCACCTCCTCCAGGAGCTGGCGGATCATGCTGCCGATCCGCATCACCTTGGCCGGCTGCTCGACCAGCTCGGTGATGTGGCGCTCACCGTCGCCGTCCTCGTCGTCACCGTCGCCCGCGGCCTGCGTCATCGCCGGCAGCGCGCTCGCCGGGATGGTGCCGATGGGCTGGCCGTCGGGACCGACGACCACGACCTGGTCCTCGACCTCCCCCTGGCTGCTGGGGCCGCCGGTGGGCTCGGGCTGCTGCTGGTCGGTCATGGCCCCAACCCTATGACGCGCCCGGTGGTGGTCCTGTGGCGAGCGGTGGCTGAGCCCCAATCGCCGCCTGCCGAATGTGGGTGGCGCACCACCCGCGGGCGTGCCGGCGGGGACGCGCCGTATGGGCGGTGGCTGAGCCACGTTCCGGGCGAGCGGAATGTGGGTGGCGCACCGCTCGCCGGAAGCTCAGAGGGTGAGGACGATCTTCCCCGCGCGCCCGCCGTCCTCCATCAGCTGGTGGGCGCGGGCGACGTCCTCGAGGGGGAGGGTGGTCTCGACGATGGGGCGGACCTGGCCGGAGGCGACGAGGGGCCAGACGTTCTCGACGACCCCGCAGCAGATCTGGGCCTTCTCGACGAGGGGCCGCGCCCGGAGCGAGGTCGCCGTCACCGACGACCGCTTGCGCAGGAGCGCGTTGATGTCGAGCTCGCCCTTGGAGCCGCCCTGCATGCCGATGATGACGAGGCGCCCGGCGGTGGCCAGGGCGGAGACGTTGCGGCCGAGGTAGGTCGCGCCCATGTTATCGAGGATCACGTCGGCACCGCCGGCCTCCTTGAGGACCTCGACGAAGTCCTCGTCGCGGTAGCTGATCGCCCGCGCCGCACCCAGCGACCGGCACAGCTCGAGGGTCTCCGGGGAGCCGGCGGTCGTGTAGACCTCGGCGCCGCGGGCGGCCGCGAGCTGGATCGCCATGGTGCCGATGCCGCCACCGCCGCCGTGCACGAGGAACCGCTCGCCCGTGTCGAGGTGGGCGGTCATGAAGACGTTGGACCAGACCGTCGCCGCGACCTCGGGCAGGCAGGCCGCCTCGAGGAGGGAGATGCCGGACGGCACCGGCATGACCTGCCCGACCGGCACGGCCACGCGGGCGGCGTACCCCCCACCGGCCAGCAGCGCGCACACCTCGTCGCCGACCTTCCAGCCCTCGACGCCCTCCCCGAGCTCGGCGATCCGGCCGCTGCACTCCAGCCCGAGGATCTCGGAGGCGCCGGGCGGGGGCGGGTAGAAGCCCTGCCGCTGCAGGGTGTCGGCCCGGTTGACGGCCGTGGCGACGACGTCGAGCAGCACCTCCCCGGCGGCCGGGCGCGGCTCGTCGACCTCGCCGACGGACAGGACGTCGGGTCCACCGGACCCGGTGGTGACGGCAGCGCGCACGTGATCAGTCCTCGTAGAGGTCGCTGGAGTGGTCGACCGACGAGTCGTCGGGCACCTCATCGTCCACGTCGTCGGGATCCTTCGCGTCGGCGGGCCGGTCCCAGCTCTCGGCCAGCTGCTGGGCGCGGGCAGCGAGCCGCTCGACCTGCTCGGGGTTCGCGTCCCCCGCGCCGACGGCGACACCGAGGAGGTAGGTGGTGATGGGCGCCGCGGTCTTCTGCACGTTCTGTGCGGCCACGCGGGCGAGGTCGAGGAGCAGGCCCTCGTCGACCTCGGTCTCGACGTCGAGCACGTCGGCGAGCTCGTCGATCCAGTCGTGGAGGTTCACGTAGCCAATGTCTCGCACCCCACCCGGGTGCGGCAAGAGAGCCGCCGTCAGGGGCGGAGGTCCCGCAGGTCGGCCCACGAGTCGACGTCGACGGCCTCCTCGCCGCTCGCCGGCACCTCGGCGAGGTCGAGGGGTGCGAGCAGGCGGTGCAGCGCCATCCCGTGCTGCCCCTCCAGGTCGGGTCGTACGACGTCGAGCCGGGCCGCGTCGAGCACCCCGGCCAGCTGCCGCCGGCCGTCGCCGTCGACCAGGAACGCCCCGTCCCGGCCCGCCGCCGCCTCGCGCAGGCGCCGCATCGTCGACGCGGTCACCCGCGGCATGTCCACCGCCAGCACGCCGACGAGGCGCGGCGCGCGCACGAGCGCGTCGACGCCGGTGAGCAGCCCGGCCACCGGTCCGCCGCGGGGCGGGTCCTCGACCACGAAGGTCACCGGCCGCGCGGTCCGCACCGTGTCCGGTCCGACGACCACGACCTCGTCGGCGTCGAGGAACGCGTCGACGGCGTACTCCAGCAGTGTCCGGCCGGCCAGCTCGACGGACGCCTTGTCGATCCCGTCCATCCGCGCGGCCGTGCCGCCGGCGAGGACCACGCCGCAGAAGCCACCGGCGGTGAGGTCGAGGTCCATGCCGGCATCCTCGCAGCCGCACTCATGCCGGACCGCGGCCGCCGCGTGGCCGCTCTACGCTGGTGGCATGGACTCCACCCCACGGCGGACCGACCGGCTGCGTGTGCGCGTCCACCAGTGGGCGAGCGGCCTCGACACCGACGACAACCGGGCCCGCCTCGCCGAGCTGCAGCCG
This sequence comes from Nocardioides sp. P5_E3, assembly GCF_054049275.1. Lineage (NCBI taxonomy): Bacteria > Bacillati > Actinomycetota > Actinomycetes > Propionibacteriales > Nocardioidaceae > Nocardioides > Nocardioides sp. P5_E3. The sequence continues at coordinate 153,068 of NZ_JBFUMR010000007.1, forward strand.
GGGGCCGACCTGGTCGTCCTGCCGGAGGCCTTCGCCCGCGACTTCGGCCAGGCCGGTTCCGACGTCAGCCCCTTCGCCGAGCCGGTCGACGGTCCGTTCGCCCGCGAGGTGGCGCGCGTGGCCGACGCGACCTCGTCCACCGTGGTGGCGGGGATGTTCGAGGTCGCCGACGACCCCGCCCGGCCCTTCAACACCCTCGTCGCCGGCGGTCCCAGCTCGGCGACGTACCGCAAGATCCACCTCTACGACTCCTTCGGCTACCGCGAGTCCGACCGCCTGACCGGCGGCCCGGTCGAGCCGGTGGTCGTCGACGTGGCGGGCTGGCAGGTGGGACTGATGACCTGCTACGACCTGCGGTTCCCCGAGCTCGCGCGGCGTCTGGTCGACGCCGGGGCCGAGGTCCTCGTGGTGCCGGCGGCGTGGCTGCCCGGTGACCGCAAGGTCGCGCACTGGCGCACCCTGCTCGCCGCCCGGGCGATCGAGAACACCTGCTTCGTCGTCGGCGCCGGCCAGCCCGAGCCGCGCTACGTCGGGCACTCCGCGGTGATCGGTCCGCTCGGTGACGTCCTCGCCGAGGCCGACGGCGCCGAGCAGGTCATCGACGCCGTCCTGGACCGTGCCGACCTCGACGAGGCCCGCCGCACCAATCCGTCGCTGGCCAACCGTCGGCTGTAACCTCCTCCGTCGTGCCTTCCTCCTCCGACAGCCCCCGCGGGTCCTCCCGCGGCAAGCGGGCTGCCGAGCGCCCGCCCTCGCGGCTGAGGCTGAAGCGGAAGGCGCAGGGGCTCGACGCGGCCGCACCGCCGGAGCAGGACGAGAGCGCTGCCCCGAGCTCGGCCGCCCCGGTCGCTCCCGGGCCGCCCGCCACGACGCGTACGCCGGTCACGGAGCCGACTCCCGAGCGGGCTCCCGAGCCGACTCCCGAGCCGACTCCCGAGCCGATCGCCGCCCCCTCGGCATCCGAGCCGGCCCCCCGTCCCACCGAGCAGCCCGAGCAGCCCGAGCAGGTCGCGCGCCTCGCGCCTACCGAGCCGGACGAGACCGCCCCGGACGGCCCGCGCCCGTCGCTGCTCGCCTTCTGGTTCGGTGTCCTGCTCCTCGGCGCGGCAGCCCTGGGCTGGTCGGCACTGAGCGGCACGTTGAGCGACATCCCGGCCGTGGGCGACACCGGCACCGCGCCGGCGTGGCTCGACGGCGTCGGCGCTGCCGCCGTGGTCACCGCGCTCTCCTGGTTCCTGGCGACCCGGACCGCGGGCCGGGCGCTCGTCTCCGCCGGCCTCGCGCTGGTGCTGGCCGTGGCCAGCCTCCTCGTCGGCGGGCGGGTGCTCCCGACGGGCGCGGCCGTGATGACCTGCGTGGTCGGCAGCGTCTACGCCGTCATGGTGACCGTGCCGGCGGTCACCGGCTGGAAGGCGATGCGCGAGGCGCTGATCGCCGTGCTGGTCGCCGCGGTCACCGCCTTCGCTGCGGTGGGTTTCGAGCCCACGGTCGCGATCGAGCGCTTCGAGATCGTCACGCTCCTGCTCGCGCTCGGCCTCGTGCTCGCGATCGTCTACCGCCTCGGCGCCGGCCTGCACGGCCTCGGACGTCGCGGGATGATCGTCGTCGCCATCGGCCTCGGCGTCCTCTTCGCGACGCTGGCGTACGCCGAGCTGCTCCGGCGCTACGGCGCCCAGAGCTTCGTGTCGTCGGTCCTCGACTTCGCCGACTGGACCTCCGCCCGCATCGGCGCGTTCCCGCGGCCGCTCGTGGTCCTGCTCGGCATCCCGGCGCTGGTGTGGGGCACCCACGTGCGCGCCCGCCGGCGCCAGGGGTGGTGGTTCTGCGCCTTCGGCGTGGCCGCCACCGTGCCGCTCGCGACGGGCCTCGTCTCGCCGGACACCTCCTACCTCGAGGCCGGGCTGCGGGCGGCGTACTCCCTCGTCCTGGGCCTGCTCATCGGCTGGCTGGTGATCCGGGCCGACCTGGCCCTGACCGGGCCGAAGGGTCGTGGCGGTCGCCGTGCCGAGGAGGCCGGACCGCACCGGCCCGAGCCGCGGCGCTTCGCCGAGCTCTGAGGCGGCTGCGGGTCGGCGTCGCGATCAGCGGCTACGCCCGGGTAACCGATAGCGTCGGGGCCATGGCCCGCCCCACCTCCCTCGAGATCGTCTCCGAGCTGGTCGCCAACGTGCTCACCATCGAGGTCGCCGAGGGTGACTGCGTCGAGGCCGGCGACACCGTCGTGCTGCTCGAGTCGATGAAGATGGAGATCCCGATGCTCGCCGAGCGGGCCGGGACCGTCACCGCGATCAAGGTGACCGAGGGTGACGTCGTGCAGGACGGCGACGTCCTCGTCGTCCTGGACTGACCGGCCTCCGGTGGGCGGGAGCCCTACGCTCCTGCCATGACTCGCGAGCGCGCCCGGGCGGTGCACCTGGTGGTCGCCGCCGTTGCGTGGTTCGCGCTGGTCCTGCAGCTCATCCTGGTGCTCCAGGGCGGACGGGTCCTCGACGAGGTCGATCCTCCGGGGCTGGTGGCGCGGATCTACCGCTACTTCGCGTACTTCACGATCCAGAGCAACATCCTCGTCGCCGCCACCTCGACCATGCTGGCGCGCGACCCGGCCCGTGACGGTGCGGGCTTCAGGGTGGCGCGCCTGGCCGCGCTCGTCGGCATCACGGTCACCGGCCTCGTCCACTTCGTCCTGCTGCGGCCGCTGCTGGACCTGCAGGGCGCGGACTGGATCTGCGACAAGCTGCTGCACATGGTCGTGCCTGTGGCGGCCGTCGCTGCCTGGGCCCTGGTCGGTCCCCGCCCGCGCGCCGGCCTCCGCGTGGCGGCGTACGCCCTCGCCTGGCCGGTGGCGTGGCTGGGCTGGACGCTCGTGGTCGGCCAGGTGGACGGCTGGGTGCCCTACCCGTTCCTCGACGCCGGCGAGGAGGGCTGGGGAGCGGTCGGGATCGCCTGTGCCGGGATCACCATTCTCTTCCTCCTGCTCTTCGCGCTCTACGCGTGGCTCGACCGGAGGCTGCGCCCGGCGCCTCGCTAGTGTCGGAGGAATGGAATTCCGATACCTCGGCAACAGCGGACTGAAGATCTCCGAGATCACCTACGGCAACTGGCTCACCCACGGCTCCCAGGTCGAGAACGACGTCGCCACGCAGTGCGTGCGCGCCGCGCTCGACGAGGGGATCTCGACGTTCGACACCGCGGACGTCTACGCCAACACCGCGGCGGAGACCGTGCTCGGCGAGGCGCTGAAGGGCGAGCGCCGTGAGTCGCTGGAGGTCTTCACGAAGGTCTACTGGCCGACCGGACCGAAGGGCAAGAACGACACCGGCCTGTCGCGCAAGCACATCATGGAGTCGATCAACGGCTCGCTGCAGCGGCTGCAGACCGACTACGTCGACCTCTACCAGGCGCACCGCTACGACGTGGAGACCCCGCTCGAGGAGACGATGCAGGCCTTCGCCGACATCGTCAGGCAGGGCAAGGCGCTCTACATCGGCGTCAGCGAGTGGACCGCCGACCAGATCCGCGACGGCGTCGCGCTGTCGAAGGAGCTCGGCTTCCAGCTGATCTCCAGCCAGCCGCAGTACTCCATGCTCTGGCGCGTCATCGAGGACGAGGTGGTGCCGACGTCGAAGGAGCTCGGCGTCTCGCAGATCGTGTGGAGCCCGATCGCGCAGGGCGTGCTGTCCGGCAAGTACAAGCCCGGCCAGGCCCCGCCGGAAGGATCGCGCGCCACCGACACCAAGGGCGGCGCCAACATGATCTCGCGCTTCATGCGCGACGAGGTGCTCACCGCCGTGCAGGACCTCGAGCCGGTCGCCAAGGACTGCGGCCTCACGATGGCCCAGCTCGCGATCGCCTGGGTGCTGCAGAACGACAACGTCGCCGCCGCCCTCGTCGGCGCCTCCCGCCCCGAGCAGGTCGCCGACAACGTCAAGGCCGCCGGCGTGAAGCTCGACGCGGACGTGATGTCCCGCATCGACGACGCCCTCGGCTCCGTCGTCGTACGCGACCCGGGGAAGACCGCCGAAGGCACGCCGAAGACCCGCGCCGTCTGAGGCGACCGCCGCACGTGCGGCGGATGGTGCCCTCGATCCGTCGATCCGAGGGCCACATCCGCCGCACGTGCGCACGTGTCCGTGAGATCGCCCTCGCAACCCGCGATCAGGGGCCGTTTCCCGGACACGTGTCCGAGCAGAGGGCTCAGACCGCGACCCGGGTCACCCGGTAGCGCACGAAGGCGGGCACGGCGAGCGCGGCGAGGACGGTGCCGATGATCACGAGCACCCCGCCACCGGCGGCTGCGACGGCGGCGCCGGTCACCGCGGCAGTCGCGCCGTGGAGGACGTCGGCGACGCGGGGGCCGCCGGCGACCACGACGATGAAGATCCCCTGCAGCCGCCCGCGCACGGAGTCGTCGGCCGCGGCCTGGAGCATCGACGTACGGAAGGCGGCGGACGCCATGTCGGCGGCGCCGCCGATCGCGAGCATCAGCACCGCGATACCGAGGAACAGGGTCGGTGCGAGCGGCGCGAGCATGGCGGCGACCCCGAAGCCGACCATCGCCACGCCCCACACGAGGATCGCCACGATCACTGCCAGGCCCTGCCGCTCGACCCGCGAGACCCAGCCGGACAGGACGCCACCCACGACGGCGCCGGCCGGGATCGCCGCGAAGAGCAGCGCGAACGCGACGCCGCCCTCGTTGGGACCGCTGAAGGCGACGTCGGCGAGCTCGGGGAACAGCGCCCGCGGCATGCCGAAGACCATGGCGATGATGTCGACGACGAACGACATCATCAGCACCGGTTGCGTACGCAGGTAGCGGAAGCCGTCGATGACCGCCCCGATCCCCGGCGTCACGGTGACGCCCAGGATCGGCAGGGGTGGGAGGCGTACAACGGCGCCGAGGGTCGCGAAGAGCGTGATCGTGTCGAGCAGGTAGAGCCACGAGAAGCCCATGAGCGGGATCAGCGCGCCGCCCACCAGCGGCCCCGCGATGCCGCCGGCCTGCATGACGGTCATGTTGAGCGAGTTCGCCGCGGGCAGGAGCTCCTCGTCGAGGAGGCGTGGCAGCAGCGCCGACCGGGTGGGCTGGTTGACCGCGAAGAACGCCTGCTGGACCGCGAACAGGGACAGCAGCAGCCACACGTCCTCGGCGCCGAGCGCGGCCTGGAGCCAGAAGCCGGCGCTCGTCGCGATGAGGCCGCACGTGGTGATCAGCAGCAGGGTCCGGCGGTCGAAGACGTCGGCCAGCGCGCCGCCCCACAGCCCGAAGACGACCAGCGGGACGAGGCCGAAGATGCCGGTGAGCCCGACGTACGCCGACGAGCCGGTCATCGCGTAGATCTGGGCGGGCACCGCCACGACGGTCAGCTGCGCTCCGACGACCGTGACGATGTTGGCGCGCCACAGCCGCTTGAAGTGCGGGTTGGCGAGGGGGCGGGTGTCCGCCAGCAGTCGCCTGTCCACCCGCGCAGGCTAGGTCAGGTGGGTCGGGTCCCCCTCCGGGTGGTGTCCGTCAGTCGGACGAGGAGCTGGAGGACACCTGGTCGCCCCAGGCCGCGCGGGCCCCGGAGTCACCCACCCGGTAGACCTGCACGGTCGCTGCCAGCCCCGCGACGAGCGCGAGGGCGGCCACCGTCCGGAGCAGTCCGGGAGAGGTGGCCCGACGCGACGAGGTGGTCCCGTCGGCGGTCCGCCGGCGGTCGAGCCAGACGAGCGCCGCGGACAGGACGAGGAGCGGGATCGCGAACCAGATGAGCTGGTCGCCGAGCTCGGCGTGCACTCCCGGGTCGCCGACGTGCTCCTCCAGCGCCTCGCCGCTCGACGTCGCGACCGGGGTGAGGATGGTCGCGACGGCGGCGCACCCGACCACGATGACGCCGTACGGGCGTCGCCATGCCGGACGTACGGCCAGGGCAATGGTGCCGAGGGCGGCGAGGGGGAGCAGGACGACGACGGCGTGCACGACCAGCGGGTGGACGGGGAGGCCGTTGATGAGGTCGAACATGGTCCGGACGCTAGGGCGGCGAACCTGCACGTCACCTGACCAGGTCTGCGGGTCACGTTCAGGTTGTGTGCAGGCACGATGGTGGACGCTGGGAGCGTGACCCGTCCGACCGCACGGAGGAACCGTCGATGGCCCGAGTAGGACTCTGCGAGGACGACGCGGCGATCCGTCGCGTGGTCGTCGACGCCATGCGCCTCGCGGACCACGAGGTGGTCGCCGCGCACGACGGTGGCGAGGCCCTGCGGCTCTTCGCCACCGACGACGACCTCGACGTGGTCATCCTCGACATCGGGCTGCCCGACGCCGACGGGCGCGACGTGTGCCAGGCGCTGCGGTCTGCCGGCCAGTCCGCGCCGGTCCTCTTCCTCACCGCCCTTGGTGCCGTCCACGAGCGGCTCGCCGGTTTCAGCGCCGGCGCCGACGACTACCTGCCGAAGCCGTTCGACGTGCTGGAGCTCATCGCCCGGGTGGAGGTCCTGGCCCGGCGCGGCCGGCTCGTCGTCGCCACTGCCCCGACCGACCTCGTCCTCGACCCGGCCCGCCACTCGGTCTCCTGCAATGGCAGGGAGGCCATGCTGACGCCGACCGAGTTCCGCATGCTCGCCGCGATCACGTCGCGCCCCGGTGAGGTCGTACGACGCCGTGCGGTCGTCGCCGCTGCGTGGCCGCAGGGCGGGATGGTCAGCGACAACACGGTCGACTCCTACGTGCGGCGGATCCGGGTCAAGCTCGCGGAGGTCGACTCGCCCCTCAAGCTCACGACGGTGCGGGGCGTCGGCTACACACTGAGGTGATGGGCGAGGACGGGACGGACGTGACGGCGGCGGCGCCCTCGGGGCTGCTTCGGCTGGCGCCGCGCTCGTTCCGGGCCTCGATCGTCGCCTCGACCGTCGGTGTCATGACGGTCGCGATGATCGTGGTGGTGCTCGGTACCTACCTGGTCCTGGAGCGCACCGCGAGCCGCGACATCCAGCAGGTGCTGGACGACCGGTCGCGCGCCGTGCTCGCGGTCCTCGAGCAGTCCACGGACCCCGTGGTCGCGTCGGAGGACACGTTGCAGCCGGGGATGGTCGTCTACGACGCGTCCGGCAGGCGGGTGATGGGCTCGGTGGCGACGCCCCTCCGCAGCTCGGCCGACGACCTGGCCCGGGTCCGGGAGGCGCGTTCGGTCCGCGCCGGCGAGGACGAGGACCGGCTCCTCGCCACACCGTTCACCACGCGAGCCGGTGAGAGCGGCGTGCTCGTGGTCAGCCAGGAGGCCGCGCCCTACGAGCGCTCCGAGCTGTACGCCTTCCTGGCCGCCGTCGTCCTCGGCGTCCTGGTCGTGGCGGGCACCGCCTTGATGGCCTGGCGCGTCACCGCACAGGCGCTCCGGCCGGTGACCGTCATGGCCGAGCGGGCCGCGGACTGGAGCGAGCACGACCTCGGGCACCGCTTCGCTCTGGGGCCTCCGACCAACGAGCTCGCCGCGCTCGGCGAGACGCTCGACCACCTGCTGGACCGCGTCGCGTCGGCCATCCGGTCCGAGCAGCGGCTCACCTCCGAGCTCGCCCACGAGCTCCGCACGCCGCTCACCGCGATCCAGGGCTCGGCAGACCTCGCCCTCCTCCGCGGCGTCGACGACCCGGACGTGCGCGAGGACCTCCGCCAGATCTCCCTCTCCGCCCGCGAGATGTCCGCGGTGATCACGACCCTGCTCGACCTCGCGCGGGACCGTACGACGCCCGGGCAGGAGGGGTGCCACGTCGCCGACCTCGTGCCCGGGCTGGTCGCGGCGGCCGCCGGTCGGGTCGAGGTGCTGGACCGCACCCAGGGGTCGACCGCCCGCATCGCGGCGCCGGCAGGGCTCGTGCTGCGCGCGGTGGCCCCGCTGGCGGACAACGCCGCGCGGCACGCCCGGAGCCGTGTGGTGATCGAGGCGGTCGACCACCCCGACCGCGTCGAGCTGGTGGTGAGCGACGACGGCGAGGGGATCGCGCCCGACGTCGCCGCGAGGCTCTTCGAGCCGGGGGTGTCCCGCGCCGGTGGCGCCGGCCTCGGCCTCGGGATCGCGCTGCGGGTGGCGCGGTCGTTCGGTGCGGACGTGCTCGTGCGACGCGAGCTCCGGCGCCCGATTCCGGGTCGTGCTCCCGAGGCGCTGACCGACAGTCAGGTTGTCGGCAGGTCCGGTGCTCCACGCTGGTGCGGAGCAGGTCCGCCTCCCCCGTGGCGGGCCTGCTCGCCACGTAGGTGAGGTCAGGACGGGACAGCGGGCAGGTACGGCGATCGGCTCAGGAGCCGGGTGACGATGACGCCGGTGATGGTCATCGCCAGTGCGATGCCGGCGAGCACGACGAGCTGGAACTGCGCCGCGACCGCGGGGCTGGCGCCACCGAACAGTGCGCCGACGAAGGCGCCGGGCAGCGTGACGAGACCGGTCGAGCGGGTCTGGTCGAGGTTCGGCAGCAGCGACTCGCGCACGGCCTCCTGCCCGATCTCGAGGTGCGCGCGGGACGGCGACGCGCCCAGGGACAGCCACGCCTCGACCTCGTCGCGGCGGTGCCGGACACCCCGCAGGAAGTTGCGCCCCGACAGCGTCGCCGCGCTCATGGCGTTGCCGATGATGATGCCGGCGACCGCCACGAGGTAGCGCGGCTCGAGGGCGACCAGCTGCAGGACGAACACCAGCGACAGGGCGACGCCCGCGCCCACCACCACGCCGATGATCGCCGCCCGGCGGCCGTGCCAGAGCTCGCTGAGCCGTCCGGACGCGGTGACGGACGCCGTCGTGAGCATCAGTGCGAGGAAGGCGACCACCGTCCACGGGACGGCCAGGATCCCGCGGAGCAGGAGGGCGACGATGCTGAGCTGGACGACCGCGCGGGCCAGCGACGTCAACGGCGTCCAGCCGAGGCCGATCCCTGATCGCCAGGCGAGCAGCACCGTCGCGAGCACGACGACCAGCAGGCCGGCGCCGAAACGGGCGTAGTCGAGGACGTCGTGCACCACGCGGCCGACGGTAGCCGCCCGGGGGCCGCCTACGGCTAGCATCGTCGGGTGGCGATGAGATCGGAGGCGACCGGGCTGGCGGCCGAGGCGGCCCTGTTCCATGCCCTGTCCGACCCGTCGCGGCTGCTGATCGTGCGGCACCTGTCGCTGGGCGAGCACCGCGTCGTCGACCTCACCGCGCACCTCGGGCTGGCGCAGAGCACGGTGTCGAAGCACCTGGCCTGCCTCAAGGACTGCGGCCTGGTGGCCTCGCGCCCCGAGGGCCGGGCGTCGGTGTGGTCGCTGACCCGCCGCGAGGAGCTGCTCGAGGTGGTCGCGACCGCCGAGCGCCTGCTGGCGCGCACGGGCGTGGGCCCGGAGCACCACTACGAGGAGCGGCACCCCTGAGCCTGGATCCAGGCTGACCCGCGGTTCTCAGAGCAGCGTCGACCAGTAGGACCAGAAGCGCTCGAGGACCAGCAGCAGGACCACCAGGTAGGTGCCGAACACCAGCGGTCCGCGCCAGTCGCGCAGGCCGTCCGCGAGCCGTCCGTCCGGACCGGCCCCGAGCGCCCCCGCGGCGACGTTGCGCGCCGTGACGTACCAGAAGAGCGGGATGACGACGGCCCACACGACCATGCAGTAGGGGCACAGGGCGCCGATGCGGTAGAGGCTCTGGAACACCAGCCAGCAGATGAACGCGAAGGCCGCGGTCACCCCGGCCTGCAGCCCGAGCCAGTACCACCGCGCCAGCCGGCCGCCGGCGAGCAGCGCCGCGCCCGTCGTGACGATCACCGGGAAGGCGGCGACACCGATGATCGGGTTGGGGAAGCCGAGCAGGGCCGCCTGCGCCGACTCCATCACGTTGCCGCAGCTGAGGACCGGGTTGATGCTGCAGGTCGGCACGTAGTCGCTGTCCTCCGCGAGCCGGATCCGCTCGACGAGCAGCACGGCCGAGGCCACGAAGCCGATGAGTCCGCCCACCAGCAGTCCGAACGCGAGCAGACGCTCCTGCGGCTCGGCGACGCCGGCAGGGTCGTCGACGGTGGAAGGGGTGCTCATGGCGGGTGTCTCCTGGGGACGGGGCAGGTCGGGCCCATCCTCCGGCATCACCCAACCGTCCCGGGAGGCCGGGTTTGACCCGGCATCGCCAATTGGCGATGATGTGGACGGACGACGATGGAGGTACCTCATGGGTGCGGGACACGGGCACGGCCACGCAGGCGCCCGGCACAGGTGGCGGCTCGCCGTCGCCTTCGGCCTCGTCGCCGGCTTCTTCGGCGTCGAGCTGTCGGTCGGCCTGGCGACCGGATCGCTCGCGCTGATCTCCGACGCGGGCCACATGGCCGCGGACGTGGTCGCGCTCGGCGCCGCGCTCGTCGCCACGAAGATCGCCACCCGCCCCGACGGCGCGGGCCGGCGCACCTACGGCTCCTACCGCGCCGAGGTGTTCGCCTCGGGCCTGACCGTCCTGATCATGCTGGGGGTCTCGGCCTACGTCGTCGTCGAGGCCGTACGCCGCATCGGCGAGACCGTCGAGGTCTCCTCGGGCCCGCTCCTGGTGGTCGGCGCGATCGGGCTGGTCGTCAACCTGGTCTGCCTGGTCCTGCTGCGCGGCGGCGCCTCGGAGTCGATCAACGTCAAGGGCGCCTACCTCGAGGTGATGGCCGACGCGGCCGGCAGCGTCGGCGTCCTGGCCGCCGGGCTGCTCGTCCACTTCACGGGCGACGGCTGGTGGGACACCGTCGTCGCCGTGGCGATCGGCGTCTTCGTGGCCGTCCGGGCGCTCGTGCTCGGCCGCGAGGTGCTGGCCGTGCTCGGCCAGCACGCGCCCCACGACGTCGACCTCGAGGCCGTCGTCCGCGACCTGGAGGCGGTCTCCGGCGTGGCCGAGGTCCACGACCTGCACGCCTGGACGCTGACGTCCGGGATGAACGTCGCCACCGCACACCTCGTCCTGCGGGTGGGTGCCGACGCCCAGGTCGTGCTCGCCGCGGCCGGCGCCGCGCTCCGTGAGGGCCACGGCATCGAGCACGCGACCCTGCAGGTCGAGGCACTGCCCGCCCAGGAGTGCCACGCGGCCACCTGGTGAGCGTGCCGGGCGCTGCTGACACACTGGCCCCGGCCGCCCGACCGTCGAGGCGCCGAGGATGGGGGACCGGGTGACCGAGGCAGCAACGATCGAGCACCCGGTGACGCCCCCGCTGGCCAAGACGGCCAACGTCCTCGCGAAGGGCGCGCTGGTCCTGCTGCTGGTCTTCGCAGTCATCTATCCCGACCAGGCCAACCTGCGCGACAAGGCCGCTGGCATGCGCGCCGTGGGCTACCCGCTGATCTCGTTCACCGTGCCGGTCCTGTGGTGGGCGCTGTGGCGCGACCGCATCTCGTTCCCGTGGCTGCCGGACCTGCTCATCACCCTCACCTGCTTCACCGACATCCTCGGCAACCGGATGGACCTCTACGACACGGTCGTGTGGTTCGACGACTGGATGCACTTCATGAACACCGGCCTCCTCGCGGCGGCGTTCATCCTGCTCACCCTGCCGCGTGACGTCGGGTTCGGACGCGTCCTGGAGCGGGCGCTCGCCTTCGGTGCGACCTCAGCGATCGCGTGGGAGGTCGCGGAGTACTTCGCCTTCATCAGCCGCTCGACCGAGCGCGAGTTCGCGTACGCCGACACGCTGGGCGACCTGTCGCTCGGCACCGCCGGGGCCGTGCTCGCGGCCGTCGTCCTCCACCGCGCGTGGCGGCACGGGTACCTCGTGCACCCGCGGCCGCTCACCTCGGAAGGTCGTCCGGCGGCGGCTGCGACCGCCTGAGGGCATGGTCGAGCGCGCCGCTTGACGCGGCGTCCGCGACGCGGTTCGGTGCTGCCATGTCCGCCTCCACCGGGACTTCGCGCGACGTCATCCCGCTGCGCGAGGCCGCCAAGGCCTGGTTCGCCATCTCGCTGCAGACCTTCGGCGGACCGGCGGGCCAGATCGCCGTCATGCAGCGCACCCTCGTGGAGGAGAAGCGCTGGATCGGCCAGCAGCGGTTCCTGTTCGCGCTGTCCTACTGCACGCTGTTGCCCGGGCCGGAGGCGCAGCAGCTCGCGACGTACGTCGGATGGCTCCTCAACGGCGTCAGGGGCGCGCTCGTCGCGGGCATCCTGTTCGTGCTGCCCGGCGTCGCCGCCCTCCTCGTCCTGTCGGCGGTCTACGTCGCCTACGGCGACACCACCCTCGTCGAGTCGCTGTTCCTCGGCCTCGCCCCCGCGGTCATCGCGATCGTGGTCCAGGCGGTCGTCCGCGTGGGCCGGAAGGGGCTGGGCCATCCCGCGCTGGTCGCGCTGGCCGTCACGTCGTTCGTCGCCCTGACCTTCTTCGGCGCACCGTTCCCGGCCGTCGTGCTCGTCGCGGCGCTCGCAGGGTGGGTGCTCGGCCGCCACCTCCCCGGCCTGACCAGGCCGCCGAGGTCGGCCGCCGACGACGGACCGCCACCGCTCATCAGCGACGACCAGCTCCACACCGAACGACCGTCCGGCCGTCGGGCCGCGCTCACCCTCGTCGTCGGTCTGGTCGTGTGGTTCGCCCCGGTCGCCGGCGCGGCGCTCCTGTTCGGCCGGTCGAGCACGTTCGTCGACCAGGGCCTGTTCTTCTCGGGCGCCGCCGTCGTCACCTTCGGCGGTGCGTACGCCGTCCTGGCCTACGTCGCCCAGCAGGCCGTGGAGGTCTACCACTGGCTGCTGCCGGGCGAGATGGTCCGCGGCCTCGCGCTCGCCGAGACCACCCCCGGGCCGCTGATCATGGTCGTCCAGTTCGTCGCCTTCGTCGGCGCCTACCGGGCTCCGGGCGACCTCGACCCCTGGGTTGCCGCCGTGGTCGCCGCGCTGCTGGTGACGTGGGTGACGTTCGTCCCCTGCTTCCTCTTCATCCTCCTCGGAGCGCCGTACGTCGAGCGCCTCCGCGGCAACCGCGACCTCGCCGCCGCGCTGGCCGGGATCACCGCCGCGGTCGTCGGGGTCATCGCGAGCCTCGCGGTGTTCTTCACGCTGCACACGCTCTTCGGCGAGACCGCGCGCCTCACGGCTGGGCCGCTCGACGTCCAGTACCCCCTGCCCGGGTCGCTCGACCTCGCGGCGCTGGCCATCACCGGGCTCGGCTTCGCCCTCGTCTTCTGGCGCAGGTGGTCGGTGCTGCGCACCCTCGGCGCCTGCGCGCTCGCCGGCGTCGTCATCGGCCTCGCGACGTCGTTCTGAGCCGGCCTACGTGTCCTCGGGCAGGCACTTCTGGGCGACGTAGGGCACGACGTCGGCGATCGAGTCGACGACCTTCGTCGGCCGGTAGGGGAAGTCCTGCACCTGGTGGCGCTCCGTGGCGCCGGTGGCCACGAGGACCGTGCGCATGCCGGCCTCGAGGCCGCTGATGATGTCGGTGTCCATCCGGTCGCCGATCATCACGGTGGTCTCGGAGTGGGCGTCGATGCGGTTGAGCGCGCTGCGCATCATCAGCGGGTTGGGCTTGCCGATGAAGTAGGGCTGGCGCCCCGTCGCGGTGCTGATGAGGGCCGCGACCGACCCGGTCGCCGGCAGCATGCCTTGGGCACTCGGCCCGCTGGGGTCGGGGTTGGTGGCGATGAAGCGCGCGCCGGCGTTGATCAGCCGGATCGCCCGGGTTATCGCCTCGAACGAGTAGGTGCGGGTCTCCCCGAGCACGACGTAGTCGGGGTCCTGGTCGGTCATGACGTAGCCGATGTCGTGCACCGCCGCGGTCAGCCCCGTCTCGCCGACGACGTACGCCGAACCGCCCGGACGCTGGTCGTCGAGGAACTGCGCGGTCGCGAGGGCCGACGTCCAGATCGACTCCTCCGGCACGTCGATCCCGCTGCTCCGGAGGAGGCGCACCCGCAGGTCGCGGGGGGTGAAGATCGAGTTGTTGGTGAGCACCAGGAACGGGACGCCCTGCTCGCGCAGCGCGCTGATGAACTCCTTCGCGCCGGGGATCGGGTCCTCCTCGCGCACGAGGACGCCGTCCATGTCGGTGAGCCAGGTGTGGACGGCGCGGGGTTCGGTCACGGGACCATTGTGGTCCACGACGGCGACGTCATGGGAACCTCCGGCCCGGACCGGAGGTTCCCATGACGTCCGCGTCACCGTGCGGCGTGGGCGCCGACCTGCTCCTCGGCCTGGTCGTCGTGCCCCGCGTGGCTGCGCTCGAGCTTGGCGCCCTCGACGTCGACGTCCGGCAGCATCCGGTCGAGCCAGCGCGGCAGCCACCACGCCGTCTCGCCGAGGAGGTGCATCGCGGCCGGGATGAGCAGCATCCGTACGACGAACGCGTCCAGCAGCACGCCGAAGGCCAGGCCGAAGCCGATCGGCTTGATCGTCGCGTCGTGGCTGAAGATGAAGCCGGCGAACACCGAGATCATGATGATCGCCGCAGCCGTGACCACCGAGCGCCCGGCGTGCAGGCCGTGCTGCACCGCGACCCGCGCCGACGCACCGTGGGCGTACGCCTCACGCATCCCGGACACCAGGAACAGCTGGTAGTCCATCGCCAGGCCGAAGAGGATGCCCGTCGCGATGATCGGCAGGAAGCTCAGCACCGGTCCCGGCGCGTGGACGCCGAACAGGTCGGAGAGGAAGCCGATCTGGAAGATCGCGGTGATGCCGCCGAAGGCCGCCAGCAGCGACAGCACGAACCCGAGCGTCGCCGTGAGCGGCACCAGGATCGAGCGGAACACCAGCACCAGGATCAGCAGAGACAGCCCGACGACCAGCGCCAGGTAGGTCGGCAGCACGTCGGAGAGCTGCTCGGAGATGTCGATCCCGGCACTCGCGTTGCCGGCCACGCCGAGGGTGGCGTCCGCTCCGGAGGCCGTCGTCGGGGTCAGTGTCCGAAGGTTCTGGACGAGCTCCGCGGTCGACTCACTGGACGGCGAATCCTTGGGGATGACCTGGAAGGCCAGTGCCGTGCGGTCGATCGACGCGCCGATCGGCACCACCGCCTCGACGTTCCAGACTCGGCCGATCTGCTCACCCACGGCAGCCTGCTCGGCGACGACGTCGGTCTCGGCCACCGGTCCGGGCAGGTCCGCGACGACCAGCAGCGGACCGTTCGCCCCCTCACCGAACTTCTCCGCCTGCACCTCGTGGGCCAGGTAGCCCGAAGACTCCGGTGGCTGGGTCGAGCCGTCCGGCAGGCCGAGGCGCATCTGCGTGGCCGGTGCGGCCACGACGAGCAGCCCGGCGACGCCCAGCCCGAGGACGGTCCACGCCCGGGTGGTGCTCATCGGCCGGTCGCGGTCGGTGATCTCCTCGTCGTGCGTACGCTCGCCCGCGGCCAGCCGCTCCCGCTCCCGGCGGCGCAGGATGCGGATGCCGACGAGCGAGAGGATCGCCGGGGTGAGCGTGACCGCCATCAGGATCGCGACGAGGACGGCCACGCCGCCGACGGTGCCCATCAGGCCGAGGAAGCCGACGCCCGTGACGTTGAGCGCCAGCAGCGCCACGATGACGGTGACGCCGGCGAAGACGACCGCGTTCCCCGACGTGCCGTTGGCGAGGCCGATGGACTCATGCAGCGTGGCGCCCTGCATCAGCTGGCGCCGGTGGCGGTTGATGATGAAGAGCGAGTAGTCGATGCCGACCGCGAGGCCGAGCATCACGCCGAGCACCGGGGTCACGGAGACGAACTCCACGAGTCCGGAGAACGACAGCGAAGCCAGTGATGCGACCCCGACCCCGAGGAGCGCGGTCACGAGCGGCAGGGCGGCGCCGAGCACGGTCCCGAGCATGACGAACAGGACGATCGCAGCGACCACCACGCCGGCGATCTCGCCCGGGCCGAGGATCGACGGGACCGTCTGCGCGATGTCCTGCGAGGGGTAGAGGGCGACCCCGTCGATGTCGGCGTCGGCGACGAGGTCCTCGATCTCGGTCTTCACCTCGGCGGTGACCTCGTTGGTCGAGACGTCGAAGGTCACGTTGGCGACCGCGGCGCTGCCGTCCACCGACACGGTGCGGAAGCCGGACGACAGCTCGGACAGGGTCTCGCCCTGCTCGAGCTGAGGCGCCTGCTCGTCGACCTTCGCCTGCTGCCGGTCCAGCTCGGCCTGGCCGTCGTCCAGCTGCTGCTCGGCAGCCTCGAGCTGCGGACGGATGGCGGCCAGGGTGCCGTCCTCGCGCGCCTGTGCGCGCTGCTGGGCCAGAGCCCGACGACCGGCGTCGATCTGCGCCTGGCCTGCGCTGAGCTGGGTCAGGCCGTCATTGAGCTGACGGCGGCCGTCGGCCACCTGCTCCGCGGACGAGTCCAGCTGGTCCTGAGTGGCGAAGGGATCGGACACGTCGGAGACGGACTCGACCTCCGCTACTCGGTCGAACAGAGTGGTCAGCTCGTCCTCCTGGTCGGAGGTGAACGCAGACCCGTCGGCGGTCTCGGCGACGATCGCCCCGTTGCCGCCGCCGGTCCCCTCGAAGTCCTCCTCGAGCTGCTGGGATACGCGCGTCGTGGGCGTGTCCGGCAGCGAGATCGACGACGACAGGGCGCCGGCGAAGGACAGGTAGGTCACCACGGTGACGGCCAGGACCGCCAGCCAGGCGCCGACGACGGCCCAGTGGCGGCGGGCCGCGAAGCGACCGATGCGGTAGAGGAGCTCAGCCATGGTGGCGGCTTGCCTTTCGTTGCAGAGGTGGAGGTCAGTGGTGAAGTCGGTGTGCGAGTCGGGCGGGTCGGCCGGCGTGGCCGATGCGGAGCCTCAGCAGGACGCGGTCGAGCAGCGCGTCCCAGTCGGCGCGCGCCTCGGGCGGCACGTCCGGAGCCAGGTCGGGGTGCTGCTCCAGCCAGAGGCCGGCGATGGTCACGATCCCGCTGAAGAGCAGCGCGAGACCGATCTCGAGGTCGACCGGGTCGAGGCCCGGTGCGCGGTGGACGAGCTGCTGGCGCAGGCGCCCGCCGACGTGGTCGAAGGCGGTCCGGGAGATGCCCTGCGCTCGCTCGTCCCCGATC
The DNA here is from genome assembly GCF_054049275.1 of Nocardioides sp. P5_E3. Taxonomy (NCBI): domain Bacteria; kingdom Bacillati; phylum Actinomycetota; class Actinomycetes; order Propionibacteriales; family Nocardioidaceae; genus Nocardioides; species Nocardioides sp. P5_E3. Next base: position 170,027 of record NZ_JBFUMR010000007.1, read on the forward strand.
TCGGGGGAGCCGAGGACGCGATGGATCGTCGCGATCGCCGTGGGCAGGTCGACGCCACGGGTGGCCTCGGCCACCGCGTCGAGCGCCGCCCGGCCGCCGGCCCCGCCTGCGGGGAGGTCGGCCGTACGCCGCTCGACCTCGCCGAGCAGGTCCACCGTCGCCTCGGCGAGGATCTGTTCGCAGACCGCCACCAGCAGCTGGTCGAGCCCGGCGACGTGGTTGAAGACCGTCCGCCGCGACACCCCCGCGCGCGAGGCGACCTGCTCGACGGTGAAGCCGTCGGCGCCGTGCTCGGTCGCCAGCGCCCGGGCGGCCTCGAGGATGGCGCGTCGCCGCTCCTCGCGCAGCGCGCTGCGGCCGTCGGTGGGCGGAGTCGTGGTCACGAACCTATTGTTGCACTCAGTGCAAATAGTGCCCGCATCGGCGACGTGCGGGGTGGAGACGACAAACGGCACGGCCCCTGCGAGGGCCGTGCCGCAGTCGCGCTGGTGATGCGTGGTTCCACCGCCGCTGGGGGGACCGGATGCCGGCGGGAGGACGACGTCCGGGGACGGTGACGAGCGCGACGGAACGCGACCGTCGAGCCCAACCAGTGGTGTGACGGGCTCGGTCACGCCCCATGACGCGGCTCTGGCAAAAAAAATCCTGCCGAGCGGTCAGCCGGCCTCGGCGACCGTGGCGGGCCGGGCGGAGCTGCGGACGCGGTCCACCAGGTCGGCGAGCCCGAACGGCTTGCCGAGGACGTCGTCGGCGCCGGCGCCCAGGCAGTCGGCGACGTGCTCGGGACCGGCGTGGCCGGAGGTCACCACGACCGCGCCGAGGAACCCGTCCTCGCGCAACGACGCGGTGGCCTCGAGGCCGTCCATGTCGGGCAGGCCGCGATCCATCACGACGACGTCGACAGCGCTGCGGCTGACGGTCGCTCGGGCAGCGGCGCCGGTGTCGACGGTGAGGACGTCGAAGCCGGCGCGTTCGATCGCGAGGGCCATCACCTGTGCGAGGTCGGGCTCGTCCTCGACGATCAGCACGGTGGTGGGCACGCCAGTACGGTACAAGCCAAGTCCACGGCACACCCACAGAACGGTGAACTTCTCGTCACCTGGGCCCGACGCCACGCGTGGAGCGGGCGTCGGTTGGCCGCAGGGTCTCAGGCGGGGTCGGTGACGTCCGCGACCTGCGCGTCGAGGTGGGCGATGACGTCGTCCGCGGCGAGCGTCGCGGCGACCCCGTGGGCGCCCGCGCCGAGCGAGACGGTCCGGCCCACGAGGCGCTCGTCGGCGACGACGGGCAGCGCGGCCCGCGAGCCGAACGGCGTGATGGTGCCGCGCTCGTAGCCGGTCACCTCGCGCGCCGCGTCGGCCGCCGGCATCGAGATGCGGTTGACGCCCAGGAGCGAGCGGAGCTTGGGCCACGAGATCTCGCGATCGCCCGGAACGAGGACGAAGAGGTGGTCGCCCTCCCCGCGGCGGACGACCATCGTCTTCACGATCGCCGACGGCTCGACCCCGCGCGCGGCGGCCGCCTCCGCGAGCGAGCCCACCCGTCCGTGCCGGGTGACCTCGTGCGCGATGCCCGACTCGGCCAGGGCCCGGATCGCGGGGTTGTCCTCGTCCACGCGACGAGCGTACGACGACGGACGTCGACGTCGAGGTGGAGACGACGATCGGGCCGGTCCGCGAGGGACCGGCCCGATCGGCTGGCGGTGGCGGTGGGATTTGAACCCACGGTGGGTTTGACCCCACACAACATTTCGAGTGTTGCACCTTCGGCCGCTCGGACACGCCACCGCGCCGAACGTTACTAGAGGGCACGCGTGAGTCGGAAACCGGCGACAGTGGACCAGTCGTCGAGCAGCCATGGCCAGCGGCGGCGTACGACGGTAACTTCGGCGCACGCCCGTGCTCGCGCCGAGCCCGGGCGGGAAGGAGGGACCGTGACCGCCGTCCGTCGTGTCCGGGACCTCGCCCGTGCCGCCCTGCCCCGGAGCGTGGGGGAGCGCCTCCCCGCCGCGCCGCCGCAGGAGGTCACCCAGCTGCTCCACGACAAGCGCTTCCAGCGCGCCGTCGCCGCCGCGGCCGACGAGCAGGGTCGACCCGAGGAGGAGGTCTGGTCGGAGGTCAAGGGCTACCTCCACGAGATGGCCGCCGCCCACGACGACCGCACCGCCCAGGGGTGGGCGCGTCTCGGCGACTGGTTCCTGAGGGCGTACGACGTCCTGGTGGACGAGGACGACATGCAGGAGCTGCGGCGCCTCGACCGCTCGCACAGCCTGGCGCTGGCGTTCAGCCACCGGTCCTACCTCGACGGGATGGTCATCCCCAACGCCTTGTCGTCGCGGCGCTTCTCGCCGACCTACACCTTCGGCGGCGCCAACCTGAACCTGCCGGTGATCGGCACCGTGGCCAGCCGCACCGGCCTGATCTTCATCCGGCGCGCGACCCAGGAGATCCCGGTCTACCGCCTCGCCCTGCGGTCCTACATCCGGCAGATGGTCACCAACAAGCGCAACCTGGCCTGGTCGATCGAGGGCGGCCGCACCCGCACCGGCAAGCTGCGCCCGCCGGTCCACGGCATCCTGAAGTACCTCACCGACACGGTGCAGGGCGACGGGGAGGGGGACCCCTTCGGCCAGGACGCCCCCGACGTCCAGGTGGTGCCCCTGTCGGTGGTCTACGACCAGCTGCACGAGGTGTCGCTGATGACCGAGGAGGCGCGCGGGGCCAACAAGACGCCGGAGGACTGGCGCTGGCTGGTGCGTTTCGCGCGGCTGCAGCGCAACCGGCTCGGCCGGGCCTACCTGACCGTCGGCGAACCGTTCTCGTTGCGGGAGCGGATGGCCGAGCTGGCCGCCGAGGGCGTCACGGGCCACCAGGCGGTCGAGCGGGTCGCCCTCGACATCTCCCACCGGCTCAACCGGGCCACCCCGGTCACCACCACCGCGATCGTCTCGCTCTCCCTCCTCGGAGCCGACCGCGCGCTGACGGTCGACGAGGTCCTCGACACCGTCGAGCCGCTCGCCGCCTACATCGACGCGCGGCACTGGCCCGTCGCGGGTGCCGCCGACCTCCGCGACCGATCGACGATCCGCCGCGCGCTCGCCGAGCTGACCCTCAGCGGCGTGCTGACGGCGTACGACCGGGGCACCGAGCCGGTGTGGAAGATCGGCGACGACCAGCACCTGGTCGCCGCGTTCTACCGCAACACCGCGATCCACATCCTCGTCGAGCGCGCCATCGGTGAGCTCGCGCTGCTCACCGTCAGCGAGCTCGAGCCGGGTGCGGAGCTGCCGCCCGGTGGCGAGCTGCAGGTGGGCTGGGAGGAGGCGAAGCGGATGCGCGACCTGCTGAAGTTCGAGTTCTTCTTCCCCTCCCGCGCCGGCTTCGAGGACGACCTGCGCACCGAGCTCCGGCTGCTGGTCGGCGAGGGGGTCACCGAGATGACGCCGGTCAAGGCGCGCGAGCTGCTCGTCAAGGCCCGTCCGCACCTGGCCCACCTCGTGCTGCGGCCGTTCCTCGACGCCTACCTCGTCGTCGCCGACCGCCTCGCCGACCGCGGCGACGGACCCGTCGACGAGGCGGACCTGCTCGCCGACTCCCTGGCCGTCGGCCAGCAGTGGGCGCTGCAGCGTCGGGTGGCCAGCGAGGAGTCGATCTCGCTCGAGCTCTTCCGCACGGCCCTGGCGCTCGCCCGCCACAAGGGCCTCCTCGAGGGAGGCGAGGGTGTCGGGTCGGCGCGCGAGGCGTTCGCCGTCGAGCTGCGCGACTCCGTGCGCCGGGTCAACATCATCGGCGAGATCGCCGGCGACACCATCACCGTGGGTCACCCCGAGCCGCGGTCCCAGCCCCGGTCCCAGCCGGTCCCCGATCCGCGGCAGGAGCGCACGTGAGCGGGTTGTCCACCGCGGTCACCGACGCCATCGCGGCGATCGAGGCAGGACCCCAGGGGCCGTCGGTCGGGGCGTTCTTCGACCTCGACGGCACGCTCGTCGCCGGCTACACCGCCGCCACCTTCTACGGCGACCGGCTCAAGGGCCGCGACGTCTCGCCGGCAGAGTTCCTGCGCACCGTCGTCACGGCCGTGGACGGCGAGCTCGGCGGCGACCCGACCCGCATCGCCCACGTGGCCTTCTCGGCGATGCGCGGTGAGTCCGAGGAGTCCTTCGCCGACCTCGGCGAGCGGCTCTTCCGGTCCAAGATCGCCGGCACCATCCGGCGGGAGTCCCGCGCGCTCGTGCTGGCGCACCAGCGGGCCGGCCACACGGTCGCCGTCGCGTCGGCGGCCACGAAGTACCAGATCGCCCCCGTCGCCCGCGACCTCGGCGTCGAGCACCTCGTGTGCACCCGGCTGGTCGTCGAGGACGGCCAGTTCACCGGCGCCACCGACGGGCCCATGCTGTGGGGGCGCCACAAGGCCAGCGGCGTCCGAGCCTTCGCGCGCGAGCACGCGGTGGACCTCGCCCAGTCCTACGGCTACGGCAACGGCTACGAGGACGTCGCCTTCCTGTCCTCCGTCGGCCACCCCACCGCGCTCAACCCGCACCGCGACCTGCGCGCCGCGGCGGCGCGCCTGGGCTGGCCCGCCCTCGACCTCAGCGACCCGGTCGGCGGCTCGCTGCTCGCCGTCGGACGTACGGCGGCCGCGCTCGCCGGCATGAACGCGGGTGTCGGCCTCGGCCTGGCCTACGGGCTCGTGCGCGGCGACCTCCACGAGGGCCGCAACGCCGCGATCCGCCTGGCCACCCACCTGCCGATGGCGATCGCGGGCGTGTCGATGAACGTGCTCCACCAGGAGCGGCTCTGGACACACCGCCCCGCGATCTTCGTCGCCAACCACCAGAGCTCGCTCGACATCCCGGTCCTCGGCCGACTGCTGGAGCGGGACTTCACCATCGTCGCCAAGAAGGAGGCGCGCTGGGACCCGCGGGCCGTGGTCGGGTCGGTCGTCATCGACCCCGCGTGGATCGATCGCTCCGACTCGGAGTCCGCCCGCGCGACGCTCGACGGGGTCGTCGACCGGATCCGTTCCGGCACGTCACTGATGATCTTCCCGGAGGGCACCCGCTCGGCGACGCCGGTGCTCGGCCCGTTCCGCAAGGGCGCCTTCCACCTCGCGGCGCAGGCCGGCGTACCCGTCGTGCCGGTCGTGCTGCGCAACACCGGCGAGCTGATGCGACGCAGCTCGCTGGTGCTCAACCCCGGCGTCGTGGACGTGTGCGTGCTGGAGCCCGAGACCGACTGGAGCGTGGACGACATGAGCGAGCGGATCGCCGCGCTGCGCACGAAGTTCGAGGAGACCCTCGCGAGGTGGCCAATATGAAATCACCCCACGCCCTTCTTCTCCTCCGCTCCGCTCCCCCGAACAACGCCGCGGGGACCCCGACATGAGCGACGTCAGCGACGAGGACGTCGAGCGCTGGTCCGGCGCGGCCGGGTGGTCCACCGCGCCCGAGCTGACGTCCATGCAGACGCTGCTGTGGCGTGCCGAGCGCCACCCGGTGCAGTCCTCGACCTCGACCGTCGTGATCGACCTGGACCGGGCGCCCGACTGGGACCGCTTCGTCGCCGCGACCGAGTGGGGCACCCGGCTCGTACGCCGCCTGCGCCAGCGCGTCGTCGAGCCGGTCGTGCCGACCGCCGCACCGACGTGGGCCGACGACCCGACCTTCGACGTCGCCTACCACCTGCGCCGCGAGCAGGTCGCGAGCCGCGAGGAGATGCTCGTCCACGCCGCCCAGATCGCGCTGCGACCCTTCGACCGCACCCGCCCTCTGTGGGAGGGCGTGCTCTTCGAGGGGCTCGGTGGAAGAGAGGGGGCCGGCAGAGCGGCGTACGTCCTCAAGATCCACCACGCGCTCGCCGATCCCCTCGGCACGGTGCAGCTGTTGTCGATGCTCCAGTCGGGGCAGCGCGCCCACACGCCGCGCAAGCCGCTGGGCGACGAGGTCGTGGCGCCCGTGGAGCCCGACCCGGTCGACCTCGCCGTCACCGGGTTCCGCGCCGACGTCGCGTCGCTGCCCGCGACCGTGCGGGCGACCGTCCGCCGCGTCGGGCTCGCGGCGACGCGACCGCAGGTCGTGGTGGGTTCGACCCTGCGCTACGGGGCGTCCGTCCGCCGGCTGCTCACCCAGGCCGCACCGCCCTCGCCGGAGCTGTCGCCCCGCACCGGGCGCATGTGGTCGTTCCTCACCCTCGACGCGCCCCTCGAGTCGCTCCGCTCGGTCGCCCGGCTCGGCGGCGGCACCCTCGACGACGCAGCCGTGGCGTTGGTCCTCGGTGGGCTGCGGCGCTACCACGCCCGCCGCGACAGCACGGTCGCCGAGATCCCCGTCGGGGTGCGCGTCTCGCTCGACCGGGCCGACGACCTCGGCAACCGCTTCGCCGGCGCGCTGATCTCGGGGGCCCTCGCCATCGAGGACCCCGTGGACCGGGTCGCCGCCGTGCGGGGCGAGGTGTTGTCGCTGCACACGGAGCGTGCCCTCGAGGTGCTCGACGCCGCTGCCCCGCTGCTGAACCGGCTGCCGTCCTTCATCGGGGCGTCCGCGCTGCGCACCGCCGAGGCGCCCGACGCCTTCGTCCTCACGCTGCCCGGGCCGCCGCGCCGGCGCTACATGGCCGGTGCCGAGGTGCAGGGGATGTACGTCCTGGGGCCGCTGCCCGGCGCCGCGCTCACCGTCTGCCTGGTGACCTGCGGCGACACCGCCTGCATCGGCGTCAACGTCGACGCGAGCGCGGTCGCCGACCTGGCCGGGCTCGCCGGGTGCCTGGCGGAGGAAGTGGCTGCCTTCGCCGGCTGAGCGCCCCTCGCCGGGCGGTGCGTGAGCCACCTGGCGACAGCGCGAAATGTGGCTGGGGCACCGCTCGCCGGTCAGTCGGTCGGGCCGACGTAGCAGAGCATCCGGTAGTCGACCCCGTCCTCGATGTTGACGAAGCCGTGCCGCTCGTAGAAGCGGCGGGTGTCGGCGTCGACCTCGTCGACGTTGATGTGCATCTCGGGCGACCCCAGGTCCTGGGCGATCCGGCGGCACAGGGCGAGGACCTGCGTGCCGATGCCCCCGGAGCGGAGGGCGGGCACGACGTAGAGCTCTTCGAGCTGGGAGACGGGGCCGTCGAACCAGATGGCCGGTCGCAGGCTCACCAGGGCGAACCCCACCGGCCCGCCGTCGCCCTCGGCGAGGACGGCCACGATCTCGGGCAGCGCGAGGATCCGGGTGAACCGCTCGGCCAGCACGTCGGCGTCGTCGGTCTCGGTCTCGAACTCGGTGTTGAAGTCCCAGAGCAGCCGGCCCAGGACGGCTGCGTCCTCGGGGGTGGCGCGGCGGACGGTGCTCACCGGAGGCCCGCCGAGCGGTGGCGGGCGAAGAAGCCGTCGAGGAGGGCGGTGGACTCGTCGGCGAGCACCCCGGCGACCACCTCGGGCCGGTGGTTGAGCCGACGGTCGCGCACGACGTCCCACAGCGAGCCCACGGCGCCCAGCTTGTCGTCGTACGCCCCGAAGACGAGGCGGTCGACCCGAGCGAGCACGACGGCACCGGCGCACATCGTGCACGGCTCGAGCGTGACGACGAGCGTGCAGCCGGAGAGCCGCCACTCGCCGCGGGCGGCCGCTGCGGCGCGGAGGGCGACGACCTCCGCGTGGCCGGTCGGGTCGTGGTGGGACTCGCGGGTGTTGTGGCCCGTGGCGACGACCGCGCCGGACGCGTCGAGGACCACCGCGCCGACCGGTACGTCGTCCGCTGCCAGCGCAGCCTGCGCCTCGGTCAGGGCCAGGCGCATCGCGTCGTCCCAGGGGCCGGTCGGACTCATCCGGGGTCCCCGCGGCGTTGTTCGGGGGAGCGCAGCGGAGGAGAGGAAGGTCGGGGGGTGGTCATGCCGAGGTGAGGCCGACCGCGTCGTCGAAGAGCTCGCCGAAGCCGAGGCGGCGGGCGATCTCGGAGAGCATCTCGTCAGGGTAGAGATCGACGTCGTCGAGGAGCGCGCCGAGGTCGATGGCGTGGAGGCCGAGGTCGCCGAGCAGGCCGAGGTCGCCGGCCGGCACCTCGACGTCGTCGTCCTCCGGCGGCGGCAGGCCGAGGAAGTCGATCACCGACTGGGCGAGCTCCCACTCGTCGGCGGCGGTGACGTCGGAGAGCAGCGCGCGCGTGCTCGCACCCGCCACGCGGACGAGCACGAAGAAGTCCTCGTCGACGGCGACCATGCCCACCGCGCCCTCGTCGCGTGCGACCTGGCGCAGCGCGTGGCTGAGGGAGTCGACGGAGTCGAAGGCGGGCGAGGCGATCTCCTGCACCTGCCACGCCCCGTCCTCGCGGAACGCGGCCAGCGCGAAGTCGACCTCGCCGGACTGCTCGGACATCCCCACACCTCCCTCGTCCAATCCCTCCTCCAATGTCGCAGAAAGGATGGGGACCGCCAACCCTCTCCGGCGTCTCGATCGGCGAGCTGCTTCCCCACTAGGGTGACCCCCATGCGCCTGCACGTGGTGAACCACCCGCTCGTCTCCCACAAGCTCACCGTCCTGCGCGACCAGGACACCGACTCGCCGACGTTCCGTCGGCTGACCGACGAGCTGGTGACCCTGCTGGCCTACGAGGCGACCCGCGAGGTACGCGTCGACCCGCGGCCGATCACCACGCCCGTCGGCCCGACGACCGGGGTCTACCTCGCCCAGCCCAAGCCGATGGTCGTCCCGATCCTGCGCGCCGGGCTCGGCATGCTCGACGGCATGATGCGGCTGCTGCCGACGGCCGAGGTCGGCTTCCTCGGCATGGTCCGCAACGAGGAGACCCTCGAGGCCTCGACCTACGCCGAACGCCTCCCCGAGGACCTCTCGGGCCGCCAGTGCTACGTGCTCGACCCGATGCTCGCGACCGGCGGCACGCTCGCCGCGGCCATCCGCTTCCTCACCGACCGGGGTGCCGACGACATCACCGCGATCTGCCTGCTGGTCGCGCCGGAGGGCGTCGAGAACCTCGAGAAGGCCCTCGACGGGCTCGAGGTGCCGGTCACCGTCGTGACCGCGGCGCTCGACGAGAAGCTCAACGACAAGGGCTACATCGTTCCCGGGCTCGGCGACGCCGGCGACCGGCTCTACGGCGTCGCGCACTGACGCTCGCGCGTTGAGTCGAGTGCGCTCGCGGTAGTAGTGGCCGCGGCGCTGCGCACTCAACCCACAGGGGGTACGCCGAGCGCCAGCAGGTCCTGCATCACCTCCCAGGGCTCGTGCCGGATCTCCCAGGCCGAGCACTGCACGACCGTCCGCGTGACGTTGGTGAGTTGTCGGTTGCGCCGGCGGTCGAGCGTCGCCTGCTGCGGGTCGTCGTGCACGCCACCGTCCACCTCGAGGACGAGCACGCGACCGTCAGCCAGTCGCCACTCGGCATCGGTGTAGCGCCGCCGTCCGCGGCTGTCGGTCCGTGAGCGCTGGGAGATGGGGGGCTGGACGCCGTAGGCGCGGCAGGCCTTGCGCAGGTCGACCTCTGCCATCGAGTGGGCACCGTCGCCGACGTCCGAGAGGAGGTCGCGCAAGTCCCGGGAGCGGCGCAGGGGGGCGAGCCGGTCGACCCATTCGACCAGGGCGTCGGCGGTCGTGAGCCGCTGCTGCACCGTCGCGGTGACGGCTCCCAGTGCCGTACGCAGGTGTGGCTCGTGGGCGGCGAACATCAGCACGGCGGGCTCGAGGCGGCACATGGGCAGCTCACCCGCGCCGACCAGCAACCTGAAGGGTCTCCTCGTCCGGAAGAACCGGTAGCCGGCGAGCGGTTCGAAGCTCATCGGGTTGCTGACGAGGATGGTGATCTCTTCCCGGTCCCATCGGCGGAGCCCGCGGACACCGGCGGCGTTCAACGCCCCGACCATCGCGCTCGACCCGGCGTGGAGCACCCCGAGCCACAGGGCCTGCTCGGGCGAGAGCGGTCCTGTCGTCGTGCTGACCACCTCCCCGGACCTGGTCGCCCAGCGCCCAACACGTACGTGGTTGCGGATCTCGCCGCGCGACACCCCGAGCTCGCGGAGCTGGCGGTGGCTCAGCAGGCCCGCCTGCACCTCGGCGAGCTGCCTCCACGGTCGATCCCCCATCGCGGCAGTCTGCGGTGGCGCGGCCCGTCGCCGCTCGGCTCATCCACAGCCCGGGGTCGAGTGCGCAGTGCTGCGGCGACTACAGCCGCGAGCGCACTCGACCCGCGGGTCGATGTGGTCCACGCCACATGAGACAACGGTGTGGGCCCGCCCTTTTCGGTACGTTGTGCCCGGCCACACCCCCGCAGGTCAGCCCCAGACATCGAGCGCCCTCCCAGGAGGCAGCAGTGCGCATCGGCATCCCCCGTGAGTCCAGGCCCGGCGAGACGCTGGTCGCCGCGACGGCGAAGACCGCCTCCCAGCTCGCCGCGCTCGGGTACGACGTCGTGGTGGAGCAGGGCGCGGGCGCGGCGGCCGACCAGCCCGACGTCGCCTTCACCGACGCCGGCGTGCGCGTCGTACCGGCCGACGAGGTGTGGTCGAGCGACGTCGTGGTCAAGGTCAATGCGCCGACGGACGACGAGATCGGCCGGCTGCGTCCGGGCGCGACGGTCATCAGCCTGATGGCGCCGGCGCGCAGCCCCGAGCTGGTCGAGCGGCTGAGCGCGGCCGGCGTGACGGCGCTGGCGATGGACGCCGTGCCGCGGATCTCCCGGGCCCAGTCGATGGACGTGCTGTCGTCGATGGCCAACGTCGCGGGCTACCGCGCGGTGATCGAGTCGGCCCACGAGTTCGGCCGCCTCTTCACCGGCCAGGTCACCGCCGCGGGCAAGGTGCCCCCGGCCCGCGTCTTCGTCGTCGGGGCCGGCGTCGCCGGGCTGGCCGCCATCGGTGCGGCCGGATCGCTGGGCGCGATCGTGCGCGCCTTCGACGTACGCCCCGAGGTCGCCGAGCAGGTCGAGTCGATGGGCGCGCAGTTCGTCACCGTCGACATGGAGCAGGAGGTCTCCGCCGACGGCTACGCCAAGGAGATGACCGCCGAGCAGGAGGCCGCCACCGCTGCGATGTACGACGAGGAGGCGCGCGCCGCCGACATCGTCATCACCACCGCGTTGATCCCCGGCCGGCCCGCCCCCCTGCTCGTCACCGCGGAGACGGTCGCGGCGATGCGCCCCGGCTCGGTCGTGGTCGACATGGCCGCGGCCAACGGCGGCAACGTCGCCGCCACGGTCAAGGACGAGCGCGTGGTCACCGCCAACGGCGTGACCGTGCTCGGCTACACCGACCTCGCCGGCCGGCTGGCCGCGCAGACCAGCCAGCTCTACGGCACCAACGTCGTCAACCTGCTCAAGCTGCTCACCCCGGAGAAGGACGGGCAGCTCACCTTCGACATGGACGACGTCGTCCAGCGGGGCATCACCGTGACGCGCGACGGCGCAATCATGTGGCCGCCGCCGCCCGTGCAGGTCTCCGCCGCACCGGCCGAGGCGACGCAGGTCCTGCCGGTCGAGAAGGCGCCCCCCACACCACCGGACCCGCGCCGCAGGCTGTACGCCGCCGGGCTGGGCGCCGTGGTCTTCCTCGCGCTCGCCACCCTCGCGCCGCCCAGCTTCCTGCCCAGCCTCACCGTCTTCGTGCTCGCCGTCGTCATCGGCTTCTACGTCATCGGCAACGTGCACCACGCGCTGCACACGCCCCTCATGAGCGTCACCAACGCGATCAGCGGGATCATCGTGGTCGGCGCGATCCTGCAGGCCCCGATCGACAACCTCGCGGTCCAGGTGATCGCAGGGGTGGCCATCCTGCTCGCCAGCATCAACGTCTTCGGTGGCTTCCTCGTCACCCGGCGGATGCTCAACATGTTCCAGAAGGGCTGAGCCAGTGGTCTCGTTCGTCACGGGCGCCTACATCCTCGCGGCGCTCCTGTTCATCCTCGCGCTCGCCGGCCTGAGCAAGCACGAGACGGCCCGCCGCGGCAACGCGTTCGGCATGGCCGGCATGGCACTGGCCGTGGTCGCGACGCTGCTGCTCGTCCTCGACTACCTCACCGACGACCTCATCGTCGACAAGACGCCGATCGTGATCGGGCTCGTCATCATCCTGGTCGCCGGCACGGTGGGCGCGGTGATCGGCATCCGGCTGGCTCGAGGCGTCGAGATGACCGGCATGCCCGAGCTGATCGCGATGATGCACAGCTTCGTCGGCCTCGCTGCCGTGCTGGTCGGCTACAACACGTTCATCGAGGTCGCCTCCGCCCACAGCAACGTGGGTCTGGAGTCCGACGCCGTGCACAACGCCGAGGTCTTCATCGGCGTCTTCATCGGCGCAGTGACCTTCACCGGCTCGATCGTGGCCAACCTCAAGCTGAGCGCGCGGATGGGGTCCGCGCCCATCGCGCTGCCCGGGCGCCACCTGCTCAACCTGGGCATCCTCGTGGTGTCGGCCGTGCTGATGGTGTGGTTCATGCTCACCGACGGCTGGGTTGGCATGGCGCCGCTGGCGGTCATGACCGTCCTMGCGCTGGTGCTCGGCTTCCACCTCGTCGCCGCGATCGGCGGTGGCGACATGCCCGTCGTCGTGTCGATGCTCAACAGCTACTCCGGCTGGGCTGCGGCCGCCGCGGGCTTCATGCTGGGCAACGACCTGCTGATCATCACCGGCGCGCTCGTCGGCTCGTCGGGTGCGATCCTCAGCTACATCATGTGCAAGGCGATGAACCGTTCGTTCGTGAGCGTCATCGCCGGCGGCTTCGGCTCCGACGGCGCCGTCTCCGGTGAGGCTCGCGACTACGGCGAGCACCGCGAGATCCAGGCCGACGACGTCGCCGACCTGCTCGCCCACGCGTCCTCGGTCGTGATCACCCCCGGCTACGGCATGGCCGTCGCGCAGGCGCAGTACCCCGTCGCGGAGATGACGAAGAAGCTGCGCGAGAAGGGTGTCGACGTCCGCTTCGGCATCCACCCCGTCGCGGGCCGCCTGCCCGGTCACATGAACGTGCTGCTCGCCGAGGCCAGGGTGCCGTACGACATCGTGCTGGAGATGGACGAGGTCAACGACGACTTCCCGGACACCGACGTCGTCCTCGTGATCGGGGCCAACGACACGGTCAACCCGGCCGCGCTCGAGGAGCCGGGCTCACCGATCGCCGGGATGCCCGTGCTGGAGGTCTGGAACGCCCGCGACGTCATCGTCTTCAAGCGGTCGATGGCCACCGGCTACGCCGGCGTGCAGAACCCGCTGTTCTTCAAGGACAACGCGCAGATGCTCTTCGGTGACGCGAAGGACAAGGTCAACGAGATCGTCGCTGCCCTCGGTTGATCGGCCCCGCCGGCGCCTCGACCAGCGGGGGAGCGGTCAGCCGAGGGTGGTGCCGGCGAGCGTGCCGATGAGGTAGGTGACCCCCATCGCGAGCAGGCCGCCCGACACGTTGCGCACGACGGCAGGCAGGCGGGGGCTGTAGCCGATGCGCGCGCTCACGAACCCGGTGAGCGCCAGCGCCGCGACGACGCTGAGGACCGTCACAAGCATCCGGACGCCGTCGGGGACGAACGCCACGATGAGGAGCGGCAGCAGTGCCCCGACCGTGAAGGCGAGCATGGACGCCCAGGCGGCGTGCCACGGGTTGGTCAGGTTGTCGGGGTCGATGCCGAACTCGATGTCGGCGTGAGCGCGCAGTGCGTCGTGCTCGGTCAGCTCGCGGGCGACCTTCTCCGCCGTCTCCGGGGACAGGCCCTTCTCGACGTACATCGCCGCGAGCTCGCGCTCCTCGGTCTGCGGCATCTGCCGCAGCTCGGCGGCTTCAAGGTTGAGGATCGACTTCTCGGAGTCGCGCTGGGTGCTGACCGAGACGTACTCGCCGGCTCCCATGCTCAGGGCGCCCGCGGTCAGGGCCGCGATGCCGGCGATCACGATCGCGCCGCTGTCGTCGGTGGCACCGGCCACGCCCATCACGACGCCGGCGGTGGAGACGATGCCGTCGTTGGCGCCGAGCACCGCGGCCCGCAGCCAGTTGAGCCGCGTGCCGACGTTGTCACCCAGCTCCTCGTGGAAGTGCCGGGGATCCTCGTCGGTTCCGATCTCCATGCTCATGCACGTACTCGCTTCGCTCCGTGCGCGCATGAGGCACCCGGGGCACTGTGTCGGATGGCTCGCTCGCTTCGCTCACTCACGTCCCGATCGTCGCTCTCAGTGGTGCCCCGCGCAACGAAGGTGAGGCTTGGCTGCCCGGCGTACGACGTCAGCCGAGCGCGTACGTCCCGACGACCTCGTGGCGCGGTCGGCGGCGGGCGCCCTCGCCGAGGTACGACGCCACGAGCGCGACCTCGTCGACCTGCCAGCGGGGACCCTCGTAGGCGTCGAGCAGCCGGACCCACGACGTGACGTTGGCCGACCGACCGAGCCTGCCGAGGGTCAGGTGCGGGTGGAACCGCTGTCCGTCGATGCGGGCTCCCGCGCGGGACATCGCGGCCCGGCACGACGCGGCGAACCCGTCGAGGTCCGCCTCGTCGTCGACCTCGAGGCCGGACCACAGGACCCGCGCCGCGTCGGGGTGCGGGAAGGCGCCGCCGCCGGTGATGCGCATCCCGAACGACGCCCGCCGCCCCGCCGCCTGGGCCAGCAGCTCGTCGAGCCCGTCGAGCGCCCGCTCCGGCACCGACTCGGCGAAGGCCAGCGTGACGTGCCACTGCTCCGCGGCGGACCAGCGGAACGACGCGGCCTCGCGTCGCGCCGACAGGAACGTCTCGAGGTCCTCCACGACCTCCTCGGGCGGCACGACCGCCACGAACATCCGCGTCACGTGCCTAGAGTCCCAGGTCGCGGCCGATCAGCATCTTCATGATCTCGTTGGAGCCCGCCCAGATCTTGGTCACGCGGGCGTCGCGCCAGGCGCGGGCCACGCGGTACTCGTTCATGTAGCCGTAGCCACCGTGGACCTGCACGCAGTGGTCGAGCACGTCGTTCTGCACCTGCGAGGTCCACCACTTGGCCTTGGCGGCGTCGACGGGCGTCAGCTCCTTCTTGGTGTGCGCGACGACGCACTGGTCGACGAACGCCTGGGTCACGTCGACGCGGGTGACGAGGTCGGCGAGCAGGAACTGGGTGTTCTGGAACGAGCCGATGGGCTGGCCGAACGCCTGCCGGTCCTTGGCGTACTGGACCGTCTCCTCGAGGATCTGCTTGGCGTGGGCGAGGTTGGTGATCGCCGAGCCGAGGCGCTCCTGCGGGAGGAACTGCATCATCGAGATGAAGCCGGTGTCCAGCGGGCCGACGAGGTCGTCGTTGCTGACGCGCACGTCTTCGAACGACAGCTCGGCGGTGTCGGAGTCGTCCTGGCCGACCTTGTCGAGCACGCGGCCGACGCTGAAGCCGTCCAGCGTGGTGTCGACGGCGAACAGCGAGATGCCCTTGGCCTTCTTCTCCGGGCTGGTGCGGGCCGCGACGAGCACCATGTCGGCCGAGCCGCCGTTGGTGATGAAGGTCTTGGAGCCGTTGATCACCCAGTCGTCGCCGTCGCGGACGGCGGTGGTCCGGAGGTTGGCGAGGTCGGAGCCGCCGCCGGGCTCGGTCATGCCGATGGCCGTGACGAGCTCGCCGGTCGCGGCGCGCGGCAGCCAGCGGGCCCGCTGCTCGTCGTTGGTGAGGTGGACGAGGTAGGGGACCGTGATGTCGGCGTGGATGCCGACGCAGCTCGGGAGGGTCATGTTGACCTTGGCGAGCTCCTCGGTGAGGACGGCGTTGAACCGGTAGTCGCCGGCCTCGGAGCCGCCGTGCTCCTCCGGGATCTCGAGGCCGAGGAAGCCCTGCTTGCCGGCGGCGAGCCAGAAGTCGCGGTCGAGCCCGTGGTTGGCGGCGTACGTCTCGAGGTGGGGGGTGACCTCGCGGTCCAGGAACTGCTTGACCGAGGCGCGGAAGGCCTCGTGGTCCTCGTCGTAGATCTCACGCTTCATGCCGCTATGTTACCCGCGAGTCACCTAGCCGTGCCCATCACCCGGAAGCAGGTCCGCACGGACCGGATTCGGCGTAGCCTCGCGGTCGTCGGGCTCGGGACGCGGGGGGAGCGGTGATGGACGACGACGGGCTGTGGGTACGCCCGCGGGCACGCGCGTGGGGCAACGAGGCCCAGCGCGCGGTCCTGCACGCCATCGCCGAGGACCTCGCGAAGCGCACCCACCACAAGGTGGTGGCGATCGAGGCGCTGCGCTCCGACGGCTACCTGGAGTTCGTGGCGATCGCCGGCGACGACGCCGCCCGCGACAAGATGCTCGGCCAGGCCTCGCCCCTCGCCCTCGACCACATCCGCAAGCTGGGCGTGGAGCTGGCCGGCTGGAGGCACATCCCGAGCGAGCGGCTCGACGACGAGACCCGCGCCTGGCTCGACGAGTACGGCCACCGGCCCGATGTGCCGGCCTCCGGCCT
Organism: Nocardioides sp. P5_E3; assembly: GCF_054049275.1. Taxonomy (NCBI): domain Bacteria; kingdom Bacillati; phylum Actinomycetota; class Actinomycetes; order Propionibacteriales; family Nocardioidaceae; genus Nocardioides; species Nocardioides sp. P5_E3. The sequence continues at coordinate 186,394 of NZ_JBFUMR010000007.1, forward strand.
CCCCAACGGCTGGGACCCCGACGACCAGATGGTGCGCCTGCTGGAGAACGAGGACGGCGAGCTGCGCGGGCTGCTCTACCTCGACGAACCGTTGTCCGGGCTGCGTCCCACGCCGGAGGGCGCGGCGGCGATCAACGCCGAGGCCGGGGTGCTGTTCGAGGCGGTGATCAGCATCGTCGAGCGCGAGCTCTACGGCGAGCAGGTGCGGATGGTCACCCAGGCGCGGCGCGCCATCGAGAGCGTACGACCGGGGCTGGGCGTGGAGGACCTGTCGAGGGAGCTGTCTCGCGCCATGGTCGAGGCGATGGACGTCGCGACCGTCGACGTGATCGCGGCGGGGTCGGAGGTCCCCGGCATCGAGGAGGAACGGCGCCACGTGACGGAGCTGATGCGCGGGCAGTGGGCCCGGCGCGGGCACGTCGTCGTCGAGCGGCAGCAGACGTGGAGCATGAAGGAGGAGTCCATCGAGACCCCGCCGTCGCTCACGCGCCTGCTCGACACGTACGGCCTCGGGTCGGGGCTGCTGGTGCCCATCGGCGCCGGCGAGGAGTACCTCGGCACGCTCTCGATGGGCCGGACGGTCGACGCACCGCGCTGGAACGCCTCCGAGATCAACGCCGCCACGACCGTCGCCTCCGACCTGGGCCGGCTGCTGCTGGAGGCGCGGCTGATGGAGCGCCAGCGCGCGCTCAACGTCGAGCTCCGCGACGTCAACGACTACCGCCGCGACATGGTCCTGACCCTCGCCCACGAGCTGCGCAACCCCGTCAGCGTGCTGTTCTCCCACCTCGAGCTGCTGGGCCTCGAGACGCACTCCGAGGAGTCGAGCCACTCGCTCGAGGCGCTCGACCGGGCGGCGCGGCGCATCGAGGACATGGTGGCTGACCTGATGACCCTGGCCTCGGTCAGCGATCCCGACCGGGGCGCACCGATGGGCGAGGTCGACCTCTCCGACCTGGTGCGGGAGACGAGCGACTTCCTCGCACCCATGGGGGCGAGGGCCGGCGTGGAGATGCAGACCGTCGTGGCCGACGACCTCGTGGTGACCGGCGAGTCGGCGGGGCTGCAGCGGATGGTCTCCAACCTGCTGTCCAACGGGGTGAAGTACACCCCCGAGGGAGGGCGGGTCGCGATGGACGTCGCGCGCCGGACGGCGGACGGGGGCGACGGCGTCCTGATCACCTGCACCGACACCGGCATCGGCATCTCCGCCGCCGAGGTCGACAAGGTGTTCACCCCCTTCTTCCGCTCGAGCAGCCCCGAGGCGCGCAAGCGCCCGGGCACCGGCCTCGGGCTTGCGATCATCGAGCGTGTCGTGACCGGCCACGACGGGACGGTCGAGGTCGCGTCGGTGCTCGGTGAGGGGACGACGTTCACCGTGTGGTTGCCGGTCGGCGGCCCCCGCGCGGCGCACTGACGCGGCGCCGACCCGGCCCAGCTCGTCCACAGCGCAGGCCACAACCTGCGCAAAACGGTCCGGTGCCCACGATGGCCCGCCTACGATCCACGTGGCGGGTGGGAGGGCGAGACGCCATGGAACAGGTGCGGACAGGGGAGCGCAGGACGCGCGACCTCAGCTGGGGCGACGCGCGTGCGCGCGCGCTCATGCACGCCCTGGCCGGCGAAGCCGCCACCCGCACGGGGTTCCGCGTGTGCGCGATCGAGGTGGTGCGGCCCAAGGGTCTGCTCGAGTTCGTCGCGATCCACGGCGATCCGGTCAGCGCCGAGGATCGCCTCGGCACGGCGTCGCGCCTGTCGGACATGCAGCTCGTCTTCGCCCAGGGCGAGGAGCACGGCCACTTCCTCTGGATCCCCTTCGAGAACCTCTCCGAGGAGATCCGCGAACGCATCGACGGCGTCATCGTCGTCCCCGACATCACGGCCGCCGGCGAGCAGGGCGACTGGCACCCCATGGACATGCTCGTCGCCCCGATCGACGACGAGCGCGGCGACCTGCGCGCGCTGCTCTACCTCGACGTCCCGAGCGACCTCTCGCGGCCCGACGACGCGCGGCTCCTCGACATCAGCCACGAGCTCGCCACGACCCTGCGCTCGATCCTCACGGTGGTCGAGCGCGAGGAGTACGCCGACCACATGCGGGTCATCCGGGCCACCCGCCGGCTCGCGCGGTCCAACCCCGCCCGCCACGACGTCAACCACCTCCTGCGGGAGGCCCGCTCGACCCTGCTCGCGGCGCTGTACGTCGACGAGCTGGAGATCCGGGTCTTCATCGACCAGGACACCGGCACCCCCGACAGCCTGGGCCTCAAGATGGCGCCCGAGGTGCGGCGAGCCCTCGACGAGGCCGCGGCGCGTGCGTGGACCCACCAGCGGGTGCTCATCATCGAGCCCGGGCACGTCTGGGGCGACCCCGAGCTCGCGTCGTACGCCGACTGGTTCACGACCGCGCTCGACAAGGCCGGCTTCGAGGCCGTCGTCGTCGCTCCCGTCGGCGTGGACGACAAGGTGCTCGGCATGCTGATGTGCGCGCGGCGCACGGGGTCGCGCCGCTGGACCGACGGCGAGGGCGTCGCCGCGCTGGAGCTCGGCCACGACCTCGGTCGCGCCATCGCCAACGCGCAGGCCACTCAGCGCGAACGCCACCTGCTCGAGGAGCTGCGCGAGCTGGAGGTGGCGCGGCACTGGTTCCTCCGCGAGCTGACCCACGAGATCAACAACCCCATGACGGTCATCGCCGCGAACGCCGAGTTCCTGGCCTCGAGCGAGACCATCGACGAGCGTGACCAGCGGCGTGCCCAGGCCATCGTGCGGGCCAGCGAGCGGCTGGGCGACCTGCTCCAGGGGCTGTCGATGCTGTCGCAGGTGAGCGACCCGCAGCACCCGCCCGCCATGCAGCAGGTCGACCTCGTCCCGGTCGTCGAGGAGACGCTCGCGGCGATGACCGCCGTCGCCGAGCGCTCCGGCATCACGCTCCACCTCGTCGGGGACCTCGACGGCGCTGTCGTCCTGGGCGACCCGCGCGAGATCGCCAGCGCCGTGTCCAACCTCGTCGACAACGCGGTGAAGTACTCCGACGCCGGCCACGAGGTGTGGATAGGCGTCGAGCGCCGGCCCGACGGCGGGCTGTCCTTCGTCTGCAACGACGAGGGGCTGGGCATCTCCGAGGCCGACCAGGCCAACCTCTTCGCACCGCTGTTCCGCTCGACCAACGAGGCGGCGCTGATGCGGCCCGGCACGGGCCTCGGCCTCGGCATCGTGCGAGAGATCATGCAGCGCCACGGCGGCAGCATCGAGGTCGAGTCGACGCTCGGTCGCGGCACCCGCGTCCGGCTGAACTTCCGGCCGCTCGTGCCTCGGGCCGGCTCAGGGTCCTGACGGCGTCAGGGGCGCAGGACGTCCTTGGGGGCGGGTAGTCAGCAGAGCAGCTCGTCGACCCAGGCGGGCACGAGGCGGCTGGCCGGACCCTGACGGGACTCGGCGAAGTCGGTGGCGCCGGCGCTGGGCTCGAGGTTGAGCTCGAGGGTGGCTCCGCGAGCCCAGTGGACGAACGCCGCTGCCGGGTAGACGACGCCCGACGTGCCGATCGAGACGAAGAGGTCGCACTCCTCCAGCGCCTGCTCGACGAGGTCCATGCCGTAGGGGATCTCGCCGAACCACACGATGTCGGGACGCAGGTCGGCCACGCCGCACGCGGGACAGGCGGGTCCGTCCGCCAGCGCGTCGTACCACTCGTGGCGCTCGCCGCAGCGCGTGCACCAGGCCGACTGCAGCCGCCCGTGGATGTGGTGCACCCGTCGGGAGCCGGCCCGCTCGTGGAGGTCGTCGACGTTCTGGGTCACGACGAGAAGGTCGTCGCCGAGGGCGTCCTCGAGGCGTACGAGCGCGTGGTGCGCCGCGTTGGGCTCGACCTGCGACAGCGCCGCCCGCCGGGCGTCGTAGAACCGCTGGACGAGCCCGGGGTCGTCGGCGTACGCCTCCGGGGTGGCGACCTGCATCGGGTCGTGGCCCTCCCAGAGTCCGCCCGAGTCGCGGAACGTGGTGAGCCCGCTCTCGGCGGAGATCCCGGCACCGGTCAGGACGACGATCCGCATGCCCCAGTCCTACCCCAGTCCGGCCAGCCGTCCACCCGAAGGGGTGCGCGTCGGTGGAGGTGGCGTGCCCACTCGGGTAGACAGGCGGCCATGACTGACGTGGGAGGGACGTCGGACGCTGTTGCGTTCGTCGGTGAATGGGATGGTCCGGTCGTGGCGACCTCGGTGCACGCAGGGCATGAGCTGCGGCCCGAGATCGCCGAGGCGATGGTGCTCGACGAGGCCGAGCGCTTCCGTGAGGAGGACCCGTTCACCGACCGGCTCGCCGCGGTCGTCCCCGACCACGTGGTGACCAGGCGCTCCCGCTTCGAGGCCGACCTCAACCGGCCCCGTCGCGAGGCGATCTACCGCAAGCCCGACGACTGCTGGGGGCTCGACGTGTGGCGCGACGGCGAGCTCTCCGACGAGCTCTACGAGGGCAGCCTGGCGACGTACGACGCCTTCTTCGACGCCCTCGCCCCGCGGCTCGACGCCCTGGCCGAGCGCGGCCCGTTCGTGCTGCTCGACGTGCACTCCTACAACCACCGGCGCGACGGCGCCGACGAGCCGCCGGCCCCCGCCTCGGAGAACCCGGAGGTCAACGTCGGCACGGGCAGCCTCGACACCGACCTGTTCGGCCCGCTCGTGGAGCGCTTCACGGGGGACCTCCGCGACGCCTCGCTGGGCTGCGGCCCGCTCGACGCACGGGAGAACGTCGTCTTCGAGGGCCGCGGACTCGCCTGGTGGGTGCACGACCGCTACCCGCGGGTGGGCTGCGTGCTGGCACTGGAGTTCAAGAAGACCTTCATGGACGAGTGGACCGGCGAGCTGCACGCCGACCGGTTCCGCTGTGCCCAGGAAGGCCTCGCCGCCGCACTGCCCGGCCTGCACATCGAGCTCGAGAAGCTGCGGTGACCGACGGCGGCCCAGCGGAGCCGGGCACGGAGCTCAGCGCCACCGACCTGGCCGTGGACCACCGTCTGTCCCTGCTCGCGCAGAGCTTCCGCTTCCTGCTCGACATCACGCCGGTCGACGCCGACGACCTGCGCGACGACTTCCTGGAGGGTCGCGAGCCCGACCCGCCGTTCACCTACCGCGAGCTCGAGACCGATCCCGCCGTCGTACGCGCCGAGCTGGACGACATCGACCTCACGACGGTCGAGGACCCCGTCCTCGGCCAGCTGCTGCGCGCCAAGCACCGCGAGATGGAGCTCCAGCTCGACATGCTGGAGGCGCGCGACACCGAGGACTTCCTGCCGCTGAGCGTCGAGCTCTACGGCGGGGTGTCGCCCGCGCTGCGCAAGCAGGCCGAGGCGCTGCTGTCCGGGATCACCCGCACCGAGCCGACCGACGAGCCGCTCGACGCCGAGGCGTTCCTCGAGCTGGCCGAGGCCGAGATCGCGCGCTACCGCGAGGAGGACCCCGACCTCGACATGCACGCCGAGATCCGCTCCGACGTCAACGGCGTCATGGTCTCGGGCGACGTGCTGCTGATCGGCCCGGAGACCAAGGTCCAGCAGGCGCGCGCCCAGGCGCTGCTCCACCACGAGGTGGGCACCCACCTCGTCACCCAGGCCAACGGCAGCCACCAGCCCATCAAGGTCCTCGGCGTCGGGCTCGCGGGCTACGACGAGACGCAGGAGGGCCTCGCCGTCCTCGCCGAGATCGCCTGCGGCGGGCTGACCGCCTTCCGCCTCCGCCAGCTCGCCAGCCGGGTCGTCACCGTGCACCGCCTCGTCGCCGGGGCGACGTTCGCCGAGGCCCACGAGGCGCTGGTCGCCGACGACTTCCCGAGCGGCAGCGCGTGGACCACCGTGATGCGGGTCTACCGGTCCGGTGGGATGACCAAGGACGCGATCTACCTGCGCGGGCTGGTCGAGCTGCTCGAGCACCTCGGCGCGGGCGGCTCGCTCGACCAGCTCTGGCTCGGCAAGTTCTCGCTGCGCGACCTGCCGCTCATCGGCGACCTCGAGTCCCGAGGCCTGCTGCGGGCGCCCCGCGTCCTGCCCCGATACCTGCACGACCCGTCCGCGCACGACAACCTCGCCCGCGCGGCCGGCACCGAAGACCTCAGCACCCTTCTGGAGGGACACGCATGAAGATCGGATTCGTCGTCAACGACATCGAGACGGAGAAGGCGGAGTACACCACCAACCGCCTCGCCCTGGCTGCCAAGGAGATGGGGCACGAGGCCTGGTACATGGGCATCGGTGACTTCGCCTACGAGCCCGACGGCTCGCTGAGCACCAAGGCCCGCGCCGGCCACGCGAAGTCCTACCGCTCCCTCGAGCGGCACATGGCGGACGTCCAGAAGCCCGACGTCGAACAGCTCATCGGCCTGGACGAGTTCGACGTGGTGATGCTGCGCAACGACCCCGCGGACGACGCCGAGACCGACCCGTGGCGCAACAACGCCGGCGTCGCCTTCGGCCAGCTGATCGCCTCCAGCGGCGTGCTCGTGGTCAACGACCCGACCAGCCTCGCCAACGCGCTGTCGAAGGCCTACTTCCAGCACTTCCCCGAGATCGTCCGCCCCCGCACGCTCATCTCCCGCGACGAGGCCATGATCGAGGAGTTCATCACGGACCTCGGCGGCAAGGCGGTCCTCAAGCCGCTCCAGGGATCGGGTGGCGCGGGCGTCTTCCTGGTCGACCGCAAGGAGGCGCCCAACCTCAAGCAGATCATCGAGGCCATCTCGCGCGACGGCTACGTCGTTGCCCAGGAGTACCTTCCCGAGGCGGCGAAGGGTGACGTCCGGATGTTCGTGATGAACGGCCAGCCGCTGGTCGTCGACGGCGAGTACGCCGCCTTCAGGCGTACGCCGTCCACGAAGGACATCCGCTCCAACATGTCCGCCGGGGGCAAGGCCGAGAAGGTCAAGGTCACCGACGACATGCTGCGGATGGTCGAGGTCGTCCGCCCCAAGCTGGTGGCCGACGGGATGTTCCTCGTCGGCCTCGACATCGTCGGCGACAAGCTGATGGAGATCAACGTCTTCAGCCCCGGCGGCCTCGGCAGCGCCCACAGCCTCTACGAGGTCAACTTCGCGCCGGCGATCATCGCCGAGCTCGAGCGCAAGGTGAACATCCGCAGGCACTACCCGGAGATCGACAACCACACCCTCGCCACCAGCTGAGCCCGAGGGGCACCGCGACGTGGGTCACGACATCGCAGGGTGCGCCTCGAAGGTGGCCCACACCGTCTTCGAGCGGACCTGGGTGATGACCCCCCAGTCGCGACTGAGTACGTTCACGATGACCAGTCCGCGGCCACCGACCTGCAGCGACTGGTGAGGGGCACTGTCCGCGATCCAGGCCGCGTCGTCACTGACGGTCACGCGGATCGTGTCGCCCTCTCGTGACAGCGTCACGACGAAGGGGGTCTGCCCGTGGACCAGTGCGTTGGTCGCGAGCTCGCTGACCACGAGACGAACCGGATCGACGAGGTACGTCAGCCGGTGGTCGACAAGATGACGGCTGACGAACGCCCGAGCCCCGGCCGCACTGATCGGCGTGGCTTCGAGGGTGGTGCCGTGTGACCAGTTCCCTTCCGTGCCAGGCATGCACGCTCCCGGGTGAGACGACGTCGGTTGTCCCGAGACAGGGCATCGTCTGGGATTGTCGCCGATGCCACGCTCGACGCTACGCCTGCCCGATCGCGAGGGGAAGCAGCCCGCCCGTGGTCCCAGCTCGACATCCGGCGGCTTCCCGCCGGAGTACGGTTGGTGGTGACTGACCGGCGAGGTGACCTCCATCCGGAGGCGTGCGCCGGTCGAGAGGCGGACGTCATGGTGGCGTCGAACGGTCCCGTCCCCGTCCGGCGTCAGGCCGGCACCGCGATCGGCCCGTGACCATGGCCGACATCGTGCTCCGTGTCCGGCTCGTGGGTGGTGGCAGCATGGACGTCACCTACGACGATCCCGGGGCCGGGAGCGAGGACGAGGTGATCGCCCACGTCGTCACCACGCTGGCGGACGATGCGGGCGTCCTCCGCTGCAGCCACGGCGATCGGCTGGTGGTGTTGTACGCGCGAGGTGTCTGCGCGGTGGAGGTGGCGCCACGAGGGGCCGTGCTGTGAGCGATGGCGGGCCGAGCGCGACGGTTCGCCGGGATACAGTGCCCGCCGAGGACCAACGCGACCGAGGCCGGCCCGGCATCGATCGCTGGTCGAGAGGCGGACGCCATGACCGCGCCGCAGATCGTCTCCACTCCCGAGAGCCGTCGCCCGTTGCGCCTGAAGCTGGGTAGCGCTCCCGGCCAGGACCGGCTGGACGGCGCGTGGTGGCCCTACAGTCGCGACCTCGAGTCCGAGATGTCAGACCTCGTCCAGCAGTTCCCGCCCGCCCACGGGCGTATCAGCCGGGCGGTGTACTCGCTCCGCGACTGGGACACAGCGCCTCGCGAGCTCGTGGCCGGGCAGCGAGTGATCACGGTCGATGCGTTCCCGAGCGACGACACCCACGTGCTGATCGTCCAGCTCGGCGACGGTAGACGGCTGACCCTGCTCGTGGTGCCGCCGGACTTCACGCCGGGCCAGGGCGAGGAAGCACTGCTGGCCGGCAGCACAGCGGGAAACCGACACACAGCAGGCGAGCTCCTCCACGAGGTCACCGATCAGCACGACGCCGACCCCGCCGACCGCTGGTAGGCGGCCGAGGACGGTGCCCAGGCCCTACCAGGCCTCTGGCCCGAGCAGACGCGCAGCTCAGTAGTACCAGGGGTACGGCGACCAGTCGGGCTCGCGCTTCTCGAGGAACTGGTCGCGTCCCTCCTGCGCCTCGTCGGTCATGTAGGCCAGCCGGGTGGTCTCGCCGGCGAAGAGCTGCTGGCCGACGAGCCCGTCGTCGAGCAGGTTGAAGGAGTACTTGAGCATCCGCTGGGCAGTGGGGGACTTGCCGTTGATCCTGCGGCCCCAGTCGAGGGCGACCTTCTCGAGCTCGGCGTGCTGGACGACGCGGTTGACCGCACCCATTCGGTGCATCTCCTCGGCGTCGTACTCGTCGGCGAGGAAGAAGATCTCGCGCGCGAACTTCTGCCCGACCTGCCGGGCGAGGTAGGCCGAGCCATAGCCGCCGTCGAAGGAGCCGACGTCGGCGTCCGTCTGCTTGAAGCGGGCGTGCTCGCGGCTCGCGAGCGTCAGGTCGGCGACGACGTGGAGGCTGTGCCCGCCGCCGGCCGCCCAGCCGGGGACGACGCAGATGACGACCTTCGGCATGAAGCGGATGACCCGCTGGCACTCGAGGATGTGCAGGCGGGCGAGCTTCGCCTTGTCGATCGGGCTCGGCTCCTCGGCACCGGTGTCGCCGGCGCCCGCGGACACGTCCTCGTACTGGTAGCCGGTGCGGCCGCGGATCCGCTGGTCGCCGCCGGAGCAGAAGGACCACTTGCCGTTCTTCGGGCTCGGGCCGTTGCCGGTGAGGATCACGCAGCCCACGTCGGCCGACATGCGCGCGTGCTCGAGCGTGCTGAGCAGCTCGTCGACGGTGTGCGGGCGGAACGCGTTGAGCACGTCGGGTCGGTCGAAGGCGATCCGGACCGTGCCGTGCTCCCGGGCGCGGTGGTAGGTCAGGTCGGTGAGGTCCTCGAAGCCGGGCACGACGTCCCACGCCTCGGGGTCGAAGATCTCGCTGACGCCCTCGATCGCACTCATGCACCGCACCGTATCCAGCGGCGACTGGAAGAACGCCACGGGCCGTGGTGTTGTGGCAGGCATGGCACTGACTGGAACCTATGTCCCGAGCAAGGCCGAGTGGGTACGCAAGCAGGTGGAGCAGTACGAGGCCAGCGGCGGCGAGAAGGCCAACACGCTGCCCGGCACGAAGTACCCGATCGTCGTGGTCACGTCCGTCGGCGCGAAGTCGGGCAACCTCCGCAAGAACCCGGTGATGCGCGTCGAGCGCGACGGCGCCTACCTCGCGGTCGCCTCCAAGGGCGGCGCGCCGGAGAACCCGGAGTGGTACTACAACTTCGTCGCCCATCCCGAGGTCGAGCTGCAGGACGGCGCCGAGCCGCACCTCTACAAGGCCCGGATCCTGGACGGCGACGAGCGCGCCGACTGGTGGGAGCACGCCGTCGCGACGTGGCCGACGTACGCCTCCTACCAGGAGAAGACCGACCGGGAGATCCCGCTCTTCCTCCTCGAACGCGCCTGACTCTGCGCGGTCGCGGGCCTGCCGGTCCGGACCGTGCTGTCGCACAGGCCCGGTTGGCCCCACAATGACGCCGTGACGACCACGCTGCCGGGCCGTTCGGCCTTCGACGAGCCCGTCGACAACCCGCCGGCGCGCTGGGTCGGCGCGCTGGTGCTGCTCAACCTCGGCGTGATGGCCGGGTGGTTCGGGCCGATCCAGGTGCTGCTCGCGCAGCAGGCCGAGCGGGTCGCAGCCGCCGAGCCCGGCGGCATGAGCAAGGAGGCGGTGCTCGCGGTCGTGCTGTTCAGCGGTGCTGCGGTCTCGATGTTCGCCAACCCGGTGTGGGGCGCCTTCAGCGACCGGACGCGCTCGCGCCTGGGCCGCCGGGTGCCGTGGGTGCTCGGCGGGGTGGTCCTCGGCGCCGCGTCGCTGCTGCTGCTGTCCGTCGCCGACAGCGCCGCGTCGATGGTCATCGCCTGGAGCCTCGTGCAGCTCGCGCTCAACGCTGCGTGGGCCGGCGGGGTCGCGGCCGTGCCCGACCAGGTTCCCGTCGAGCGCCGTGGCCTGATCGGCGGCCTCGTCGCCATCGCCGGCACGGTCGGCGTGCTGGTCGGCATCAAGATCGCGGAGGTCACCGGCTCGATCGCCCAGGGCTACCTTGTGACCGCCATCGTGATGCTGGTGCTCTCGGTGCCCTACCTCGTCGGCTCCCGCGACCTCGCCCTGCCGGCCGACCACCCGCTCGACCCGATGGACTGGAAGCGGCTGGTCCGCTCGTTCTGGGTCTCGCCGCGCGAGCACCCCGACTTCGCGTGGGCGTGGCTGACGCGCCTGCTGGTGAACCTCGGCAACTGGATCGCGCTCAACTACCTCTACTACTTCCTCACCGACGGCCTCGGGTTCGGCGACGACGACGCCACCGCCAAGCTCGGCACGCTCGTGCTGATCTACGGCGTGTGCACGGTCGCCACCACCGTCGTCGTCGGTCACTGGAGCGACCGCGTCGGGCGGCGCAAGATCTTCGTCATCTGGTCCGGGGTGCTCATCGGGGCAAGCTCGCTCGTCCTCGGCCTGTGGCAGGACTGGTCCGGTGCGCTGGTGGCGGCCGTCGTGCTGGGCGCCGGGTTCGGCGTCTATCAGGCCGTCGACTTCGCGCTCATCACCCAGGTGCTCCCCGGTGCCGGCGACCGGGCCAAGGACCTCGGCATCATCAACATCGCCTCCGCGCTGCCGCAGGTGCTCGCCCCGGCCATCGCCGGCCTCATCCTGGTCGCCGTACGCGAGCTCGGCGGCTCCGTCGCCACCCACGGCGAGGGCTGGTCGCTCGGCTACGGCGTGGTCTACCTCGTCGGCTTCGTCCTCTGCGTCCTCGGCTCGGTCTTCGTGACCCGCATCCGGTCGGTCGCCTGACGCCGTTCACGCTGGTCGAGCGGTGCCCCAGCCACATCCGTGACGGGCGGATTGTGGCTCCGCCACCGCCCGCCGGCGTGTCGCACGGGACGCGCGGCTGGGCGGTGCCCCAGCCACGTTCCGCGCGGGCGGAACGTGGCTCACGCACCGCTCGGCGGGCCAGCCGGGGTCGGGCCCGTCAGTGGCTGATGGTCATCGCGAGCCCGACGAGGTGCTCGAGTCGGGCGAGCTCGGAGTCGAGGAACTCCGGACCGCCGCGGCGGCCCAGGAGGACGAGGTCGTCACCGAAGGGTGCGGCGCACTCGACGTAGACCTCGTCGCCGGGCAGGCGGGTCGGCACGGGCACGCGTTCGCGGTCGATGTCGTACGCCGACGGGGCGGCGTCGGTGGCGTGGACGACCGTGGCGCCGACACCGTCGGTGCCCGGGGTGACGCGAGCGGCCCAGTCGACCCGGAAGGCGATGGGCAGCAGGTCGATCAGGCGGTCGCGCGCGGAGGCGGGGTCCTCGGTGAGGGCCTCGACGACCTCGAGGTCGAGGAAGAGGTTGCCGCCGGCGGCGTAGCGGTTGATCCAGAGCACGCTGACGCCGTCGAGCGTGCCGCAGGCCGAGACCACGGAGTCAGGCATGGTGCCGGGCGACATCTCGAGGAGCACGTCGTCGACGGCGAAGCCGTCGCGCTTCTCGACGATCTCGATCGCGTCGATGTCGCCCCCGGCCTCACCGATCGCGCTCGCGACGCGACCCAGCGACCCGGGGACGTCCGGGAGCTCGACTCGCATCAGGTAGGGCATGCGAGGAGGCTATCGGGGATCTGTGTCGTCGGCGTTTCGCTCGCGCGTCGGTGGCACGGTGTCGGCGTCCGGCCGCGGGGCCGCCGCGAGGCGTACGGCGAGCCCGCTCGCGCGCTGCGCACGACGACCGATGGCCGCCCGGATCGCCGCCTCCGACCCCACGACCCGCACCTGGGAGCGCGCACGGGTGACGGCGGTGTAGAAGAGCTCGCGCGACAGCAGCCGGGAGTCCTCGTCGGGCAGCAGCACGGTGACGACGTCGGCCTGCGAGCCCTGCGACTTGTGGATGGTCATCGCGTGCATGGTCTCGACGTCGCCGAGCCGTGAGGGCGCGAGGTCGCGGGGGCCGTCGCTGGCGGCGATCACCGCGCGTGGGCCGGCCGGCGTCAGCACGATCACCCCGCTGTCGCCGTTGTAGACGCCGAGCTGGTGGTCGTTGGCGGTCACCAGCAGTGGCCGGCCGACGTAGGCGCGCTCGAACAACGGGTCGCCCGTCTCCGCGGTGAGCCAGTGCTCGATGCGCCGGTTCCAGTGGCGTACGCCGTAGGGGCCGTCGCGGTGCGCGCACAGGAGCCGGTGGCGGTCGAGCGCCGCGAGGGCGCCGGTGACGTCGCCCCGCTCGGCCGCGTCACGGACGCCGAGGGCTGCGTCGAGCGCGGTGCTGCGGATGCGCGACGACGGATCTCCCTCGTCGACCCACTCCACCTCGTCGTGACCCGCGGCCAGGACGTGGAGCGCCTCGTCGGCGTCGCCGGTGCGCAACGCCTCGGCGAGGGCGCGGATCTCCGGTCCGAAGCGGTGCGTGGACTGCAGCGCCGCGACCGGCGAGTCGGCGCGGCCCTGGAACCCGCGGACCACGTCGCTCAGCACGGCGCCGGCCTCGACCGACGACAGCTGGTGGGGGTCACCCACCAGCACGAGCCGCGCGTCGGGGCGCACCGCCTCGAGCAGGCGCGCCATCTGGGTCAGCGACACCATCGACGACTCGTCCACGACGACCACGTCGTGGGGGAGCCGGTTGCCCCGGTGGTGGCGGAAGCGGGTGGAGTTGCCCGGGTCGGGTCGAAGCAGCCGGTGCAGCGTCGAGGCGGTCACCCCGGCGAGGCGGACGCGGTCGGCCTCCTCGAAGGCCTCGGCCTCCTGGTGCACCGCCTGCTGCAGGCGGGCGGCGGCCTTGCCGGTCGGGGCGGCCAGCGCGATGCGAAGCCCGCCCGGGTGCTGGTCGAGCAGCCCGACGAGCAGCGAGGCGACCGCGGTCGTCTTGCCGGTGCCCGGGCCACCGGTGAGCACCGTCGTCCACTGGCCGGCCGCGGCGAGGCAGGCCGCGACCTGCTCGTCGTACGACGGCTCCGGCAGACCGCGCGCCGCCGCGGCCGCCTTCATGGCCACCACGACGCGGTCCAGCGAGGCCCGCATCAGCGCAGGGTCGTGGTCGGGCGCGGTGGCCGCCCGCGACAGCAGGTCGTCGACGACCTGGGACTCCTGCTCGTGGTAGCGGTCGAGGTAGAGCAGGTCGTTGTCCCAGCGAACCAGGCCCGCCGTCACCAGGGGGCTGGACGCGACGGCGTGCGACCAGTCGTCGGCCGCGGGCCAGGGCAGGTCGGGCGGGTCCGCGACGGTCGCGAGGTCGACGCAGACCGACCCGCCGCGCACCGCGCGCACGGCGAGGGCGACCGCGAGCAGCACCCGCTCGTCGCTCTCGCGGCCCAGCCGGCCGAGCGCGCTCGCGACGTGGACGTCGGCACTCGTCAGGACTCCCGCGGCGTTGAAGGCGCCGAGCAGCCCGGTGGCGCCCAGCGCGAGGCGGGCGTCGGTGGCGTCGATCGGCTCGAACAGATCGGTCATGGAGCGACTCCGTCAAGCAAGTCGGAGAGGGCGGTGACGAGCGCGACCGGCGGCTCCCACGAGAACACCCCGCACGGGCGGCCGTGGACGAGGGGCGTCGCGGGCCCGCACATGCCGCGCAGGTAGAGGTAGAGCACGCCGCCGAGGTGCAGGTGAGGGTCGTAGCCGGGCAGCCGCCAACGCAGGTAGCGGTGGAGCACGACGGTGTACAGCAGTGCCTGGAGCGGGTAGTCGGAGTGGCCCATCGCCTCGTCGAGGACGGCAGGTCGGTAGTCCCACGCCGTCGCCGGGGCGGCGCGGTCGCCGAGCCAGTTGGTCTTGTAGTCGATGGTCAGGTAGCGGGTGCGGCCCTCGACCGGGACCCGGACCACGACGTCGATCGAGCCGGTGAGGTAGCCGAGCAGCCGCTGTCCGGCGAGGTCGGGGTCGCCCTCGAGGGTGGCGGCGAACGCCAGGAGCGGGTCGCCGTCGGGCAGGTGCGCGCGGAGCAGGGGGGCGAGGTCGCCCAGCACGACCGAGGCCGCGTCACGCGCGGCCGCCAGGTCGCCACCTGCCAGGGGCACCTCGAAGTCGAGCTCGCGCAGCCGGTCGGGGAGGAGGATCTCGCGCAGGGTCAGGCCGCCCGCCAGCGGACCCAGCGGGGAGTCGCAGACCGCCACGAGCGCGTCGGCCAGCTCCTCGGCGTCGACCTCGACCGCCCACCAGGCGCGGTGCTCCTCGACCTGCGCGAGCAGCTCGGCGCGGAGGTCGGGCGCAGCCGGGTCGGTGTGCTCGAGGACCTCGTGGACGAGGGAGCCGAACTCGGCGCCCACCGGCAGGTCGGCCATCGGTGACGGCACCGCCGCCAGCTCGAGGTCGGGCTCGGGCGAGGTCGCGTCGTCGAGCGGCTCGAGGTCGGTGTCGTCGAGGTCGGGTGCGTCGTCGGGCTCGGACAGCACCCGGTCGGGCGCGCCGGCATGGGGCGCGCCGGCGGCGGAGAGGGCGGAGTAGGAGGTGCGGCGCCAGTCGGTGTCGACGTCGCGGTCGAAGGTCCGCACCGCCAGGGTCGGCAGGTCGCGCTGGATGGGTGTCGTGTCGACCGGCACGAGCGCGGCCACCTCGGGCTGCGGCCCGCCGGCCGACTTCCAGCGGCCGAGGATGTCGACGAGCTCGTCGTCACCGACGACCGGCTGCTCGTCGTTGACGCGGGCATGCCCCGGGGCACGCCCGAACAGCATGCGGTGGAGCGGCGCGGAGGCGGTGTTGTTGGCGGTCGGGCAGTACCACGCGACGACCTGCGACTGCGCCCTGGTGAGGGCGACGTAGAGCAGCCGGAGCGACTCGCCGGCGTCCTCGTGGCGGCTCGCGGCGACAGAGGCGTCGCGCCACCGGCTCGGTCCTCCCACGTCGCGGCAGCGCTCGCCGTCGGTGTCGTGGAAGAGGGGGACGTCCTCGTCGCGCACCCACCGGTCCCACAGGGTCGGGAGGTAGACGACGGGGTACTCCAGGCCCTTGCTGCCGTGGATCGTCACCAGCTGGACCGCGGCCGCGTCGGAGTCGAGCCGGCGGGTCCGCTCGGAGGCGACCTCGATCTTGTCGTCGGCCACCTGCGTCCGCAGCCAGCCGAGCAGGCCGACCACTCCGAGGCGATCGCTGACGGCCACCTTGTGCAGGGCCTCGCCGACGTGGCGGAGGTCGGTGAGCGTGCGCTCGCCGCCGACCCGGCCCAGCACCCGGGCGATCAGCCCGTCGAGCACGGCGCTCTCCAGCACGGCTGCGACCCCGCGGGCCGCGAACACGTCGGCGAGGCGGCGTACGTGCTCGCTCAGCTCGTCGGTCGGGTCGGGCTCGGCCTGGAGGTCCTCCGCGGTGCGCCCGAAGAAGTCGGTCAGCGCGGCCGCGCGCACCCGGTCGGCGCGGTGGGGCTGCTCGAGCGCCTCGAGCAGGGTGAGCCACTGGGTGGCCGCGGCGGTCTTGAAGACCGACCCGCCGGCGTTGAGCACGGCAGGTACGCCGACCGCGGCCAGGGCGTCCTGCGCGGCGAGCAGGTCGGCCCGGCGGGCGGCGAGCACCGCGACGTCCTTGGGCTCGATCGGTCGCGCGTCGTCGCCCGACCCGACGGTCGCGCCGCTCGTCAGCAGGCGCTTGACGTCGGCGGCGAGGTCGGTGAGGACGTGCTGGCGCCAGTCGCCGATGCGCGGCCGTTTGCGCCCGAGCTCCTCGTGGCGCACCACCCGCAACCGGAACGGAGGTCCGGCTCCCTCGAGCCGGGACGCGGCGTGGTGGGCGCTCACCGGGTGGACGGCGATGCGCTCGTCGCCGAGGGCGGCACCCTCGACGAGCACCTGGAGGGAGTCGAGCAGCGGCTGGTCGGCGCGCCAGTTGACGCCGAGCGTCTGCCGGGTCGTCGCCTGCTCCGCCGCGTCGAGGTAGGTGACGATGTCGCCGCCGCGGAAGGCGTAGATCGCCTGCTTGGGGTCGCCGATCAGGACCAGCGTGGCGACGCCGTGGAAGGCGCGCTCGAAGACCTGCCACTGCACGGGGTCGGTGTCCTGGAACTCGTCGATCAGCGCGACCTTCCACCGCTGGCGCATCCGGACGCGGGCCGGGGCGTCGTCGTCGGCGAGCGCGTCGGCGAGCTGACCGAGGAGGTCGTCGTAGGAGAGGACGCCGAGGCGCCGCTTGCGCCGGTCGATCTCGTCCAGCACGCCGCACGCGAAGCGCACCCGTGCGGCGGCCTGGCCGTCGGGGTCCTGGGTGAGCGCCTCCTGCGGGGCCACCCGCGCACGGGGGTCGCCGACGACCGCGCGAGCGATGGCGAGGGCGTCCTCGCGGCTCCACGCGGCCTGCTGCTCGCGGGCGAAGAGGCCCAGGTAGCGGTCGTCGGTGACCTCGGTGGTCAGCTGCTCGAGGTCCTCCACGAGGACGGCGCCGGTGTCGGTGTCCCCGGCGACGCCGAGGCTGCGCAGCACGAGCTGGCAGAACTGGTGGATGGTCGCGATCGTGGCGGCGTCGAACGACGTCAGCGCGTCGGTGAGCCGCGCGAGCCGGACGACCCGCTCCTCGTCGTCGGCGTCGAGCAGCCAGTCGTGCAGGCGGTTGGCGGGGTCGGCGGTCGCGGGGTCGGCCAGCACGGCCGCGGCGTCGTCGAGCTGGCGGCGTACGCGGTCACGCAGCTCCTGGCTGGCCGCGCGCGTGAAGGTGACGACGAGCATCTCCTCCAGGGTGGCGACGCCCTCGACGAGGTAGCGCGTCACCAGCGCGGCGATCGTCCAGGTCTTGCCGGTGCCGGCGCTCGCCTCGAGCAACGTCGTGCCGGTGGGCAGCGGACCGCAGATGTCGAAGGTCTGCATCTCGTCCATGTCAGATCCCCCGCACCAGCTCGGTGGCGAGCAACGGCGACCAGACGCGCAGGGCGTAGTGGCCGAGGCGGTGCGGCGCCGGACCGTCGTCCGCCTCGTCGGCCAGCAGCGGCGCGGCGAGCAGGTCGTAGGGGGCCTGCTCCCCCCAGGCGCGGACGTGCCACTGGTCGCCGTCCTCCTTGGGGAACCCGGTCTCGTTGAACCGCGGGGTCACCCACTCGGCGCTGGCCTTGAGGTCGGGGTCGGCCTGGCCCTGCGCGCCGATCTTGAACTCCTCCGCGAAGGCCAGGCTGGTCTTGATCGGCAGGGGCAGCGGCTCGCGGTGTCCGCGCTCCATGATGGCGACCAGGTCGCGCAGGTGGGTGCGGGCGTCGACGTCGGGCATCGGCGGGACGAGCGCGCGCCGGCCGGACCGGCCCCAGCGACCGATGGTGTGGGCGGTCCAGTTCTCGTCGGGGTGGCCGGCGGCGAGCGCGAGCGCGTCGAGCCACGCGGCCAGCCGGTGCTTGGCCCCGAGGCTGGAGTAGCTCACCGAGACGAGGTTGTTGCCGAAGACGTTGCCGACGGTGCCGGTCAGGCGGCGGTCACCGAGGTCGATGTCGACGTCGAGGGTGCGCGCGGGCCCGGTGCGCAGGGGGACCGCGGCCTCCACGAGCGGGCGCACCCGCTGCACGATCTCGGTGAGCATGGCCGAGCCGAGGTCCTCGGGGGGCAGCAGCCCGCGCAGCTGCTCGGCCAGCATCGCGGACTGCGGGTCGCCGCCGCTGAGCACGTCGCGCACCAACCGGTCGCCGACGTCCCACTTCTCCAGCCCGTCGAGGGTGATCGGGATGGCGTCCTTGGTCTCGTCGACGTCGTAGGGCGTGGTGACGCGCAGCTGCTGGCGCAGGAAGCTGCGCACGGGGTGGGCGAAGAAGTCGTGGAGGTCGGCGAGGGTCACCTCCCGCGCGGGCTCGGGTGGGGGCAGGGGCGCGGGCACCAGCG
>NZ_JBFUMR010000008.1:0-136425 GCF_054049275.1 Nocardioides sp. P5_E3
GGCCGGCACGCACCGCCCTCGCCGCGGTGCGACCGGCCGCGATGCCGGTGGCGACCGCGTAGTAGATCCCCTCGCCGGTCATCGGGTTGACCAGCCCGGCGGCGTCGCCGACGAGCAGGACCGGGCCGTCGGGCTGGTCCCACCGCCAGCTGCTCAGCGGCAGGTGGTGGCCGCGCCAGTCGTCGCCGGTGCTGGCGGCGCCGGGCACGAGGAGCTCGAGCTGCTCGAGGAGCAGTCGGCGGCTCGGCGCGCCGCCGTGACGCTCGCCGGGAAGCAGCTCGCCGTAGCCGACGTTGGCCAGGCCGTCGCCGCGGTCGAAGGCCCAGGCGTAGGACGGCTGGCGGCGGTCGCCGTAGCGGATGACCTGCCGTCCGGCCATCTCGGGCGTGGTCGGCGCGTAGCCGCGGATCGCGATGGCGCGCGGCTCGCGACGCTTGCCCAGCAGCGCCGTCCGGACGAACGAGTGCGCACCGTCGGCGCCCACCACGACGTCGGCGGACACCTCTCCCGACACCACGGGGGTGCCGGTGCGCGTCAGCGAGGTGGCGCGGTGCGTGCGCAGGACGGCCCCGGCGGCCACCGCCCGCTCGACCAGCCGGGCGTCGAGCACCCGGCGCGGCACGACGTGCACCTCGCGACGCATCGGGCCCGAGACGGACACGTCGCCGTGGGCCAGCTCGAGGTCGCGCAGCGGCGCCCAGCCGTCGACCACGTCGGCCGCGCCGACCGGCGCGAGGGCGTCGAGCACGTGGGGGGCGATGCCGTCGCCGCACGACTTGTCGCGCGGGAACTTGCTGCGGTCGAGGAGCAGGACCCGCAGGCCGGGGTCCTCGGTCAGGGCCCCCAGCGCGGTCGCGGAGCCGGCGGGGCCGGCGCCGACGACGACGAGGTCCCAGTGCTCGGTGGCGGTCCCGCGGCTCATCGCGCCACCACCAGGAGCAGGGCGTCGACCAGGGCGATGCCGACCGCTGCGACGAAGGGGAGCCGTCCGGTGCCGGAGACGACCACGACGGCCAGGGCCAGCACGACGACAGCCACCGCGACGGTGGCGGCGAGCGGTGGCGCGGCCCCGACGAGGACCACGGCGGACGCCATGACGAGGACGACGGCGGCGACGGGGGCGATGCGTCGCGGGCCGAGCCGGTGGGGGAGCCCGCGCACGCCCGTGGCGGCGTCGTCCGCGAGGTCGGGCAGCACGTTGAGCAGGTGGGCGCCCACCCCGAGGAGCGCCGCACCCACCGGCCACCACCAGGGCGGTGCCTCGCCGTCGGCGAGGGTGACCACCGCCGTGAGCCCCCCGAACGACACGGCGTAGGGCACCCACGACCACACCGTGGCCTTGAGCCCGAGGTTGTAGGCCCACGCGGAGGCGACGCAGCCCACGTGCACGAGCCCGGCAGCGGGTCCCAGCGCGAACGACAGGACGAGGCAGGCCACGACGGCCACCCCGCACGCGGCCCGGACGAGGGCGACCGAGCCGTCTCCCGTGGCGAGCGGCTTGTCACCCCGCCCCGCCGCGCGGTCACGGGAGCGGTCGACGAGGTCGTTGCTCCACCCGATCGAGAGCTGGCCGGCGAGGACGGCCGCGACCAGGACGGTCGTCGTCGTCGGGTCCAGGCCCTGCGCGACGCACAGCAGGCCGGCCAGGACGGTGACCGCCAGGGCGGGCCCGGCGTGCGCGGCACCGACGAGCACCCGCACACCTGAAGGGGCGGCCGAGCCGCCGGTGCCCACGCGGCCGGTCACGGGCCTGGTGCTCACGTCGCTCCTCCCGATGCCTCTGGCCCCCGGACGAGTCGTGCGACCACGAGCGAGATCCCGACACCGAGGATCGCGACGAGCCAGCCCGCGAGGACGTCGACCACGTAGTGCTCGCCGGTGTAGACGAGGGTCAGTGCCATCGCCAGGGCGTACGCCGCCAGCAGGACGCGCGAGACCCGCGAGACCGACGGCCACAGGAACAGCGCCGCCAGGAGCGCGGCTCCGGCGTGCAGCGAGGGCATCGCGGCCACCGGGTTGCTGCCCGACTGGCCCAGCTGCACCAGCCGGCCGACCGCGTCGAGCCCGAGGCCCTCCCAGCCGAGGTGGGAGATGCGGTCGAGCGTGCCGATGTCGTCGCGCTGGGCCGCGAGCCAGGGTGGCGCCGCCGGGTAGGCGAGGTAGCCGGCGATGCCGACCAGCGACATCGCGAGCACGGCGGTCAGCCACTGCCCGAACCGGTCGCGCAGCCGGAACCACACGACCGCGGTGATGAGCGGGATGGTGACGAAGTGGGTGACGTAGACGAGCGCCGCCACGACGTCGTACCAGTGGGGGGAGCCGTCGACGAGGCGGGCCTGCACCCAGACGCTGGGCACCGCCCCGAACAGCGTCTCGTCGGCGCGGGCGGGGCCGAGCACGTGCAGGTTCGCGCCGAGCCGGTTGGTGTCGGAGCCGTCGCCGATCCCGAGCGGGGCGGTGATCCACTGCGCCAGCCAGTAGGCCACCAGGATCGCGCTGAGCGGCGACCACGCGATCAGCAGCTGGGCGATCGGGCCGTGGCGGGAGTCCTCGGCGGTCGCGGCCTCGCCCTCCCGCGCCGCCAGCGCGGCGTCGTCGCGGGACCGTGAGGTCGCGGGGCTGGTCATGTCGTGCTCCATCGGCGTGAGACGCGCTCGAGCAGCGCCTGGGTCCGGAAGCGGTTGTAGCGCTGGATGGCGATGAACGGCAGGTTCACCAGGACGCCGTAGGCGCCGAGCAGGACCGCGGCCAGGGGCGGGTTCCAGAGGACGAAGAGCGGGCTGCACCACAGCGCCCACCAGTGCCCCAGCTCGGCGCGGCGGGTCTCGCGCACGAAGAGCTCGAGGCCCTCGGCGTCGCGCGCGGGCAGCTCGCGCTTGCTGACGCCGCCCTCGAAGACGGCGCCCGCCTCGGGCAACCGGTCCTTCCAGCGGTGGATGCGCAGCCGTCGGCGGTACCAGCGGCCGCGGTCCTCGAAGGTCCGCTCCCGCAGCCCCCAGCCGTCGCGCGACAGCCGCTCGTCGCCCAGCCGGTGGACGGCGTAGCCCGTGGCGGCGTGGAAGACGCCCCACGCGACGACGTCGACCACGATCGTGACGGTCTGCGGCATGACGAGTCGGAGCATCAGGCCACCTCCTCCCCGGAACGGCCGCCGGCGAGGGAGACGTCGCGGCCGCGCCACGGCACCGAGCGGCGCACGACGGTGAGGGCGAGCGAACGGGCGAAGACGAGGTCGAAGGCCAGCAGGGGCACGGGGAACAGTGTCCACGCCCACCACCGGAACGAGCCGGCGCGACGCAGCACCCAGCGCAGCTGCAGGGCCAGGGCGACGTAGGCCACCGCCCACAGCAGGGGGCTGCCGGCCACCAGCGACGCGCCGCGTCCGGACAGCGCGGCGAGGAGGGAGAGGACGGCCCCGACGGCGACGGCGTGGTGGGCGCTGATCCACGCCACCGTGGCGGCTGTCGCCGACGGCGCAGCGTCGGCCGCACCCGAGGCGATGTTCTTGGTCCACCCGGCCACGAGCTGGCCGGGGCCGCCCGGATAGCTGCGCATCCGCACCGCTTCGCCCCCGACCGCGCACCAGACCGGCAGTCCCGCCCGGTGGTAGGCGGCGGCGAGCGCGGCGTCGTCGAGGATGTCGGCGCGGACCGCCTCGTGCCCGCCCGCGCGCCCGTAGTCCTCGCGGGAGGTCAGCAGGCACGGCCCGAACGCCATCGGCGCGCGGCTAGCGTGGCCCCGGCCGCGACCGGTGAAGGCCCCGCTCGCCATCAGCGCGACCACGTTGAAGTAGGCCGACAGCTGTTCATACGGGCGTACGACGTCGTGGTGCGGCTGCACGGACACGAGCCCGCCGTGCCGGGTGTGCGCGGCGAGCAGGCCTGCCAGGCCACCCGGTCGGAGGACCGTGTCGGCGTCGAGGAAGAGCAGCAGGTCGCCTGTCGTCGCCGCGGCGCCGGTGTGGCAGGCCCAGGCCTTGCCGGTCCACCCGGGGGGTGGGGTGCCGGCCGGCATGACGCGGGCGCCGCCCGCTCGCGCCACGGCGACGGTCGCGTCGCGCGACGCGTCGTCCACCACGACGACCTCGTGGACCTCCGGGAGCTGATCGGCCACCGACCGCAGGAGCTCCGGCAGCGTCTGCTCCTCGTCACGCGCCGGGACCACCACCGACACCGACACCGGGACCGTGCCGAAAGTCGGGGAGTCGGCCGGCGGGAGGGTGCGGAGGTCGGCCACCAGCCGCTGCGCCCACACCGCCGCTCCGAGGAGCAGCAGCGCGAGCGCGAGGTCGACGACGAGGGCAGCCGTCACGGCGTGCCCGTCCGTCGTACGACGAGCGGCATGCCGCCGCGGGGGTGGACGGCGACCTTGGCCTCCGCGACCGGGCGCGTCCAGCCGCCCGGACCGCCGGGCACGTCGATGCGGTGCTCACGGAGCAGCTCCGCGAGGACGACGACCATCTCGCCGAGCGCGAACTCCCGCCCGATGCACAACCGCGGCCCCTGCCCGAACGGCAGGTAGCCGGTGCGGGCGGTGCCGTCGAGGAAGCGCTCGGGACGGAAGGCCTCGGGCTCGGGCCAGAGGTCGGGCCGCCGGTGGACCAACCAGGGGCTGATGATGGCGAGCGTGCCGGCCGGGACCTGCCGTCCGCCGACCTCGTCGTCGCGGTGCGAGCGGCGGGAGATGGCCCAGGCCGGGGGGTAGAGGCGCAGCGCCTCGTCGACGACCGCGCGCGTCCACGGCAGGCGCTCGCGGTGCCCCACGAGCGGGACCGGGCCGGGATGGGCGTCGAGCTCGGAGCGCACGCGCTCCTGCGCCTCCGGGTGCTCCGCGAGCAGCATGAGGGTCCAGGCGAGGGCGGCCGCCACGGTCTCGTGGCCGGCGATCACCATGGTGACGAGCTCGTCGCGGATCTCGCCGTCGTCCAGGCCGCTGTCGAGCAGCAGCCCGAGGAGGTCGTCGCCGTGGTGGGGAGTCCCGCCGGCGCGGGCGTTGCGGGCCCGCCGCTCGGCGATGATCGCGGCAGCGCCGGCGTCGAGCCGGCGGCGCGCTGCGCGCAGCCGGAGGTTGGTCCGGGTCGGGGTCCACTCGGCGCGGGGGAGGATCGAGCGGCCGAGCCGCACCACCAGGTCGGCGGCCTCGCTCGTGGCCGCCAGCAGGTCGTGGGCGTGGTCGGACAGGTCGGTGCTGAAGAGCGCGCGGCCGACCGCGTCGAGTCCGATGGTGTGGGTCAGGGCGGCGACGTCGACGACCGCTCCGTCCGCCACCGCGTCGGCGTGCGGTCCGCCCAGACGCGCACCGATGGCGGTGCGGGCGGCCGCCGCCACCTCGTCGCCTACCGCCTCCAGCCGCTGGTGGTGGAAGGCAGGGG
This sequence comes from Nocardioides sp. P5_E3, assembly GCF_054049275.1. Taxonomy (NCBI): domain Bacteria; kingdom Bacillati; phylum Actinomycetota; class Actinomycetes; order Propionibacteriales; family Nocardioidaceae; genus Nocardioides; species Nocardioides sp. P5_E3. Next base: position 5,372 of record NZ_JBFUMR010000008.1, read on the forward strand.
CGGCGAGCCGTCGGTGGTCGATCCAGCTCGGCTCGGCCGACGCGAGCAGGCCGGGACCGGTGACGCGCGCCAGGGCGGCGTACTGGACGGTGTCCTTGCCCCAGCTGCGCGCCGAGGTCTGGAGCACGTGCTTGACGTCGGCCGGGTCGTTGAGCAGCAGCGCCGGCGGCCCGGGCACCGGGAAGGAGACGGTGTCGCCGTAGTGCTGCGACACCTCGCCGAGGAACGTCAGCGGGTCGGCGCGGATCGAGCGGAAGGCCCGGGCCATGTCCCACGACGTCGGTCCCGGCACGCCGACGTCGGTCGGCTGCATCGCCTGCAGGCGCGTCGCGACGCTCATCCGAGCGCCTCCTCGCTGGACCGGTCGCCGGACCGGTCGCGGCGGCGCCCCAGCCACGTCCACACGGTGCAGCTCCACAGCACGAGCCCGAAGCCGAACATCAGGTCCTCGACCGGTGCGTAGAACAGGCGGCCGTCGCCCAGGATCGTGATCTGCCCAGTGCCGATGATGGCGTCCCCGGAGTAGCGCACGATGCCGCGGCCGGTCAGCCAGCCGTTGGTGAGGAGCTGGAAGAACACGATGATCGCGTAGGCGGACCACCAGTCGCGGGTCGAGGTCAGTCGTGTGCGGACGACCCAGCGGTCCAGCACGACGGCGATCGGCACGCACAGGAGGGCGATGGCGGTGTATGTCACGTGGGGCTCACCTCGCGTCCTCGCGGGACCGCGGAGCCCCGGGTCGTACGCCGCGCCGGGCCGCGCGGACGCCCTCGAGCGTCAGCACCGACACGACCGGGATCACCACGAAGAAGCCGATCTCCTCGAGCGGCAGGCCCGCGATGCGCCACGGCAGCGTCTGGTCCGCGTCGAACCACCAGTGCCCGATGTGCGTCGCCCAGAGGTCCCACAGCAGGAACGGCGTCCCGGCGAGGCCGATGGTGAGGAGCAGGCGTCCGGGCTGCTTGAGCACCTGCAGCCGGAAGGCGGGCACCAGCGGCAGCGTCCCGGCGAGGCAGAACGCCAGCATGGCGACGTAGGCCCAGTGGGGAAGGCTCATGGGGCGCTCATGCCTGCACCGGCAGGCTGGAGCGGTCGCCGCTGAGGCGCTTCAGCACGAGCTCGGCGCTGATCAGGCACATCGGCAGGCCGACGCCGGGCACGGTGCTCGCGCCGGCGTACAGCAGGCCGTCGACCTTGGCGGACGCGTTGCCCGGGCGCAGGAAGGCGCTCTGGCGCAGGGTGTGCTCCAGTCCGAGGGCCCCGCCGCGCCACGCGTGGTAGCGGGTGGCGAAGTCCTCCGGGCCGACCGTGTGGCGCACCCGGATCCGCTCGCGCAGGTCGGGCACGCCCGCCCACGACGCGATCTGGTCGATGGCCGCGTCGGCCGTGCGCTCGACGGTCTCGGACCCGGCGCCGTCGTCGCCGCCGCCGCCGATGGTCGTGTCGGCGGGCACGGGGACGAGCACGAACAGGTTCTCGCAGCCCTCCGGGGCGACGGTGGGGTCGGTCTCGGAGGGTTTGCAGACGTAGATCGAGGCGGGGTCGGGCACCCGTGCATCCTTGCCGAAGATGTCGCCGAAGTTCTGCCCCCAGTCGCGGGTGAAGAACAGTGAGTGGTGCGGCAGCTGCGGCAGCCGGCCCTCGACGCCCAGCATCGCGAGCACCGCACCGGGGCCGGGGGAGCGGTCGCGCCATGCCGGCTCGGGGTGCGTCTGGAGCCCGGTGGGCAGCAGTGCCGTCTCGAGGTGGTGCAGGTCGGCCGCCCCGACGACGACGTCGGCGTCGACGGTGCGCGGGCCGTCCGCCGTCTCGTGCTCGACGCCGGTGACGACGGGTCGTCCACCTGTCGTGTCGGAGGTGAGGATCCGGGTGACGGCCGCGCCGGTGTGCAGGCGCGCGCCGTGGTTCTCGGCGAGGTCGGCGATGACGCGGATCAGCTGGCTGAACCCGCCCTGGGGGTAGAGCACGCGGTCACCGAGGTCGAGCCGGCTCATCAGGTGGTACATGCTCGGCGTGCGGCTGGGGGAGGAGCCCAGGAAGACAGCGGGGTAGCCGAGCACCTGGCGCAACCGGTTGTCGGTGAACGAGCCGGCGACGTGTCTCTCCAGCGACCGCGTGAGCAGCCGGCCGAGCGCAGGCGTGCGGCGTACGACGTCGGGGTGCACGAAGGCCGTCGGTGAGTCGAAGCTCGTGTAGAGGAAGCGGCGCAGGGCCATGTCGTAGGTGTCCTCCGCGGAGTGGAGGTAGGCGTCGAAGCGGTCGCCCGCCCCCGGCTCGAGGCGCTCGAACAGCGCCCGGTTGTGGGCGCGGTCGGGTCGCAGGTCGACCGGCTCGGCGTGGCCCTCGAAGAAGACGCGGTAGCTCGGGTCGAGCACAGTCAGGTCGAGCTCGGCCTCGGCGGTGGTGCCGAGCAGGGAGAAGAAGTGCTCGAAGACCTCGGGCATGAGGTACCACGAGGCGCCGGTGTCGAAGCGGTAGCCGTCGCGCTCGACGCTGCCGACGCGACCGCCGAGGTCGTCGTTCTTCTCCAGCAGGTCGACCGAGTGGCCACGCGAGGCGAGGAGCGCCGCGGTGGCCAGGCCGGCGATGCCGCCACCGACGACGACCACGCGCCGCGGCGACCCGTCACCGGCGCGGCGGGGCGTCGGGGTGAACCGGCTGAGGCGTTCGGGCAGGCGCAGCGTCACGAGCGTCCTCCGCGCAGCGAGCTCGCGGCAAGGCGCAGCTTGACCGGCGTCGGGACGCGGACGCGGGTGTGGCGGATCTCCTCCGCCGACGCGGCGCGCAGCCGCTGGGCCAGCTCGGCGAAGGTCGCGTGGGCCGCCCGGACCGCGCGGCGGCTGCTCGGGGGCAGGTCGGGCACGACTGCCGCGGCCGCCCGCAGGTCCTCGTCGACGTCGTCGAGGATGCGGTCGCGGTCGGCCTCGCAGAAGCGTTCGACGTCCAGCCCGGGGAAGTAGTCGCGGCGCAGCAAGGCGTGGTCGTCGGACAGGTCGCGCACGAAGTTGAGCTTCTGGAAGGCCGCTCCCAGGCTGCGTGCGCCCGGGGCGAGCCGCTCGTAGTGCGCGTCCCGGTCGGGCGGCGCGTCGGGCGCGGCCAGGAAGGCGCGCAGGCACATCAGCCCGACGACCTCGGCCGAGCCGTAGACGTAGCGCTCGAAGCTCTCCTGGGTGTGGGAGCGGGTGTCGAGGTCGGTGCGCATCGAGGTGAAGAACGGTGAGACGATCTCGGGCTCGATCCCGACGGCGATGGCGGTGCGCGCGAAGGCGTGCACCACCAGGTTGCCGCTGTAGCCGGTGCGCATCGCGTGCGCGACGTCGCCCTCGAGCCAGTCGAGCATGGTGGCGCGCGCGGACCGGTCGAGGGTCGGGTCGGGGTTGTCGACGATCTCGTCGGCGACGCGCACGAGCGCGTAGATGTTGCGGACCTGGGTGCGCACGGGCTCGCCCAGCAGGCGCGAGGCCAGGCCGAACGAGCTGGAGTACTCCCGGATGACCACGGCCGAGCTCGCCTCGGACACGGAGTCGTAGAGGCTGCGGGGGGCGCTGCGGCCCACGAAGAGCGTCATGCCGCGACCTCGCTCCCGTCGGCCAGCACTGCTGGTCGGACGGCCACGTCGTCGATCAGGTCGGCCGGGACGCCCAGGCCGTCGAGCACGGTGCGCGCCTGGCCGAGGTGCTGCTCGGCGAGGTCCTCCACGAAGCGTCGCGAGCCGGAGGCCACGAGGAGCGCCCGGGCCTCGTCGAGCTCGGCGTCGCTGAGCTCGCGGCCGACGTAGCCGCTGATCTGCGCCCACGCCGACGTCGTCCGGGCGTGGACCAGGAGCGGCGTCTGCTTGCGGGTGCGCAGGTCGCAGGTGGCGCTCTTGCCGGAGCGGGCCGGGTCGCCGAAGACGCCGATGAGGTCGTCGGCGAGCTGGAAGGCGATCCCCATCGCCCGGCCTGCCTCACCGAGCCGGCTGGTCGTCTCCTCGTCGGCACCGGCCAGCACCGCACCCGCCTGCAGGGGGAGGGCGAAGGAATAGGCGCTGGTCTTCTGCGCCTCCATCTCCAGGCTCTGGGCGAGGGTGGCGGGGGCGAGGTCGAGCGAGTGGCGGACGTCGGCGAGCTCGCCGGAGGCCGTCCGGTGCAGCGCCGTGTCGAAGAGGTCCAGCAACCTCTCGACGACCGGCGCCGGGGCACCGCTCAGCGCGACGGTGCGGACCGCGGCCGCGAGGGCCAGGTCGCCGGCCAGGATCGCGGCGGTGAGCCCGTAGCCGGCGGCCACCTCGGGGTCGGCCCCGTCGATGCCGGCGAGGGCGCGGAACGTGCCGCTGACGTTGGGCCGGCCGCGACGCACGTGGTCGTCGTCGATGACGTCGTCGTGGATCACGAACGCGGTGTGGAGCAGCTCGACCGCCGCACCCACCTCGGCCGCTGCGTCGGACGCGCCGCCGCCCAGCGCGTCGTGGGTGGCGACCACCAGTGCCGGTCGGAACCGCTTGCCGCCCTCGGTGGCGCCGCAGAGCGCCTCCCACAGGAGCGCGTGGTGGGCATCGATCGCGGCCGCGCGCCGGCGCCCACCGTCGAGGACCCGTGCCAGGGCCGCATCCGTCTCGGTGCCGATCATCTGTGCCTCCCGCAGTTCGATCGTTCCTTGGTTGCCAAACCTATGCAACACTTCCAACTAAATCTAGGCACGATGCGAAGGAGTGGACAAGGTTTGGACAACCATGGTCGCGCATCTCTCACCATCGGCGATCTGGCCCACAGGACCGGGGTACCCATTTCGACGCTCCGCAGCTGGGAGAGGCGCTACGGGTTTCCGGAGCCGAGCCGACAGCCGGGGGGTCACCGCCGCTACGGCGAGGCCGACGTCGAGGCCGTCCTGGACGTGCTGGCGCGCCGCCGCGGGGGTCTCTCGCTGGCCGCCGCCGTCCACCGCGCGGAGGTCCCACAGGTCCGGACGGGGTCCGTCTTCGCCGACCTGCGGCGCCAGTACCCGCTCCTCCGGCCGCAGGTGCTGTCGCGACGCACGCTGGTGTCGATGAGCCACGCGATCGAGGACGAGTGCGCGGCGCGCGCCGCCGACCCGGTCCTCTTCGGGGGGTTCCAGCGCGAGCGGTTCCTGCGCGCGTCGTACGACCGGTGGCGCGAGCTCGCCCGCACGGCTCGGTCCGCTGTCGTCCTCGCCGACTTCCCCCATGGGGCGGACGCCTCCCCTCCGACGCGCGGGGTGCCGGTGGAGGTCGCCGTACCGCCCGAGTCGCCGCTCAACCGCGAGTGGCTGGTCGTGTGCGACGCAGCCGACCTGCCGGCGTGCCTGGTGGCGGTCGAGCTCCCCGGCCAGGGCGCCGAGGGGCCGCGCGAGCGCACCTTCGAGGCCGTCTGGTCGGTCGACCCGCAGGTCGTCCGCGATGCCAGCCGGATCACCGGTGCGCTGGCCGACGACCTGAGGCCGGGCTGGCGCGACGCGGACCTCCCTGCCCAGCCGGACCCGCCGGGTGCGTCGGAGGACCTCTACCGGGCCACGCTGCTCTTCGACCGGATGGTCGCCTACATCGACGCGGCCCGCTGATCGGTCAGTAGTTAGGCTCACCTAACCTGTGCGGGTGCCCGAGCCCGTCAGCCCCGATGCCGTCCAGCCGCTGAGAGACCTCTGGCGCCGATACGGGGCCTACCGCACCAGGTTCGTCGGCGCCGTCGCGGCCTCGACGGTCAACAAGGTGGCCGACGTCGTCCCCGAGCTCCTCATCGGTGCGGCCGTCGACGTCGTCGTGCGCGGCGACGCGTCCTTCGTCGGCGAGGTGCTCGGCGTCGAGTCGCGCTTCGCCCAGCTCGGCTGGCTGGCCGTGATCAACGCCGTGGTGTGGCTCGTCGAGTCGGTGAGCGAGTACGTCGCCAGCGTCCTCTGGCGCGGCCTCGCCCAGGGCGTCGAGCACGACCTGCGCGTGGAGGCGTACGACCACGTCCAGCACCTCGACCTCGGGTGGCACGAGAGCCGCCCGGCCGGCTCGACCCTCGCCACCCTCAACGACGACGTCAACCAGCTCGAGCGCTTCCTCGACGTCGGCGCGCCGGCGATCCTGCAGACCGCGCTCAACGTGCTGCTCGTGGGGGCCGTCTTCGCGGCCGCGTCGGGCCAGCTCCTGGTCTTCGCCTTCCTGCCGATCCCGCTGATCGTCATCGGGTCGCTCGTCTTCCAGCGTCGCCTCGAGCCGCTCTACGACCGGGTCCGCGCCGCCGTCGCCGACCTGTCCAGCACGCTCTCCTCCAACATCTCGGGCATCGCGACCATCAAGGCGTTCACCGCCGAGGACCGCGAGCGCGACCGCGTGGCGGCCGTCTCCCTGGCCTACCGCCGGGCCAACACCGACGCGATCCGGTCCTCCGCCGCGTTCGTGCCGCTGGTCCGGATGGCGATCCTGGCCGGCTTCACCTGCACGCTGCTGCTCGGTGGCTGGGCGACGCTGCGCGGCGACCTCGAGGTCGGCCTCTACTCCGTGCTGGTCTTCATGACGCAGCGCCTGCTCTGGCCGCTGACCGAGGTCGCCGAGGTCCTCGACCTCTACCAGCGCGGCCGCGCGTCGGCCGCCCGCATCCTGGCCCTGCTCCAGGTGCCGGTCACGGTGCCGGCCGGCGCCACGGCCCTCGAGCGCCCGGTCGCCGGCCGCGTCGAGCTGCGCAGCGTACGTGCCGGGTACGCCGACGGGCCCGACGTCCTGCACGGCATCGACCTGCTCGTCCCCGCGGGCGAGACCCACGCGATCGTGGGCTCCACCGGCTCGGGGAAGTCGTCGCTGCTGCGGCTGGTGCTGCGCTTCGACGACCCCCGCGAGGGATCGGTCCTCTTCGACGGGCAGGACGTGCGGGGTCTCGACTGGGACTCGCTGCGCGGCTCGCTCGGCTACGTCGCCCAGGACGTCTTCATGTTCGCCGGCTCCGTGGCCGACAACATCGCCTACGGCCGACCCGACGCCACCCGCGAGCAGGTGCGGGACGCCGCCGAGGCGGCCGCCGCGCTCGACTTCATCGAGGCGATGCCCGACGGTCTGGACACGTGGGTGGGCGAGCGGGGCGTGACCCTGTCCGGTGGCCAGCGGCAGCGGCTGGCCCTGGCCCGCGCGCTCCTGCGCGACCCTGCGGTGCTGGTCCTCGACGAGGCGACCAGCGCCGTCGACAACGAGACCGAGGCTGCGATCCAGCGCTCGCTGCGCCGGGCCACCGCCCAGCGGACGGCGATCGTCGTGGCCCACCGCCTGTCGACCGTGCGGCACGCCCACCGCATCTGGGTCCTCGACGCGGGCCGGGTCGTCGAGTCCGGGACGCACGACGAGCTGATCGACCGGGGCGGGTCCTACGCCGCCCTGTGGCGGGTCCAGACCGGCCAGGCACAGGAGCAGGACCCGGTCGCCGGGTGAGGCGACCGGGTCTCACGCGTCCCTAGGGTGGGCGCATGGCGATCCGTGCGGTGGTCCTCGACATCGGGGGAGTGCTGGAGGTCGTCGACGACGACGCCTTCCCCGCACCCGCCGAGCGCCGCCTCGGCCTCGCGCCGGGCTCGATCGCCGGCGGTCTCGCCGGGCTGCCGGGCGACGCAGTGGTCGGCGAGGTGACCGAGCAGCAGGTCCGTGCGGAGTGGCAGCGCGCGCTCGCCCTGGACGACCGGCAGGTCGACGCGCTCCTGGACGACTTCTGGCGCTGGTACGTCGGCACGCTGGACCGCGAGCTGTTCGACTGGTTCGCCGGCCAGCGTCCCGCGCGGCTCGCCGCGATCCTGTCGAACTCCGGTCCCGGCGCGCGGGAGCGCGAGCGGTTCCACGGCTTCGAGGACGTCACCGACGACATCGTCTACAGCCACGAGGTGGGGCTCGCCAAGCCCGACCCGGCGGCGTACGAGATCGTGACGCAGCGGCTCGGCATCGAGGCCGGGGAGGTCCTCTTCCTCGACGACGTCGAGGCCAACGTCGTCGCCGCGCGAGCCCTGGGCTGGCACGCCGTCCTCCACCGCGACACCTCGTCGTCGATCGCCGAGATGGAGCGCGTCATCGAGGCCGCGGACGTCTGACGCCGGCCGCTCGGGGTACCGGCGGTCATGCCGACCCACGATCGACCGCCCCGCGTCGTCCTCGTCACCGGTGCCTCCAGCGGCATCGGCGAGGCCGCTGCCCACCGCGTCGCGCAACGCGGTGACCACCTCGTCCTCCTCGCCCGCGGCCGCGACGCCCTCGAGCGGGTGGCCGCTGACTGCGACGGCCTGGGTGCCGCCTCGACCACGGTGGTGGCGGCCGACATCAGCAACGACGACGAGGTGGGGGCCGCCGTCTCCACCGTCATGGCGCGGCACGGCTGGATCGACACCGTCGTCGGCAGCGCCGGCGTGGTCGCCTACGGCCGCGTCGAGGACGTGCCGACCGAGGTGTTCGACCAGGTCGTCGCGACCAACCTGCTCGGGTCGGTCAACCTCGCGCGCCACGTCGTGCCCGTCATGCGCACGCAGGGGTCCGGCAGCATCGTGGTCGTCGGCTCGGTGATCGGGCACGTCGCGGTCCCCGACATGGCGGCGTACGTCATCAGCAAGTGGGGCGTCCGCGCCCTGGTGCGGCAGCTGCAGGTCGACAACCGCGACCGCCCCGGCATCCGGATCGAGTACGTCGCTCCCGGCGGCGTCGACACGCCCATCTACCGGCAGGCAGCGACGTACGGCGACGCGGCCGGGCGCCCACCGTTCCCGGTCACCAGCCCCGAGCGCATCGCCGACCGCGCCCTCGCGGTGGCCGACGGGCGCCGCAGCGGCGGGCAGGTCGGCCTCGCCAACGAGGTGATCCGGTTCGGCTTCACCGCCTTCCCGTGGGCCTACGACCGCCTCGTCGGTCCGCTGTTCTCCGTCGCCGCCCAGGACCAGACGGTGGAGGTCGGACCCAGCCCGGGCAACGTGCTGGAGTCACGCGACGAGCTCAACGGCCTGCGGGGTGGGCACGGCAACGCCCTGCTCGCCATCGGTGCCAACGTCGTCGAGCTCGCCCGCCGGCGGGTGCGGGGCGGCTGACCGCGATCGGGCCCCACCGGGCGCATGGGCGACGCCACCACGGGGGACCGGACACAACTGCCCATCGATCCCCCAGGGAGACCGCATGACCCCCAGCAAGCCCGACAAGCCCGTACCCGGTACGCCGGGCAGCGAGCCACCGTCGCTCGAGGAGCCCACCGAGCCGCGCGACGTCCCGCCGCCGAAGCCCGACCAGCAGCAGCCCACGCCCGTCTCGCCGACGGGTGCCCCGAGTGCGGATCCATCGACCGCGAGCGCCCAGCAGGGTGCGTACCTCACCACGGCGACCGGCGTGCGGATGGGCGACAGCGACCACTCCCTCAAGGCTGGGCCGCGTGGCCCGACCCTCCTCTCGGACCACCACCTCCGCGAGAAGATCATGCACTTCGACCACGAGCGCATCCCGGAGCGAGTCGTCCACGCACGCGGTGCCGGCGCCCACGGCGTCTTCGTCTCGAACGGCGCGGCCTCCGGGATCAGCCGTGCAGCCGTCTTCGGCAAGGGTGAGGAGACCCGCACGTTCGTGCGCTTCTCGACCGTGCTCGGGTCCCGCGGGTCGGCCGACACGGTGCGCGACACCCGCGGCTTTGCGACGAAGTTCTACACGAGCGAGGGCAACTGGGACCTCGTCGGCAACAACATCCCGGTCTTCTTCATCCAGGACGGCATCAAGTTCCCTGACGTCATCCACGCCGGCAAGCCGCACCCGGACCGGGAGATCCCACAGGCGCAGAGCGCCCACGACACCTTCTGGGACTTCGTGTCGCTGCACACCGAGGCGCAGCACCACGCCATCTGGAACATGTCGGACCGCGGCATCCCGCGCAGCTATCGGATGATGGAGGGGTTCGGCGTCCACACCTTCCGGCTGGTCGACGCGGACGGTGGGACGACCCTCGTCAAGTTCCACTGGAAGCCGCGGCTCGGCGTGCACTCCCTCACGTGGGAGGAGGCCCAGCTGGCCGGCGGGGTCGACCCGGACTTCCACCGCCGCGACCTCTACGACGCCATCGAGTCGGGTGCCTTCCCCGCGTGGGACCTCGGCATCCAGACCTTCCCGGACACCCCGGACCAGATGTTCGAGGGGATCGACCTCCTCGACTCGACCAAGCTGGTGCCGGAGGAGCTGGCGCCGGTGCAGGTCGTCGGAACGCTGACGCTCGACGGGAACCCGACGAACTTCTTCGCCGAGACCGAGCAGGTCGCCTTCCACACCGGCCACCTCGTCCCGGGCATCGACGGCACCGACGACCCGCTGCTGATGGCCCGCAACTTCTCCTACCTCGACACCCAGCTCACCCGTCTGGCCGGGCCGAACTTCAACCAGATCCCGATCAACCGCCCGCACGCGCCGGTGAACGACAACCACCGCGACGGCTTCCACCAGCAGGCGGTGCACGGCGGGGTCGCGCCCTACAAGCCGAACTCGCTCGACGCCGGCTGCCCGTTCTTCGCGGGTGCCGACGAGGCGTTCGTCGACGCCCCGGTCACGGTGCCGGAGGCCACAAAGGTCCGGGAGAACCCCGCGTCGTACGACGACCACTTCAGCCAGGCGCGCCTGTTCTGGCGGAGCATGAGCCCGGTCGAGCAGGAGCACATTGTCAACGCCTACTCGTTCGAGCTGGGCAAGTGCTACGAGCAGGCCGTCAAGGAGCGGCAGCTCATCGCCCTGGCCAACATCGACCCGGAGCTGTGTGCCCGTGTCGCGCAGGGCCTCGGCCTTCCCGCGCCGGAGCGCACCGTGCAGTACGACGAGCCGGAGCCCAGTCCGGTGCTGTCCCAGCTCGGTGACACCTGGCCGGCCGACGGCCGCCTCGTCGGGATCGTCGTGGACCCGGATGCCGATCTGGCCGGGGTCGCCGCGCTGCGCGAGGAGCTGCTGGGAGCCGGTGTCCTGCCGCTCCTCATCGCCCCGCGAGGCGGCGAGCTGGGGGAGGGCCTCATGGCCCAGCGCACGTTCGCGACCGTCCGCTCCATCGAGTTCGACGCCGTCGTCGTGGCGGGCGCCGCGCCGCCCGCACCCGACGCGCTCTCCTCCCGAGACAGCAAGGCGGGTGACGACTCGACGGTCGTGACGGATCCGCGCGTCGGTCTGCTCCTGCAGGAGTGCTTCCGTCACTGCAAGGCCGTGGTGGCCGTCGGCGACGGACGCGCGGTGGTCGACGAGCTCGGCCTCTCCGGGGTCGGAGTCCTCACGGCCGACGATCCTGCCGAGGTCCGTGACGACCTCCTGGCCCTGCTGTCGGCGCACCGGTCGTGGGAGCGTTTCGCGACCAGCATGTGACCGACTGCCCGGCGTGGCCGGGCGAGCGGGTGGGACGGGAAACCGGGGTGAGCCGGCCGCAGGGCGGCCGATAGGCTCGCACCGACATCCCGTCCCACCTCCACCCCACGTCATCAGGAGCACTCGTGTCCGACATCCAGGTCGTCCGCATCCACGCCGATCAGCGTGCGGAGACCACGGTCACGACGGGCACCAAGGCCTGGGAGCTGTTCCGTGACGACGCCGACGTCGTCGCCGCTCGCGTGGCGGGTCAGCTCAAGGACCTCGCCTACGAGCTGGCCGACGGCGACGAGGTCGAGGGCGTGGCGATCGACAGCCCCGACGGCCGGGACATCCTGCGCCACTCGACCGCGCACGTGATGGCTCAGGCGGTGCAGCAGATCTGGCCGGAGGCGAAGCTCGGCATCGGGCCGCCGGTGGAGAACGGCTTCTACTACGACTTCGACGTCGAGACCCCGTTCGTGCCCGAGGACCTGGTCAAGATCGAGTCCGCGATGCGCAAGATCATCAAGGAGAACCAGCGCTTCGAGCGGCGGGTCACCACCGACGCCGACGCGCTGACGGAGCTCCAGGACGAGCCCTACAAGATCGAGCTGATCGGCCTCAAGGGCGGCGCCGGCGCCTCGGACACCGAGGGCGCCTCCGTCGAGGTCGGGGCCGGCGAGCTGACGATCTACGACAACATCGGTCGCAACGGTGAGGCGAAGTGGTCCGACCTGTGCCGCGGGCCGCACCTGCCGACCACCAAGCGGATCCCCGCCTTCAAGCTGATGCGCAGCGCAGCGGCGTACTGGCGCGGTGACGAGAAGAACAAGCAGCTCCAGCGCATCTACGGCACCGCCTGGGAGACCAAGGAGGCGCTCGAGGAGCACCTCCACCGCATCGAGGAGGCCGAGCGGCGCGACCACCGCAAGCTCGGTCGCGAGCTCGACCTCTACTCGTTCCCCGACGAGATCGGGTCCGGCATGGCGGTCTTCCACCCCAAGGGCGGCGTGATCAAGCGGGAGATGGAGGACTACGTCCGCCGTCGGCACCTCGAGGAGGGCTTCGACTACGTCGGCACCCCCCACATCAGCAAGGACGGGCTGTTCCACACCTCCGGGCACCTGCCCTACTACGCGGACACCATGTTCCCGCCGATGGAGATGGAGCACGCCGAGTACCGCCTCAAGGCGATGAACTGCCCGATGCACAACCTCATCTACCGCTCGCGGCAGCGCTCCTACCGCGAGCTCCCGCTGCGGTTCTTCGAGTTCGGGTCGGTCTACCGCTACGAGAAGTCCGGCGTCGTGCACGGCCTGACCCGCGTGCGCGCGATGACCCAGGACGACTCGCACTCCTACGTCACCCCGGAGCAGGCCCCCGCCGAGGTCGAGCACCTGCTCACCTTCGTCACCGGGCTGCTGCGCGACTTCGGCCTCGACGACTACTACTTCGAGCTGTCCACCCGTGACGACTCCAAGCCCGACAAGTTCATCGGGTCCAACGACCAGTGGGAGACCGCGACCTCGGTGCTCGAGACCGCGGCGCGCAAGTTCGGCGTCGACCTCGTGCCCGACCCGGGCGGCGCGGCGTTCTACGGGCCGAAGATCTCGGTGCAGGCCAAGGACGCGATCGGTCGCACCTGGCAGATGTCGACCATCCAGTACGACTTCAACCAGCCGGCGGTCGACCGCTTCAACCTGGAGTACGTCGCAGCCGACGGCACCCGCCAGCAGCCCGTGATGATCCACTCCGCCAAGTTCGGCTCGATCGAGCGGTTCATCGGCGTGCTCGTGGAGCACTACGCCGGCGCCTTCCCTCCCTGGCTCGCCCCCGTGCAGGTCCAGGGCATCCCGATCGCCGAGCGCCACAACGACTACCTCTTCGACATCGCGAAGCAGATGAAGGCGCAGGGGCTGCGGGTCGAGGTCGACGAGTCCGACGACCGGATGCAGAAGAAGATCCGCAACGCGCAGCTCGCCAAGGTGCCCTTCATGATGATCGCCGGCGACGCCGACGTGGAGGCGGGCGCCGTGTCGTTCCGCTACCGCGACGGTCGCCAGGACAACGGGGTGCCGCTGGCCGAGGCCATCGATCGGGTGGCCGCCGCGGTCGCCTCGCGCGAGCAGGTCTGACCTCGCGTGGATCGGGCGGGGGACGTCCTCGACCTGCGCTTCGCCGCCACGTGGGACCGCAGCGAGGAGAAGTCGTGACCGATCCCGACCGCCGACCCGTCGTCGACCTGACCGACGAGGAGGCGCGGCTCAAGCTGCCGCTGAAGTGGGGCGTCCCGGACGACGTGATCCCGGCCTGGGTCGCGGAGATGGACTACGCGGTCGACCCGGTGGTGCTCGAGGCGGTCCAGCGGATGCTCGCCGACGGGATCACCGGCTACCCGCTCTTCGGCTGGGACCCGGAGCTGGCGCAGTCCTACGCCGCCTGGTCGGCGCGGCACTTCGGCTGGGCGCCGGTCCCCGAGGCGGTGCACCCGGTGGTCGACGTGACGGCCGGGGTGCGGCTCGCGATCGACGTGTTCAGCGGTCCCGGGGGAGTGGTCTTCCCGACCCCGGGCTACAACGCCCAGTTCGGCCTCGCGACGATCACCGGTCGCGAGGAGGTGCGCCTCGACGTGCCCGCCTCCTCCGCCCGGGCCGAGGTCGACCTCGACCGGCTCGACCGCCTCTTCGCCGACGGGGCGCAGACGCTGATCCTCACCCAGCCGCACAACCCGTGGGGCCGCGTGTTCACCCGCGCCGAGCTCGAGGGGATCCGCGACGTCGTCGTACGACACGGCGCGCGCGTCGTGAGCGACGAGATCCACGCGCCGCTGGTCCTGCCGGGCGCCGAGCACGTCTCCTACCTCTCGATCGACGGCACCCACGACCACGCGGTCGCGGTCGTCGCCGCGTCCAAGGCGTTCAACACCGCGGGCCTGCGGTGCGCGCAGGTCGTCGTCCCCTCGGCAGCCGACCGCCGGCTGCTCGCCGACCAGCCGATGTCGCGCAACGACTCGCACTCGCCGGTCGGTGCCGTCGCGGCGCGGGCGGCGTACGACCTCGGCGACCCGTGGCTCGCCTCCCTCGTCGAGCGGCTCGACCAGCAGCGCGCGCTGCTCGGCGAGCTCCTCGCCGCCCACCTCCCCGAGGTGCGGATGCGCCCGCTCGAGGCGACCTACCTCGCCTGGCTCGACGCCTCCGCCTACGGCCACGACGACGCCGCGGCCGTCGCCCTCGAGCGCGGGCGCGTCAAGGTCAGCCCGGGGGAGTCCTACGCCCCCGGCACCACCGGCCAGGTACGGCTCAACATCGCCACCTCACCCGACCGGCTCGTCGAGATCGTCGAGCGGCTCGCGAAGGCCTGGACGTAGCAACTCTGCGCTGGGTGAGACCCTCGCCCCGGGTGGTCGAGGAGGGACGCCCGCGCTGGTTGAGGAGGGACGAAGTCCCGTCACGAAACCGGTCGAGAAAGGGTGGCCCGTAACCGTCCACAGTCGTGGTCGATGTCGGTGGTCGCCGGTAGAATCGAACACACGATCGAAATGCTGGCGAGGCCCGGAGCAGGTGAGGTCGGCGACCTCACCGCTCGCGACCTGCTCGCTCGGGCCAGCGACCCCTGGTCGTGGCGGCCCGGTGGGCCGACCTGCACCCGCCGGAGTCGATCCATGACGCGGCTGCGTTCACGGTGCCGGGCTGTGAGCACGAGGAGCCGATTGCCGGTGAGGGTGCGCCGCTGGTGGCGGAGTTCTGCCTCGCCGAGCTCGGCACGGTCCTCGGTGTGTCGACGGTCGCGGCGAAGAGGCTCGTCGGGCATGCCCTCGAGCTGCGCCACCGGCTCCCGCGGTTGTGGGCGCAGGTCCACACCGGGCGGGTGCCGGCATGGCGGGCGCGTTCGGTTGCGGAGGTCACCATCCACACCACGCCATCGCTCACCCGGGAGGCCGCCGCTTTCGTGGACGCTCAGGTCGCGGCCGTCGCCGGTCGCATCGGGCCGGCGCAGCTCGACCGGCTCGTCGCCGAAGCGATCAAGCGCTACGACCTCGCCGAGGTCGACCCGACCCAGGATCCGGAGGACGGCCACCTGTTCGTCGACCCGCGCCACGCGACGATCCACGACGACGACGTGCACTTCGCCGGCACGATGCGGCTCGAGGCCGAGCTCGACATCGCCGACGCCCTCGACCTCGACCGGGCAATCGCCCACGGCGCCGCGTCGCTGAAGGCACTCGGCTCCGATGCCTCGCTGGACGCCCGCCGCTCCGCTGCCCTCGGTGACCTCGCCCGCACTCAGACGGCGCTCGACCTCGCCGGGGCGGGCGCTGATCCCCGGCGCCTGCCGGCAGCACGCGAGGTCGTCCTGCACGCCCACTTCGACGCCACCCTCGACGACCTGGCCACGGTGTTCGGACCGACCGGCCGGATGGAGGAGGGCCAGCGCTTGGTGCTGCTCGACCAGGTCAGGGACTGGTGCGCCGACTCGCGCACGAAGGTCACCGTCAAGCCGGTCATCGACCTCAACGCCCAGTTGTCGACACCCGCGTACGAGGTCCCCGACCGGATCCGGGAGCAGGTGATCCTCCGCGACCGCACGTGCGTGTTCCCCTGGTGCACCCGACCGGCCCGCGGCTGCGACATCGACCACGTCGACGAGTACGACCACCACGCCGAAGCCGAGGCCCGACCGCAGCCCGGTCCCACGCAGACCCTCAACCTCGCGGCCCTTTGCCGGTTCCACCACCGCCTCAAGACCCACACCGCCTGGCGCTACCGCATGGTCGATCCCGGAGTGTTCGAGTGGACCTCACCCCACGGCCACCACAACCGACGCGACCGCCACGGCACCACAGCGGCCGACCAGGCCGACCAGGCCGAGTCACCCGATCCGCCTGACATCCCACGACCTCGTCGACCATGACCTCGCCCCACACCCTGCCACCCCGGTGGCGGGGCCACAGGCACGTCCGGCTCCGTCGGCTCCGACCTCGCCCGGCACCCGAAGCCCGACCAGGAGCGCGTCGGGTCTGGTGCTGACGTCACCGGAGCGGAAGCTGCAGGGCAGGACGTCCAGTCCCGGGTCTTTCGCCCCGTGACCACGCGAGACATGCGGCGCAGGCTGGATCCATGGGCACCGAGGCACTCCCTGCACGTCCCTCTGCCGACGAGCTGCTGCACGCCCTCGGGCACGCCGTGATCGCCACGGACACGCAGGGCACGGTGCTGTTCTGGAACGGTGCCGCCGAGCAGCTGTACGGCTGGCCCGCCGAGGAAGCCGTGGGCCGTGACATCTCGGACGTGACGGTGCCGGAGGTCTCCCAGGCGGCGGCGGCGGAGATCATGGGTGCTCTGCGGGAAGGCCGTCCATGGTCGGGCGGCTTTGCGGTTCGGCGCCGCGGCGGCGAGGTGCTGCACGCGCTGGTCACCGACAGCGGCGTGTACCGCGACGGAGAGCTGATCGGCATCGTCGGTGCCTCCCTCAACCTCGGCGAGGCCGTCCGGCACCTGATGGAACGCTCCAGCGACGCCGCAGTCCTCGTCGACGAGCACCATGTCGTCAGCTACGCCAGCCCAGCGGTCGCGAACCTCTTCGGCTGGCCGGTTGACGAGGTCGTGGGCGCACCCATCACAGACCGCATCCACCCCGAGGACCACCGTGCTTTCGAGAAGCTGCTGGCCGCCGACCCGTCCCTGGTGGAGCGGGTCGGTGAGCTCCGGGTCCACGTCCACGGCGCCTGGTCCTGGGTGGAGGTGGCAGTCACCGACCTCTACAGCCAGCCCGGGTCACATGGCCAGGTCTGCAACATCCGGCGCAGCGAGCGCCTTGCCCGCCTCGAGGAACGCGAGCGCATCCTCGAGGCGGTCCACTCCGAGGTGCTCCAGGACCTGTTCGCGGCCGCGCTCGCGATCGACCGTGCGCGCGCGCACGCAGCACCCTCGAGCGCGGCGCGGATCGATGCCGCTCGCGACGTCGTGGGGCGAGCCATCCAAACTCTTCGCGAGGTCGTCAAGTCGTAGTGGCCGGTGCTCGGTGGTCACCTCCGCGACCATCCCCCATGACGTCGGGCCGGAACGTCATGGGTTCTGGTCGTCTCAGCAGCCGCACACCATGACGTTGCCGACTTGCCTGCCCCGCGCGTCAACCGAAACTGCCCTCGCCGGAGCGACCTCCCTGGCGCGGACCTTCCAACCGGCGCATGATGGCCAGCGGGAGCGTCTCAGCCTGGAGGGGTGACGGGATGTCCGAGCGGACGATGGTGGAGAGCGTGGAGACTGCACTGCGCGAGCTCGGGGACTCGGAAGCGGTGACCGCGGCCGGCCAGTTCCAGCCACGAGGTCACACGGGCAGCATGTTCGCCGGCGGCATGATCGGCGACAGCCTCGCTGGCGGGGCCGGCGGTCTGGCTGACTCCGTGGCCACGACCGGTGGCGCGCTCGCCGGAGCGCGGATGCACGACGCCGCGAGCGGGTTGCCGACGAACATGCTGGTCGGGGTCACGGCGACGCACGTGTACGGGTTCGACGCGGCGCACCGGAACAGCCCCGCCGGCGCGCTGGTCTTCCGCGTGTCCCGCGATCGGATCGAGGTGAAGGTCCACCAGCGCGTCAACGTGAGGATCCTCGAGCTGGTCGACAGCTCCACCGGGTCTTCCATCCAGCTCGAGGGCAACCGGATCCCGCTCACCCACAGCAAGGACGTCATCGACGTCCTCCGCGACTGATCCTCGACGGGAATGGGGAGCCGCGTGAGCGAGCAGTACTACTCGGACGCGAGGTTGTACGACCTGCTGTTCCCCGGTGGCGAGCAGGCTGTCGACTTCTACCGGGCCGAGGCCGATCGGCAGGGCGGGTCCGTCCTGGAGCTCGGGTCGGGCACCGGGAACAAGCTGATCCCGATCGCGTCCGACGGGCACCCGTGCACCGGTCTCGAGCTCTCGCCCGACATGCTCGCCGAAGCTCGGCGCAAGGCCGACGAGCGCGGCGTGGACGTGGAGTGGGTGCAGGGCGACATGCGCAGGTTCGACGTCGGTCGCATGTTCGACCTCGTGATTATCGCCGCCAACTCCCTGCTCCACCTCCACGAGGCGGACGACCTGGTGGACTGCTTCCGATCGGTGCGACGGCACCTGGCGCCCGGAGCGCGGCTCGTCCTCGACGTGTTCAACCCGAGCGTGCACATGCTCGCCCAGGCCGACGGCGTACGACGCAGGCGTGACGCGTTGTCGTTCGTGGACCCCGACCGTGGCGTGGTGCGGGTCGATGTCGCGGAGACGTACGACGCGACCGCGCAGGTGACGCGAGGGACGTGGTACTTCTCGACCGAGTCCGAGGCCGACTTCTTCGTCGCGCCGCTGGAGATCAGGAGCATCTTCCCCCAGGAGCTGCCGCTCCTCCTCTCGCTCGGCGGTCTCCGGGTCGTCGAACGTCTCGGCGACTGGTCCCGAGCGCCACTCGCCGCCGATGCGGCGCTCCAGCTCGTTGTCTGCGAGCCGGACTGAACCGGAAGCCGGCAAGGACTGTCGATCCAGGTCGTCCCACGCACGCTCAGCGCAGGTAGCGGCGTGCCACCACCGCCTGCTGGTCGACGGGGGCACCGCGCTGCATCGTCCAGGCCAGCCGCACCAGCCCGGCGTGCGACCACGTCAGCGGTGTGGCGGCCCGGGTGCCCTCGCCCGCCGGGCAGCAGGCCTCGCCGGCGGGCTCGCGACTGTCCCAGACCTGCTCGGAGATCATGTCGCTCGTGCCGGCGGCCGCTGCCATGGCGGCGAGGTAGGGCGTCGCGTCCTGCCCAGCGGTGACGGCGTACTCACCGCGCTCCCCGGTCAGCAGGGGCCAGGCGCGACCGAGCGTCGTGCCGGTGTCGTCCTCCGTGATCTCCCACTGCCCGCCGTCGCGCGTCTCGCCGTAGCCGTCGAAGCTGAAGCGGTGCCAGAACGGCCCGTTGGGCGTGTCCACCCGCAGCTCGTCGTCCACCACCGAGAGCGTGGTCAGCACGTCCGGGTCGTCCGGCTGCTCCAGCCCGAGCCGGACCAGGTCGAGGAAGCTCGGGTCGACCACGCGCCGCTGGTCGACGGCGGACGGCCCGCCGTCGCCGATGCCGTACTCCGTGCCGCGGTCGGGGCGACCGTCCTTGGTGATCCGCAGGTAGTAGGGGCTGCTGCTGAGGGGGCCGTTGGTCGTGCGGGTCCACTGCTTGACCTTCGACTGCCAACGATCTGCCAGCCGGAGCCAGCGGCGGGCGGAGGCGCGGTCGCCGTTCTTGCGGGCGATGTCGGCGGCGCAGACCAGGCCGGCGACCTGGGTGGCGATCGAGTTGGGGGAGTAGCCGGACTGGTTCTCCCAGCGCTCCTGCGGCGAGAAGGGCGCCCGCCTCCCGGTCTCCTCGTCACGGAAGCGGACGAGGAACTGCGCGGCCCGCTTCACGCCTCGGTAGGTGTGCCGCCCGTCGCGGCCCACGAGGCGGGCCAGCACGATCGGCAGCGCCACCTCGTCGAGCTGGAGCTCGGACCAGACCGGCGTCCCCGCGACGTCGGAGTTCTGCGGGAACGAGCCGTCGGGCAGCTGCTGCACGTCGAAGAGCCAGTCGACCGAGCGGCGCGCGGCCGCCTTGTCGCCCATGGCCCACAGCGCGGTGCCGAACTGGTACGTGTCGCGCGACCACACGAGGTGGTAGGCGCCCGACGGGGAGGAGAGGTCCTTGACCTCGTCACCCCAGACCCACGGTGCCGACGGCGAGGCCACGAGCGCCCCTGGGTTGAGCTTGTCCTCCGCGGCGGCCAGCACGAGCGCCGACGCGAGGTAGTGGCGCCGGACGGCCGCGGCACTGTCGGGCACGTCCTTGAGGCTGCGCAGGTAGCGGTGCCAACCGCGGTCGTAGCGCGCCGCGATCTGGCGCGCCCCCGCGCGGAGACCCGACCGTGCCGTGCGCTGCGCCTCCGCGCCCGTCCGCCCGAAGCCCAGGACCAGCGTCGCGCGCTGCTCGCCGGCGAGCCCCGTCACGCCCGAGATCCGGCCGGTCTGCACGATGTTGCCCGGGCCGGCCGAACGGCTGCCCTCGTCGAGTCGCTGGTCGCCCCCGAGGTCGGTCCAGCCGTCGTCGCGACCGAGCAGCCCGGTGCTGCTCCGGCCGAGGCGCGGGCGCGAGACGAGCGCGGACGCGACGGGCTCCTTCACGTCCGTGGCCACGAGCGCCGTCCGGGTCGCGCGGCCGCGGTCGTCCATCCCGGAGTTGGCGAGCGCCGGATCGTGCACGGCGTACAGCCGGTAGCGGCCGCCGTCGAGCGACTCGAGGCGGACCCGGACGACGAGCGCGTCGCGGCGCGGGTCGGTGACGTACGTCTTGGTGATGCGGTAGCGGCCGGAGGTCGCGGTGCCAACCTGCTGGAAACGCAGGCTGCGCTCGTCAGGACGCGTGGTCACCACGTCGACGTCCTCGGTCTCCCGGTCGGTGAACGTGCGCCCGTCCGTCACCACGAGCTCGAGGCTGCGGGTGCTCGGCGTCGACAGGTCGGGGTAGAAGACCTCGCTGACCCGCCCGTCCTGCAGCGTGAACCACACGTTGCTCCCCCGCGTGCGCGCCGTGCCGAAGCCCGCCTTGTCGGCCTCGGTCCATGTGCTCTTGGCGCCGCGGTCGGGGGCCGCACGCTCCGCGGTGTCCGCACCCGCGCCCAGTGGCGGGGCCAGCGTGGCCGCCGCCAGGGCGAGGCCGATCGGACCGATGAGAACGCGCAGCGACATGGTGGCCTCCGAGATGGGTTCTCCCCGTCGTACTCCTGCTGCCGGAGCGCGGGCCACACCCCGGCGGGTGCGGCGTCGATCGGCTCCTTCCTCGTCGCGAGGGCCTTTCAGCCCAGCTGCTCGGTGAGTGCGACCATCACCCCGTCGGGGCCGCGGAGGTAGCACATCCGGTAGCCGGCGTACTCCGTCACCTCACCGACGAGCTCGGCACCCTGGCCGCGCAGCCGCGCGAGGACGTCCTCGAGGTCGTCGACGGCGAACATGAAGCGGCGGATACCCAGCGCGTTGACCGGTGCTTGCTCGGTCTCGGCCCGCACGGCGGCGGGAGCGTGGAACTTGTCGAGCTCGATCCGCGACTGACCGTCCGGGGTCCGCATCATGACGATCTCGCTCCGGACGCCGTCGATGCCCACCAGCCGGTCGACGGCCTCACCCTCCACGACGGCCCGGCCCTCCACCTCCAGGCCGATCGCAGCGAAGAAGGCGATCGCGGCCTCGAGGTCGTCGACGACGACGAGGACGTTGTCCATCCGCACGGTCATGTTGTTCTCCACTTCTCGACTGCCACTCCGTGGCCGACGGCCTGATGTGTCAGGGACGGAGCCGGCGTCGGGTTCTCGACACGGTCAGTCCAGCGCCACCCGCTTGACGTACCTCCGGCACGGCGAGACGAAGGTCTGCCCGCCGGCGCTGACCTCGTAGGGCAGGTCGCCGCGGTCGACCCACCCCTGGCGCTCGTAGAACCGCCGGGCACGCGCGTTCCCCACCACGACAGCCAGCCACGCCGTGGCATGGCCGCCGGCTGCCACCCGCCGCTCGGCCTCGACCAGCAGGTCGGACGCCAGCCCGGTCCCGCGCGCCGACCGGGCCACGAAGACCTGCTCCACCTCGTCGTCGACCACCATCACGAAGCCCTGCAGCGACCCGTCCTCGGCGACCGCCACCGCGGTGTCCGCCACCCGCGACGGTGTGCGCTCGTGGAACGCCGGCAGGGTGCGTTCGGCCGTGAGCCCGTCGGGTACGTGGCCGGCGTGGCCGTCGTGCCAGCCCTCGTGCCAGAGGTCGGCGACCGCGGCCATGTCGGCGTCGTCGGCCGGTCGGATCGGCGTCATGGGGCCACCCTAGGATCGCTGCCATGAGTGACGACGCGCTCGAGCGGATCTGGACGCCCCACCGGATGGCCTACGTCCGCACGGCGGTCGACGACGAGGGCTGCCCGTTCTGCGCGATCCCCTCGCACCCCGACGAGGAGTCGCTGCTCGTCGCGCGCGGCGAGTCGACGTACGTCGTGCTCAACCTGCACCCCTACAACCCCGGGCACCTGATGGTGCTGCCCTACCGCCACGTCGCCGACCTGACCGACCTCACGGCGGAGGAAGCAGCGGAGCTGATGGCGATGACCCAGCAGGCGCTGCGGACCGTGCGGAAGGTCAGCCGCCCGCACTCCTTCAACGTCGGCCTCAACCTCGGCCGGTCCGCCGGCGGGTCCCTGTCCGAGCACCTGCACCAGCACGTGGTGCCGCGGTGGACCGGTGACGCCAACTTCATCACGGTCGTCGGCGGCACCAAGACGCTGCCCCAGCTGCTCGAGGACACGCGCGAGCTGCTTGCCGACGCGTGGGACCCGGCTCAGACCACCGGGTAGGGGTGTTCGGCGGCCCGACCCTGGAACGCCAGGATCGCGGGGTTGCAGACCCGGCCGTCGCGGATCTCGATGGCGCGCGTGATCGTCTCGTCGGCGTCCCATGCCTCAGGACCGCTGAGCACCGTCTCCATGAAGGGCAGCAGAGCCTCGCTGTTCTCCCACGTGGCCGAGTTCCACAGGTAGGAGGGGCTGTGGTCGACGGCGTAGTAGTGCACCCGGTCCGCGACGGTGAACATCGGTTCGTCGAACGTCGTCGGCACGGCCCACGAGAACCCCATGCCCTCGTCGCAGGACACGTCCACGATGAGGCTGCCCAGCCGGAAGTCCGCCAGGTCCTCGGTCTGCAGGTAGGTCAGCGGCGCCGCGGTGTCCTGCAGCGTGCAGTTGACGACGATGTCCGCCTCGGCCAGGTAGGGGGCCAGGGGCATCCGGCCGCGCTCGGTGATGACGTGGGTGACGGTCGAGTCCCCGGGGTGGTGGTCGAACTGCCGGA
Source organism: Nocardioides sp. P5_E3 (assembly GCF_054049275.1). Classification (NCBI taxonomy): domain Bacteria; kingdom Bacillati; phylum Actinomycetota; class Actinomycetes; order Propionibacteriales; family Nocardioidaceae; genus Nocardioides; species Nocardioides sp. P5_E3. The sequence goes on from NZ_JBFUMR010000008.1 coordinate 28,531, forward strand.
TCCGCACCGAGTGGATGGGAGACCCCACAGCGGCGACCCCGCGGGTGGTGAGCACCACGACCTCGTGGACGCCGTGAGCCTTCAGGGCGGTGACCGCGCCTCGGGCCGTGGCGCCGAACCCGATGACGACCGCGCTCAACCGGCGGCCGTAGTCGCCGGTGATCCCGACGAGCTCCATGGCCTGGAGCACCGAGCAGTAGCCGGCGAGCTCGTTGTTCTTGTGGAAGACGTGGAGGCCGACGTGCCCGTCCGCCGTCCAGTGGTTCATCGCCTCGAAGGCGATCAGGGTGAGCTCGCGGTCGATCGCGAGCTGCGTCATCGCGCGGTCCTGCACGCAGTGCGGCCACCCCCAGAGGACCTGACCGGCGTGCATGGCCGCGACGTCCTCGTGCTGGGGCTTGGGCAGCACGACGACGTCGGAGTCCCGCAGGATCTCGTCGCGGGACGCGAAGCCGGCCACGTGCGGGGCCAGCTCGTCGTCGGTGATGCCGAAGTGGTCGGCGTACCCGTGCTCGAGTGTCGTCCTAGCGGCGATCCCGGGGTCGAGGCGCGGCAGGTGGTCGGGGTGCAGGGGGAGGCGGTGCTCGTTCTCCTTGGCGGACGTGCCGATGACGCCGAGGCTGAGGGGGCTCACTTCTTCTTGGGCATGAACGGCTCGCTGTGGTCGGTCTTCCCCGCCGCCTTCGCGTGCTTCTCGGCGCGCTTCTCCTTGATGGACTTCCCGGACTTCTTGGACATGCCCTGTCGCGGCGACTTGTCGCTCATCGAGGCTCCTCAGTAGGAAGCCTGGGTGGCTCCGTCCTGCCACAGTACGCCCCCGGCTACGGTGGCACCGTGGACGACGACGCGCGACTGGAGCGCGACGCCGCGCTCGCCGGCGACCTGGTGCGGGAGGCGGCCCTCCTGGCCGCTCGGATCCGCCTCGAGGGGCTCGACGTCGAGCGAAAGACGAGCGGGTCCGACATCGTTACGCAGGCCGACACCGCCGCCGAGCGGCTCATCGTGCAGCAGCTCACCGCCGAGCGGCCGGACGACGCGATCGTGGGGGAGGAGGGCGCGTCGAAGCCCGGCACATCGGGACGGACATGGGTGATCGACCCGGTGGACGGCACCTACAACTTCTCCCGTGGCAGCGACTGGTGGTGCACCGCGATCGCCCTGCACGACGAGGACGACGTGCTGCTCGGCGCGGTCCACCACGCCGCCAGCCTGCGCACGTGGGTGGGCGGACCCGACCTGCCGAGCACCTGTGACGGCACGCCGCTCGCGCCGCTCCCCGACACCCCGACCGAGGCCCGGTGCGCCGCGACCTACCTGCACCCGCCGTTCTACGGCAGCGAGGTGGGCGAGGCATTCGCCCGCGCACTCGGCCAGGTCGGCACGCTGCGGATGTTCGGCTCCGGGACCATGGACACGATGGCGATCGCGTCGGGTCAGTGGGACGTGCTCTTCCAGCACTCCGTCGCCGACTGGGACCGGCTCCCCGGTGCCGCGATCATCCGGGGCGCGGGCGGCACGTCGGTCGTCGTACCCGCTGCGGGCGTGGACTGGACGGTGTCCGGGGCGCCCGCCGCGGTGGCGGACGTCCGGGCGGCGCTGCTGGGTTGAGCGGTCGGTCAGAAGGGCACCTGGGTCGCCAGGAGCCCCACGCCGACGCCCCTGCCGGAGATGATCCGGCAGAACTCGACCGCGTCCAGGGTCACGAGCTCGGCGTCACCTCGCCGCCAGGAGCCGCCCGCGGGTCCGGTCAGCTCCAGCTGGTACGGCCGTCCGTGGCGCTCGGCCCACTCCGCGACCACGTCGTCCACGATCACGCCGTCGTGGTCCGGGGTCAGGATCATCGGCAGGCCGGTCGCAGTCGACAGGTCGGTCCGGTGCATCCAGGGGTCGCGCGTGAGGATGGTCCGGAGCAGGTAGCCCACGCTCCAGGACTCCTCCCGGCCGTTCACGGGCTGGGTCCCCGGCAGCGGCGCGCGACCGGCGCAGGCGGAGATCCACCGCCGCCCGCGGACGGAGCGGGGGGCAGCCCTGACGGCACCCACCACCACCTGCTCGGGCGTCCAGTCGGCGCGCTCGTCGACCTGCACCTGGGTGAGCCCGTCGACCGCCGGCCCGCCGCGGCGGGCGTGGACGGCGGAGGCCTTGCGCTGCTGCCGGGCGATCTCGATCGGCGACGAGGGGAACTCGGCCATGCCGACCATGTGGCACGCGAGCTGCCGGACGTCCCACTCGGGGCAGGACGTCGGGCGCGCCCAGTCGTCGGGCCCGAGGGCGCGCAACGCGTCGATCGTGCGCCCGTGCTCGGTCCGGGCAAGGGTCATGGACGTCCGGGTGTCGAGGTGGGAGTGGCGTCGTCGCTGCGGGGTGTCTGTCGTGGTCATGGTCGGGGTCCTTCGCGGTGCGCTTCTGGTCCTGGTGCCGGTCCTACTGCTGGTCGTCCGGAGGAAGGCCGACGGCGTCGGCCCACATGTCGACGCCCCGGTCGAGCAGCACGCGGTGCCGGCTGCCTCCTGCGTCGTTGGCGTGGTGCTGGTTGATGAGGCCGCCGACGAGAGCCACCCAGACCTCGACGTCCTCGGTCCTGGCGCCGGTGAGGGCGACGATCGTGCGGTGGGCGCGTTCGAGGACCCGCACGGAGGGTGCGTACGCCTCGACGGAGGGGGAGAAGCCGGCGATCACGCTCTGGTTCATCAGCTGGTGCCGCGCCAGGTCGGTCGCGGTGAAGTCGTAGAAGTGCGCGGCGATCACCCGGATCGCCGTCCGGGGGTGGGACGGGAGGGCGCCCTCGAGGTCGGGGATCGTGGCCTCGTAGTCGCTCCACGCCTGCTCGAACATGGCGTCGTAGATGGCGTGCTTGGAGGCGAAGTGGCCGTAGAGCGACGGGGCCCTCATCCCGACGCGGTCCGCGACGTCGCGGAGCGTGAGCTCGACGAGGCCCTTGGAGCGCGCCACCTCCCACGCCGCCTCGAGGATCTCGAGCCGGGTCGCGGCTCGGCGGACCGCGACCCGATCGCCGTTAGGAATGACTAACACCGTTAGGACGATCCTCTCCGGTGCAGTCCACGTCAAGAGGGAGCCGGTAGCCTGCGGCCGTGCTCGATCGGTTCAAGCAGTTCTGGCAGGGCGTGATGCTCGCGCCCTTCATCAACCTGTTCATCCGCCTGGGCATCAGCCCCGACGTGGTGACGCTGGTCGGCACCTTCGGGGTCAGCTTCGGGGCGCTGTTCTTCTTCCCTCGCGGCATGGTCTGGGAAGGCGTCCTCTTCATCACCGTCTTCGTCTTCAGCGACCTGATCGACGGCGCGATGGCGCGCAAGGTCGGGCGCAAGGACGACTTCGGCGCCTTCCTCGACTCGACGCTCGACCGGGTCGCCGACGGCGCGCTGTTCGGCGGGCTGGTCCTCTTCTTCGCCTGGCAGCGGGAGAGCCAGCTCTACCTCTGGCTGTGCCTCGTCATCCTCGTCATGGGCGCGGTGACGTCGTACGCCCGGGCGAAGGCCGACCACCTCGGCTACGACGCCAAGGTCGGCATCGCCGAGCGGCCCGACCGCCTCGTCGGGATGCTCGTGCCGGCCTTCTTCGCCGACCTCCTCGACCTGTGGATCCTGCTCGAGGTCGCCCTCTGGGCCCTCGCCATCGCGGCCACCGTGACCGTCGCGCAGCGCATCTGGGTCGTTCGCCGGCAGGCGCTCGCGCGCGCGGCCTCGCAGGCCTGATCAAGCGCTCAACCATCGCCATCGACGATGCATCCTTCGGGATGAGGCCGCACTACGATCCAGACATGGCTGAGCACACTTCTGAGACCCCCATCGAGCACGGCACCAGCCGCGTCAAGCGCGGCATGGCCGAGATGCTCAAGGGCGGCGTGATCATGGACGTCGTCACCGCCGACCAGGCGAAGATCGCCGAGGACGCCGGCGCCGTCGCCGTGATGGCGCTCGAGCGCGTGCCGGCCGACATCCGCGCCCAGGGCGGCGTGTCCCGGATGAGCGACCCCGACATGATCGACAGCATCATCGAGGCCGTCTCGATCCCGGTGATGGCCAAGGCTCGCATCGGCCACTTCGCCGAGGCGCAGGTGCTCCAGTCGCTCGGCGTCGACTACATCGACGAGTCCGAGGTGCTCACTCCGGCCGACTACACCAACCACATCGACAAGTGGGCCTACACGGTCCCGTTCGTCTGCGGTGCGACCAACCTGGGCGAGGCCCTGCGCCGCATCACCGAGGGCGCGGCGATGATCCGCTCCAAGGGCGAGGCCGGCACCGGCGACGTCTCCAACGCCGTGATGCACATGCGCACCATCGGTGGCGAGCTGCGGCGGCTGCACAGCATGTCCGAGGACGAGCTCTACGTAGCGGCCAAGGAGCTGCAGGCCCCCTACGAGCTGGTCAAGGAGGTCGCGGCCGCGGGCAAGCTGCCGGTCGTCCTCTTCACCGCGGGCGGCATCGCCACCCCGGCCGACGCCGCGATGATGATGCAGCTCGGCGCCGAGGGCGTCTTCGTCGGGTCGGGCATCTTCAAGTCCGGCAACCCGGCCCAGCGCGCCGAGGCGATCGTCAAGGCCACGACCTTCCACGACGACCCCGACGTGGTCGCCAAGGTCTCGCGCGGCCTCGGCGAGGCCATGGTCGGCATCAACGTCGACGAGATCCCGCAGCCGCACCGCCTGTCCGAGCGCGGCTGGTGACGCGTCGCCGCGGCGGTCTCAGCCCCGCCGCGGCTCTCCGGCGTACGTCCCGAAGGACCACTGGTTGCCCTCTGGGTCGGTGACGCGGAGCTCCCGGCTGCCGTAGTCCTGCTCGACGACCGGCGACAGGTCGAGGCCCGCGTCGACGGCGCGCCGGTGCACCTCGTCGACGTCGGAGGCGACGACGTACGCCGCCGTGGTCCCGGGCTGCTGGGTGAACGGTCCGTCGGGCTTGTGGCAGCCGAGCATCACCCCGCCGCCCTCGGGCCAGTCGAGCTGGGCGTGCTGGACGACGCCCGCCTCGTCGCGGTAGGCGGCCGTCTCCTCGAAGCCGAGCGCGACGAGCGCACGGATCACGAGGTCGGGGTCGTGCGCCTGCAGCGCGGGCCAGACGATGGTGCGGTGGGGATTGCTCATGGCCCCGATGCTGCCGCGACACCAGCCGGCGCGCCTTGGACATTTGGGAACTCCGCCGCGAGCCACGCCGACGGCCCGAGCCCGGCGAACTCGCGGAAGTCGCGCACCAGGTGCGACTGGTCGTAGTAGCCCGTGCGGGCGGCCACCTGCGCCAGTGACGCGCCCGCGGACGCCGCGGCGACCACCTCGCGGCGCGCGGTGTCGAAGCGGGCCAGGCGCTGCACGGTCTTGGGTCCGTGGCCCGTCTCGGCCGTGAGCAGCTGGGTCAGCCGCCGACGGCTGTAGCCCACGGCGTCGGCGACCTCGGCGACCGCTCGGGGGCTCGGGCCGGTGAGCAGGCGCCACGCCTCCTCGACCTCGGGCGACGGTCCCTGGGGGGAGGCGGCGCGGTCCGTGCGGGCGGCCAGGCGCAGCAGGAATCGGCTCACCGCGGCGTACCTCCCGGGCCAGTCGGCCGCCGCGTGCAGCTCCTCGACCACCCGGTCGACCTCGTCGCCGACCAGGTCGCGCGCGTCCCAGCTGCCGACCGGGAAGTCGGAGGCAGGGACGCCGAGCAGGCGCCGCACGCCCACCGGGTGGAGGGTCAGCTGCACCCCGGTCCACCGACCGGGCTGCTCCACCATCGCCGCGCGGGTGTGCAGCCCGCCGAGGCTCACCCACTGCGAGTCGCGCACGCCGGCGTCCCACGCCTCGGCGGTGGGTGCGGTGCGCAGCGGACGCTCCAGGCTCAGCACGAGGGTGAGCCCGGCGGACGGGAGTCCCCGGTGGACGCCGGGGGCGAGGCCCTCGGCGGAGTAGCCGTACATCGCCAGGACGTGCGGGGCGAGCGGCGCCGGGACCCGTGCCGCCGGCAGGTGCTCCCACGCCCCGACCATCCGCCGAGTGTGCCGCACCGGGCGGCACGGCGTCACGCGTCAGCGAAGGGCGCGGGTCAGCACGCGGGCGGCGTTGGTGAAGCCGTACGCCTCCTCGCCCGGCTGGGCGGGCAGGCCGAGGCGGACGACCATCGTGCGCGTCGACGGGTCGACGAGCAGCACCTGCCCGCCGAAGCCGAGCGCGGCGAAGACGTCGACGGGCGCCGACGGGGCGAGCTGCCCGGTCACCGGGTTCAGCGGCTGCCCCTGGGCGTCGACCGGGTCGGTCGCGCCGCGCAGGGCACCGGGCCGGTTGAGCCACCACAGGTAGCCGTAGGCCGCGTTGTGGACCGTCGAGGAACGCCCGACCGCGTGCCTGACGTAGGCCGCGTCGAGGATGCGCTTGCCGCCCGCCTTCCCGCGGACCGTCCCGCCGTCGAGGTAGAGCCGACCGAGCTTGGCGATGTCGAGGCACGTCGTGCGGAGGCCGTAGAAGACCGCGGCGTCGTCCGCACGGTCGGTGATGAACGACGACCGGGTCATGCCGAGCGGCTCGAACAGGCGCTCCCGGGCGAACCTCGCGACGGGCATCCCGGTCGCCTTGTTCAGCACCGGCTCGAGGACCTGGATCGCGGCGTTGTTGTAGGCCCAGGCGCTGCCGGGGGCGTACTGCTGCGGGAGCGAGACGGCGTACTTCGTGCGGCTCCGGGCGGCGAGCAGCCCGGAGTAGTCCGTCTCGAGCGACCAGAAGCGGCCGCTGTCGTTGGAGAGCAGGTTGCGCACCGTCACCGACTCCGACGCGGTGCCGCGCCACTGCGGCACGTAGGTCGAGACCGGGTCGTCGAGGCGCAGGTCGCCGTCGCGGACCGCGATGCCGACCAGGGTGCTCGTGACCGACTTCGTGATCGAGAAGACCTCGCGGGGTTCCTCGCGGGGCAGCTTCCAGCTCCACTCGCCGACGAGCTTGCCCTTGCGCAGGACCGCGAAGCAGGTGGAGTCGAGTCGCCGGGCCTCGGCCGCACCGCGCTGGGCGGCCTTCTTGCGCAGGCCGAGTCGGGAGGGCGTCGCGACGGGCCATCCCTCGACCGCACGGGCGCCGGGCGCGGGGCGACCGGAGGTCGCGTCGACGGACCCGGCGACGGCACCGGCGGTGCCCGCGGAGGTGCTGCCGGCGGCGAGCGACAGGGCGAGGAGCGCGGCGCCCAGCAAGGCCGGACGGGGGAGACTCATGGGGCGTGAGCCTACGGCGACCCGACGGTCCTAGGATCGGCGTTCGTGAATCCGACCATCGGTGTGCTCGCGCTGCAGGGCGACGTGCGCGAGCACCTCGCCGTCCTGCGGGCGCTGGGCGCGGACCCGATCTCCGTACGCCGTCCCGCCGAGCTCGCCGCGTGCGACGGCCTCGTCCTCCCGGGCGGCGAGTCCACGACGATGGTCAAGCTCGCCAGGATCTTCGACCTGCTCGAGCCGCTGCGCGACGCCGTACGCGGTGGGCTGCCCGCCTTCGGGACGTGCGCGGGGATGATCCTGCTCGCCGACCGGATCGAGGACGGCGCGGCGGGGCAGGAGACCGTCGGCGGCCTGCACATCACGGTGCGCCGCAACGCCTTCGGCCGCCAGGTCGACTCCTTCGAGGAAGACCTCCACGTGGACGGACTGGCCGACCCGGTGCGAGCGGTCTTCATCCGCGCGCCGTGGGTCGAGGCGATCGACGACGACGTCGAGGTGCTGGCCCGGGTGGAGGACGGGCCCGCCGCGGGTAGGATCGTCGCGGTCCGTCAAGGCCCCCTGATGGCGACCTCGTTCCATCCCGAGGTCGGCAGCGACGGCCGGGTGCACGGCATGTTCGTGGACCTGGTGCGCTCGGCCTGACGACGTACAGACGAAGCGACGGATAGAGGGACTCATGTCAGGCCACTCCAAGTGGGCAACGACCAAGCACAAGAAGGCCGCGATCGACGCCAAGCGCGGCAAGCTCTTCGCCAAGCTGATCAAGAACATCGAGGTCGCGGCGAAGCAGGGCGGCGGCGACCCGGCCGGCAACCCGACGCTCTACGACGCCATCCAGAAGGCGAAGAAGAGCTCGGTCCCCAACAAGAACATCGACTCCGCGCTCAAGCGGGGCTCGGGTGCGGAGTCGGGCGGCGTCGACTACAAGTCGATCTCCTACGAGGTCTACGGCCCGCAGGGCGTCGCGATCCTCGTCGAGTGCCTCACCGACAACACCAACCGTGCCGCGATGGAGGTCCGCACGGCGGTCACCCGCAACGGCGGCACCATGGCCGACCCGGGCTCGGTCTCGCGCCTGTTCACCCGCAAGGGGATCGTGGTCGTGCCCAAGTCGCAGGACCACGACGGCACGGTCCGTGAGGTCACCGAGGACGACGTCCTCGAGGCGACCCTCGACGCCGGCGCCGAGGAGGTCAACGACCTCGACGAGGCGTTCCAGGTGCAGAGCGAGGCCACCGACGTCGTCGCGGTCCGCACCGCCCTGCAGGACTCCGGCATCGACTACGACTCAGCCGACGTGGAGTTCGTGCCGAGCCTGGAGATCCCGGTCGACGCCGCCGGCGCCGGCAAGGTGCTCCACCTCGTCGACGCGCTCGAGGACCTCGACGACGTCCAGGACGTCTTCACCAACGTCGACATCCCCGCCGACGTGATGGCCGAGCTCGAGACCGCCGACGCCTGAGGCGCCTCCGGGGCCGTGCCGGGACCGGCACGCGCCGCGTGTCGTACGACGTCGCGCGGCCGTCGCGGGTTAGCGTGATCGCACGAACACATGTTCGGACGAGATCGACGGCGGAAGGGGTGTGCGCGTGCGCGTGCTCGGCATCGACCCCGGCCTGACCCGGTGTGGCGTCGGCGTGGTCGACGGCAGCGTCGGCCGGCCCCTCACGATGGTCGACGCCGGCGTGGTGCGCACGAGCTCGACGCTCCCGATCGCCGAGCGGCTGGTCACGATCGAGAAGGGCCTCGACGCCTGGATCGAGGAGCACCGGCCCGACGCGGTCGCGGTCGAGCGGGTCTTCGCCCGCTCCGACTCCAGCACCATCATGGGCACCGCCCAGGCCAGCGGCATCGCGCTCGTCGTCGCAGCGCGACGCGGGCTGCCGATCGCCATGCACACCCCGAGCGAGGTGAAGGCCGCCGTGTCCGGCAACGGGCGCGCCGACAAGGCCCAGGTGGGGGCGATGGTCGTCCGCATCCTGCGGTTGTCCGAGCTCCCCAAGCCCGCCGACGCCGCCGACGCGCTCGCGCTGGCCATCACCCACGTCTGGCGCGGCTCGGCGCACACGCGGCTCGAGGCCGCCGCGGCCCAGGCCCGGGCACAGGCCCGCGCCCCGCAGAAGCAGACCCCGATGAGGACCCGATGATCGCCTTCGTCCGCGGCGAGGTCGCCGCCGTCACCCTGTCCAGCGCCGTCCTCGAGGTCGGCGGCGTCGGCCTCGAGCTGATGTGCACGCCCGGCACCCTCGCCACGCTCCGTGTCGGCAGGCCCGCGACGCTGCCCACCAGCATGGTCGTGCGCGAGGACAGCCTGACGATCTTCGGCTTCCTCGACGAGGACGAGAAGCAGGTCTTCGAGATCGTCCAGACCGCGTCCGGCGTCGGCCCCAAGGTCGCGCAGGCGATCGTCGCGGTGATGAGCCCCGACGACGTGCGCCGTGCCATCACGACCGAGGACGTCAAGGCGCTGACCCGGGTCCCGGGGATCGGGCAGAAGGGTGCCCAGCGCATCATCCTCGAGCTCAAGGACCGCATCGGCCCGCCGGTGGGCGTGCACCACCCGGCCGCGGCTGCCCCCTCGGCCGCCGACGCCTGGCGCGACCAGGTGCAGCAGGGCCTCATCGGGCTGGGCTGGTCGGCCAAGGAGTCGGAGAAGGCGGTCGAGGCCGTCGCCCCCGACGCCGGCGACGCCCCCGACGTCGGCGCCCTGCTGCGCGCCGCCCTCCGCGCGCTGAGCAAGGCGTGAGACGGGTACGACGATGAACTGGGACGACACCGACGAGGACACTGACGACGTCGAGCTGACCGAGGCCGAGCTGGGCCACCTGCAGCGGCTGACCGACGCCGAGGCCGACGGCGACGACCGCGCGGTCGAGGCGGCGCTCCGCCCCAAGACGCTCGACGAGGTCGTCGGGCAGGCGCGCGTGCGCGACCAGCTGGGGCTGGTCCTCGAGGCGGCCCGCCGCCGGGGCCGGGCGCCCGACCACGTGCTGCTCTCCGGTCCGCCCGGGCTCGGCAAGACCACGCTCGCGATGATCATCGCCGCCGAGATGAGCACGCCGCTGCGGCTCACGAGCGGCCCGGCGATCACCCACGCCGGTGACCTCGCCGCGATCCTGTCGGGCCTCAACGACGGCGACGTCCTCTTCGTCGACGAGATCCACCGGATGTCACGGCCGGCCGAGGAGATGCTCTACATGGCGATGGAGGACTTCCGGGTCGACGTCATCATCGGCAAGGGGCCGGGAGCGACCGCCATCCCGCTGGAGATCCCGCCCTTCACCCTCGTTGGCGCCACCACCCGCGCCGGCCTCCTGCCCGGCCCGCTGCGCGACCGGTTCGGCTTCACCGCCCACCTCGAGTTCTACGAGCCCCACGAGCTCGACCGGATCGTGCACCGCTCCGCCGGACTGCTCGGCGTGCACCTCACCTCCGAGGGCTCCAGCGAGATCGCCTCGCGCTCGCGCGGCACCCCCCGCATCGCCAACCGCCTGCTGCGCCGGGTCCGCGACTACGCCCAGGTGCGCGCCGACGGCGTGCTGAGCCTGCCGGTCGCCCAGGCCGCGCTCGACCTGTTCGAGGTCGACGAGTCCGGCCTCGACCGGCTGGACCGCGCCGTGCTCGACGTGCTGTGCCGACGCTTCGGCGGGGGACCGGTGGGCGTCTCCACCCTGGCCGTCGCGGTCGGCGAGGAGCGCGAGACGGTCGAGGAGGTCGCCGAACCGTTCCTGGTCCGGATGGGGATGCTCGCGCGCACGCCCCGCGGGCGGGTGGCGACGCCGGCGGCGTGGCACCACCTCGGCCTGACGCCGCCGCCGCTCCCGACCGTCGACTCGACCCTCTTCGACGACGTGTGAGGCCGGTCGGGGCACCCGCGTAGACTCCACGCGCTCCCGCACCCGACCCCTCGAGGAGAGCCCCGACCGTGAACGACCTTGCTGCACTCCTGCCCCTGGTGGCCATCCTGGCCCTCTTCTGGTTCATGGTGGTGCGCCCCCAGCAGCGCCGGCAGAAGGACGTCGTCCGTCTCCAGCAGAGCATCGAGGTCGGCCAGCGCGTGATGATGTCGTCCGGCATCTACGGCACCGTGGTCTCGCTCGCCGACGACCGCGCCCGCCTCGAGATCGCGCCCGGCACCCAGATCGACATCGCCCGCGCCGCGATCGCCAAGGTCGACGAGCCGCTGGAGCAGCCCGCTCCCGACGCGCGCGACGATGCCTGACCGTCGTACGGCACAGGAGGCGCTGCAGCGCCTGACGGTCGACGTGCCCGACTGGCCGGAGAAGGGCGTCACGTTCAAGGACATCACCCCCGTCCTCGCCGACCACCACGCGTTCTCCGCGATCATCACCGCGCTGGCCGCCGCCGGCCGTGACGACCACGGCACCGTGGTCGTCGACAAGGTCGTCGGCATGGAGGCGCGCGGGTTCATCCTCGCCGCGCCGGTGGCGCTCGCCCTCGGCATCGGCTTCGTGCCCGTGCGCAAGGCCGGCAAGCTGCCGCGCGCCGCGCACGCGGTGTCGTACTCCCTGGAGTACGGCGAGGCGACGCTCGAGGTGCACCAGGACGCGATCGCGCCGGGGGAGCGCGTCCTGATGGTCGACGACGTGCTGGCGACCGGCGGCACAGCAGTCGCGACGCGGCAGCTCATCGAGGCCTGCGGCGGCGTCGCGACCGGCGCCGCCGTGCTGATGGAGCTGTCGTTCCTCGAGCCGCGGTCGGTCACCGGCGACCTCCCGATCGCCACGCTGCTCACGATCTGACCGGATCCACCCCGGTCCCCGCGCGGCGGTGCCCGACTCCTCACTAGACTGGGCCAATGGCAGAGGAGGAGGCACCCGCGCAGGACGCCAAGGCGCCCCTCACCGCTCGGGGCATGCGTGCTCGCCTCGCCCGGGTCGGCACCCGCCCGCCGTCGTCCAACCCGGTCCTCGAGCCCCTGTTCCGGGCCGTGCGCGCCAACCACGCGAAGGCCGACCTGGCCCTCCTCGAGCGCGCCTACGCGGTCGCCGACAAGTGGCACACCGGCCAGATGCGCAAGAGCGGCGACCCCTACATCACCCACCCGCTCGCCGTCACGACGATCCTCGCAGACATCGGCATGACCGAGCCGACGCTGGTCGCGGCGCTGCTCCACGACACGGTCGAGGACACGGCGTACACCCTCGACGCGCTGCGTGCCGACTTCGGCGACGAGGTCGCGGTGCTCGTCGACGGTGTCACGAAGCTCGACAAGGTGCAGTACGGCGACTCGGCCCAGGCCGAGACGATCCGCAAGATGATCGTGGCGATGTCGCGCGACATCCGGGTGCTGGTCATCAAGCTCGCCGATCGGCTGCACAACATGCGCACCCTGCGCTACGTCCCGGCCGCCTCCCAGGAGCGATCGAGCCGCGAGACCCTCGACATCTACGCGCCCCTGGCCCACCGGCTCGGCATGAACACCCTCAAGTGGGAGCTCGAGGACCTCGCCTTCGCGACGCTGCACCCCAAGATCTACGACGAGATCGTGCGGATGGTCGCCGAGCGCGCGCCGTCGCGCGACCAGTTCCTCGCCGAGGTCGTGGCCGAGATCGAGCAGGACCTCAAGGCCTCCCGGATCAACGCCAAGGTCACCGGCCGGCCCAAGCACTACTACTCGATCTACCAGAAGATGATCGTCGGCGGCCGCGACTTCTCCGACATCTACGACCTCGTCGGCATCCGCATCCTCGTCGACGAGGACCGCGACTGCTACAGCGCCCTCGGCGTGATCCACTCCCGCTGGAACCCGGTCCTGGGGCGGTTCAAGGACTACGTCGCGATGCCGAAGTTCAACATGTACCAGTCGCTCCACACGACGGTCATCGGCCCCGCGGGCAAGCCGGTCGAGGTGCAGATCCGCACCTTCGCCCAGCACCGCCGCGCCGAGTACGGCGTCGCCGCGCACTGGAAGTACAAGGAGAACAGCAAGGCGGGCGTCGACACCGACCGCCTCGGCGACAAGGACGACCTCACCTGGCTGCGGCAGCTGCTCGACTGGCAGAGCGAGGTCGAGGACCCGGGCGAGTTCCTGGAGTCCCTGCGCTTCGAGATGAACCAGCAGCAGGTCTACGTCTTCACCCCGCGTGGCGACGTGATCCCGCTGCCGTCGGGCGCGACCCCGGTCGACTTCGCCTACGCCGTGCACACCGAGGTCGGCCACCACACGATCGGCTCGCGGGTCAACGGCCGCCTCGTGCCGCTGGAGTCGACCCTCGACAACGGCGACGTCGTCGAGGTCTTCACCTCCAAGTCGCCGACGTCAGGCCCGTCGCGTGACTGGCTCAACTTCGTGCAGTCCCCGCGCGCCCGCTCCAAGATCCGCCAGTGGTTCACCAAGGAGCGCCGCGAGGAGGCGATCGAGCGCGGCAAGGACCAGATCGCCAAGCTCATGCGCAAGGAGGGCCTACCCCTCACACGGCTGATGACCCACGACGTGCTGGCGCTCGTCGCCGAGCACTTCCACCACGCCGACGTCTCCGCCCTCTACGCCGCGGTCGGCGAGGGCAACCTCAGTGCGCAGGCCGTCGTACGACGCGTCATCGACCTGCACGGCGGCGACGATGGAGCCCAGGAGGACCTCTCCGAGGGCGTCACCATCACCGGCCGGTCACGGACCGCCACCAAGCGTGGCCCGACCGACTCCGGCGTCATCGTCAAGGGCGTCGACGACCTCTGGGTCAAGCTCGCCAAGTGCTGCACCCCGGTGCCCCCCGACCCGATCCTGGGGTTCGTCACCAAGGGCGGGGGAGTGTCGGTGCACCGCAAGGACTGCACCAACGCCTCCAGCCTGCTCGGGCAGCCGGAGCGAGTGCTCGAGGTCGAGTGGGCGCCCACGTCGCAGTCGACGTTCCTGGTGAACATCCAGGTCGAGGCCCTCGACCGCGCCCGGCTGCTCTCCGACATCACGATGGCGCTCTCCGACGCCCACGTGAACATCCTCAGCGCGACGCTCTCCACCACCCGCGACCGGGTGGCCAAGAGCCGCTTCTCCTTCGAGATGGCCGACGCGGCCCACCTCGACGGCGTGCTCCGCGCCGTACGCGCCGTGCCGGGCGTGTTCGACGCCTACCGCGTCACCGCCTGAGGTCGAGCGGGCACTTCGGTCCCTGTCAAACAAGCCGATCGGGCACTTCGTGCCCGTCAGGGACGGTGACCGGGCACTTCGTGCCCGTGTTGCGCGACGAAGTGCCCGCTCAGTACTCAGGACAGGGCACGAAGTGCCCGATCAGCTGAAGTCGGCCGCGGCCCGCCGGGCCATGTCGAGGAACGCCTGCTTGTTGGCGAGCTCGGACTCGAGGTCCTTCACGCGCCGGTCGTCGCCGGCGGCGGACGCCTTGTCGAGCTTGGCCTGGGTCTCGGCGATGCCGGACTCGAGCTTGCCGATCATGTCGTCGGCGCGCGCGGACTTCTCCGGGTCGCTGCGACTCCACTGCTCGTCCTCGACCGAGCGGATGGCCTGCTCGACCTTCCGCATCCGGCCCTCGAGCTCCTTCATCCGGTCACGGGGGACCTTGCCGGCGGCGTCCCAGCGGTCCGCGAGGTCGCGGAAGGTCTTCTTGGCGGCCTCGAGGTCGGTCACGGGGACCAGCGCCTCGGCCTCGACGAGGATGGCGTCCTTGACCTCGGCGTTGGCGGCGAACTCCTCGTCGAGCGCGGCGTTGGTCGCGTCGCGGGCGCCGAAGAAGGTGTCCTGGGCGCCGCGGAAGCGCTGCCAGAGCTGGTCGTCGACCTCGCGCGGCGCGGGGCCGGCGGCCTTCCACTCCCGCATCAGGTCGCGGTACTTGCCGGCGGTCGGGCCCCACTCGGTCGAGGACGAGAGCGCCTCGGCCTCCTTGGCCAGCCGCTCCTTGACGACGCGCGCGGAGTCGCGGCGCTCGTGCTCCTCGGCGAAGTGCGCCTTGCGGTGTCGGGTGTACGTCGTCCGCGCGGTGGAGAAGCGGCGCCACAGGGCGTCGTCGGTGGCCCGGTCGAGCCGGGGGAGCTCCTTCCACGTCGCCAGCAGCTCACGGAGCCGGTTGGCGCCGTTGCGCCAGTCGGTGCTGTCGGCGAGCCGCTCGGCCTCGGCGACGAGCTTCTCCTTCGCCGCCTTGGACTCGGCGCTCTTCTGCGCCCGCTCCTCCTTGCGGGCCGAGCGCTGGACGGCGATCACCGGGGCCAACGCGTCGAGGCGGGCGGCGAGGGAGACGAGGTCACCGACCGCGTGGGCGTCGCCGACCTGCTCGCGCAGCGCCTTGACCGACGACGTCGCCTCCTCGGGCGCCAGTCGCCCCGAGGCCACCCGCTGCTCGAGCAGGTGGACCTTCCCCTCGAGCTCCTCGTAGCGCTTGGTGAAGAACTCCAGCGCCTCCTCGGAGGTGCCGGCCTCGTAGGACCCCACAGGACGCTCGCCATCGGCGGTTCGGACATAGACGGTGCCGTCCTCGGCCACCCGGCCCCAGGGCTGATCACCCTGTGCCGAGTCGTCTCGGGACTGCTTGTCGGAGCTCATGGTCGCCCATCGTAGTCATGGCCCGGACTGCCCTCGGTAGGCTTCCCACCGACAAGCAGACCACCGGCCGGACGCCGGTCGACGACCAGCAAGGACTGACGCCCGTGTTCATCGCCGGCTTCCCCGCCGGACCCTGGGGTACCAACTGCTACGTCGTGGCGACGGGTCCCGGGTCGGAGTGCGTGGTCATCGATCCCGGCAAGGACTCCATAGCCGGTGTCGACCAGGTCGTCCGGGAGCACCGGCTCAAGCCGGTCAGCGTGCTGGTCACGCACGGCCACGTCGACCACATGTGGTGCGTCGCCCCCGTGGCGGGCACCTACGACGCGACGGCGTGGATCCACCCGTCCGACCGGCACCTGCTGTCCGACCCGATGGCCGGGATGAGCCCGGAGACCACCCAGATGCTCCTCGGGGGCGACTACTCGTGGGCCGAGCCCGACGACGTGCGCGAGCTGTCCGACCTCGCCGAGCTCGAGCTCGCGGGGCTGCGGTTCGTGGTCGACCACACGCCGGGCCACACCCAGGGCTCGGTGACGTTCCGGACGCCGTACGCGCAGCAGGACGTCTCGGAGCTGATGTTCTCCGGCGACCTCCTCTTCGCCGGGTCCATCGGCCGCACCGACCTCCCCGGCGGCGACCACGCCACGATGCTGCGCAGCCTGGCCGGCAAGGTCCTGCCGCTCGCCGACGACATCGTGGTGCTGCCCGGTCACGGTGAGCAGACCTCGATCGGACGCGAGCGCGCCACCAACCCCTTCCTCCAAGACCTGACCCAGGACGTCTGATGAGCAAGATCGCCCCGCTGAGCGGGTTCCCCGAGCTGCTGCCTGCGCAGCGCGCCGTCGAGCGCGAGGTCATCGCCTCGGTCTCGCGGACGTTCGAGCTGCACGGCTTCACCAACATCGAGACCCGTGTCG
Organism: Nocardioides sp. P5_E3; assembly: GCF_054049275.1. Classification (NCBI taxonomy): domain Bacteria; kingdom Bacillati; phylum Actinomycetota; class Actinomycetes; order Propionibacteriales; family Nocardioidaceae; genus Nocardioides; species Nocardioides sp. P5_E3. The sequence continues at coordinate 45,154 of NZ_JBFUMR010000008.1, forward strand.
TCGAGCCGGTCGACCGGCTGGCCAAGGGCGGCGAGGTCGACAAGGAGATCTACGTCCTCCAGCGCATCGCGGCCGAGCCCGACGCGAAGGCCGAGCTCGGCCTCCACTTCGACCTCACCGTGCCCTTCGCGCGCTACGTCCTCGAGCACGCCGGCCACCTGGAGTTCCCCTTCCGGCGCTTCCAGGTGCAGCCCGCCTGGCGCGGCGAGCGGCCGCAGGAGGGCCGCTACCGGCAGTTCACGCAGGCCGACGTCGACATCGTGGGCCGCGACGAGCTGCCCTTCCACCACGACGTCGAGGTGATGGCGGTGATGGTCGACGCCCTCGGCCGGCTGCCGATCCCGCGGGTGTCGTTCCAGTTCAACAACCGCAAGCTGATCCAGGGCTTCTACCGGGGCCTCGGCATCGACGACGTCACCGACGCCATCCGGGTCATCGACAAGCTCGACAAGCTCCCGGCCGACGAGGTCGCCCGGCTGCTGGTCGACCGGGTCGGCACCACGCCCGAGCAGGCGCAGCGCTGCCTCGAGCTCGCCACCATCCGCGTCGAGGACACCTCGTTCGTGGAGAAGGTCCGGGCGCTCGGGGTCAGCGACGAGCTGCTCGACCAGGGGCTCGAGGAGCTCGCGGCCGTGGTCGAGGGCTGCCGCGCCGTCGCCGGCGACCGCGTGGGAGTCGAGGCCAACCTGCGCATCGCGCGGGGGCTCGACTACTACACCGGCACCGTCGTCGAGATCTTCATGGAGGGCTACGAGCGGCTCAAGTCCGTCGGTGGGGGAGGGCGCTACGACGCGCTCGCCAGCGACGGGCGTACGACGTACCCCGGCGTCGGCGTGTCGTTCGGCGTGTCCCGCACCCTCGTCCCGCTCATCTCCGACGGCGTCCTGTCCGGCAGCCGTCCCGTGCCCAGCGTCGTTCTCGTCGCCCTCAACAACGAGGACGACCGCACCGCCAGCACCGGCATCGCCGCCGCGCTGCGGGCCCGGGACGTCGCCTGCGAGGTGGCCCCGTCGCCGGCGAAGTTCGGCAAGCAGATCCGCTTCGCCGAGCGGCGAGGCATCCCCTACGTCTGGTTCGTCCAGGCCGACGGCACGAGCCAGGTCAAGGACATCCGGACCGGCGAGCAGGTCGAGGCGGACCCGGGGTCGTGGACCCCGCCCGAGGCCGACCTGCGGCCCACGATCATCAGCACCGCCACCCCCAGCAGCACCACCAGTGATTCAGAGGAGAACCAGTGATCCGCACCCATGACGCCGGCGCCCTGCGCGCCGAGCACGTCGGCCAGACCGTCACGCTCGCCGGGTGGGTGGCGCGTCGGCGCGATCACGGCGGGGTCGCGTTCCTGGACCTCCGCGAGCGCAGCGGCGTGGTGCAGGTCGTCGTGCGCGACGAGGCCGTCGCACACAGCCTCCGCAGCGAGTTCTGCCTGAAGGTCGTGGGCGAGGTCGTCGCGCGCAAGGAGGGCAACGAGAACCCCAACCTCGCCACCGGCGAGATCGAGGTCGTGGCGACCGAGGTCGAGGTGCTCTCGGCCTCCGACCCGCTCCCGTTCCCCGTCGACGACGCGTCCGGCCACAAGGGCGGCGAGGTCGGCGAGGAGGCCCGCCTCAAGCACCGCTACCTCGACCTGCGCCGCTCCGGCCCCAACGCCGCCCTCCGCCTGCGCAGCAAGATCAACAAGGCCGCCCGCGACGTGCTCGACGCCCGCGACTTCGTCGAGGTCGAGACGCCCACGCTGACCCGCTCCACGCCCGAGGGCGCCCGCGACTTCCTGGTGCCGGCCCGTCTGGCCCCCGGCAGCTGGTACGCCCTCCCGCAGAGCCCGCAGCTGTTCAAGCAGCTGCTCATGGTCGGCGGCATGGAGCGCTACTACCAGATCGCGCGCTGCTACCGCGACGAGGACTTCCGCGCCGACCGGCAGCCGGAGTTCACCCAGCTCGACATCGAGATGAGCTTCGTGGACCAGGAGGACGTCATCACGCTGATGGAGGACGTCCTGGAGGCCATGTGGGCCCAGGCCGGCCACACCATCCAGCGCCCGCTGCCGCGGATGACGTACGCCGACGCGATGGCGCGGTACGGGTCCGACAAGCCGGACCTCCGGATGGGCCTCGAGCTCGTCGAGTGCACCGACTACTTCAAGGACACCACGTTCCGGGTGTTCCAGGCCGACTACGTCGGCGCGGTCGTGATGCCGGGCGGCGGCAGCCAGCCGCGTCGCCAGTTCGACGCCTGGCAGGACTGGGCCAAGCAACGCGGTGCCAAGGGCCTGGCGTACGTCACGATCGCCGAGGACGGCGAGCTCGGCGGTCCGGTCGCGAAGAACCTCACCGACGCCGAGCGCGAGGGCCTCGCCGCCCACGTCGGGGCTTCGCCGGGCGACTGCATCTTCTTCGCCGCCGGACCCGCCAAGAGCAGCCGTGCGCTGCTCGGCGCCGCGCGCCTCGAGATCGGTCGCCGCGGTGACATGCTCGACGACTCGACCTTCGCCTTCACCTGGGTCGTCGACGCCCCGCTCTTCGAGCCGAGCTCCGACGCGGTCGCCAGCGGCGACGTCGCCGTCGGCGCGGGCGCCTGGACGGCGGTGCACCACGCCTTCACCAGCCCGAAGCCTGAGTTCCTCGACACCTTCGACACCGACCCCGGCAGCGCGCTTGCCTACGCCTACGACATCGTCTGCAACGGCAACGAGCTCGGCGGCGGGTCCATCCGTATCCACCGCGGTGACATCCAGAAGCGCGTGTTCGCGGTGATGGGGCTGTCCGAGGACGAGGCGCAGGAGAAGTTCGGTTTCCTGCTCGATGCCTTCAAGTTCGGGGCGCCCCCCCACGGCGGCATCGCCGTCGGCATGGACCGCATCGTGGCGCTGCTCGCGGGCACCGACTCCATCCGCGACGTCATCGCCTTCCCGAAGTCCGGGGGCGGCTACGACCCGCTCACGGCGGCGCCGGCGCCCATCACCCCGGAGCAGCGCAAGGAAGCCGGTGTCGACGCCACGCCCGCGAAGGACGTCCCGCCGGGGGAGTGATCACCCGCAGGTTTGCCCGGCCATCCCGGTGACCACGGGCCCAACGCGTCGTAACGGGATCGTTACCCGTCCTTGATCGTTCACGCGTCGCAGGTCACATAGAGTCCCGTTCGGCGCGGTCCCCGGAGGGACCGCAGACACCACCGGACCCGAACTCGATGGGGAGAGAATGTCGGCACAAGCGACGGGGCCTGAGACCCTGGGCTCGCTCAGCGACGAACCGGAGATCAACGACCCGAACAGCAAGCAGGCCAAGGAGATCTCCGGCAAGTCGCCGATGCAGATCGCGTTCGGCCGGCTGCGGAAGGACAAGATCGCCGTCACGTGCGCGGTCATCGTGATCTTCTTCTTGCTGGTGGCGATCTTCGCGGACCTGATCGCCAAGGCGTTCGGGGTGAGTCTCGACACCGTCACCGCGTGCGAGGTCCTCGAGTGCAACTTCGCCGAGCCGGGCGTCGGCTACCCCAAGACAGGCCCGCCGTTCTACCCGTTCGACCCCGCGCACCCCTTCGGCATCGCCCCCCGCACCGGCGCCGACAACCTGGCCCACTGGATCTACGGGTGCCGCACCTCGCTGATGATCGCGGGCGCGGCGACGCTCTTCTCGTCCGTGGTCGGCATCGTGGTCGGCCTGGTGTCCGGCTTCACCGGCGGCGTCGTCGACAAGATCCTGTCGTTCATCACCGACTTCTTCCTCACGATCCCGTTCCTCCTCGCGGCGCTGACCATCTCGCCGATCATCATCGACCGCTTCGGCACCAGCGACAGCTACGAGACCATCCAGATCGGCTCGCTCATCCTCATCCTGTCGCTGTTCGGCTGGATGACGGTGGCCCGTCTGATCCGCGGCGAGGTGCTCTCGCTCCGTGAGCGCGAGTTCATCCACGCCGCCCGGGTGCTGGGCATGCCGACGCGGCGCATCCTGTTCAAGGAGCTCCTGCCCAACCTCACGGCGCCCATCGTCATCAGCATCTCCCTGATGCTGCCGGCGTTCGTGGCGGCAGAGGCCGGCCTGGCGTTCCTCGGCATCGGCGTCACCGGCAGCGCCTCGTGGGGCCAGACCATCGCCAACGCGGTGCCCTACTGGAGCAACTACCCCCTCTACCTGTGGGAGCCCCTGATCGGCGTCGTCGCCCTGGTGCTCGCACTCAACCTCCTCGGCGACGCGGTTCGAGACGCGTTCGACCCGAAGACCCGCCGCTGAGGCGGAGATCCTCAACAGACGTCACCCCGGGGGCTTCCGGTGTGCGAACAACAACGAAAGGCTGGACAATGAGACGGACCAAGGCGGCGGCAGCACTCGCCACCAGTGCCGCGCTCGTGACCCTCGCTGCCTGTGGTGGCGGCGGCGGGAACGACGACGAGGGCAGCAGCGGAAGCGGCAGCGAAGGCTTCCAGGATGCTTCGGAGACCATCGCCAAGGACCCAGAGCGCCAGGGCCCCGCGGCTGATGTCGAGGGCGCTTCGGCCGGCGGCACCATCACGGTGTACCTGCCGGACGACCCGGGCCCCGAGGACCTCGACCCGACCAACGGCTGGTCGGTCACGGGCAACTCGATCCAGCAGGCGCTCACGCACCGGTCGCTGACCCAGTACTCCCGCGACACCGAGTCCGGCGAGATGATCCTCGTCCCGGACCTGGCGACCGACCTGGGTAGCCCCAACGAGGACTTCACCGAGTGGACGTTCACCATCCGCGACGACGCGACGTGGGAGGACGGCAAGCCGATCACCGCCGAGGAGGTCGCCTGGGGCATCGAGCGTTCGCTCGACTCCGAGGCCTTCCCGTCGGGTCCCGGCACCGAGTACTCCACGCACTACTTCCTCGACGCCGACAGCTACAAGGGTCCCTACACCGACAAGGGCAAGGACTACAAGGGCATCACGTTCGACGAGGACGCCCGCACGGTGACCATCAAGATGTCCATGCCGTTCCCGGACATGGACTACTGGGGCGCCTTCATGGCGATGGGCCCGTCCCCGCTCGGCAAGGTCTCCGACCCGCCGGAGTACGGTCGTAGCCCGCTGTCGACCGGCCCCTACAAGGTCGAGTCGTTCCGCCCGAGCGAGGAGCTCGTGCTCGTCAAGAACGACGCCTGGGTCGCCGACTCCGACCCGGCCCGTCACCAGTACGCCGACAAGTGGATCTTCAAGTTCGCTGCTGACCCGACCCAGACCGACGAGCTGATGCTCAGCGGCAACACCGAGTCGCAGACGGCCCTCTCGGCCAGCGTCACCGCCGAGAACTACGCCAAGTTCAACCAGGACCTGGGCGACCGCCTCGTGCAGCAGTCGGCGCAGTGCACCAGCTTCTGGGCGCCCGACTACGAGAAGACGACGCCGGAGATCCGCAAGGCCCTGGCGTACGCCTACCCGTACGAGAGCGTGTGGCAGGCCTCCGGTGAGGTCCCCGGCGTGACCCGTGTCCCGGCGAACTCGGTCATGCCCCCCGGCATGGCGGGCAAGTCCGACTACCAGGTCGACGGTGAGCAGATCACCTACCAGCCCGAGAAGGCGAAGGAGCTCCTGGCCGAGGCTGGCGAGGAGGGCTACGAGATCCACATGGCCTACAACACCGGCTCGCCGACCACCGAGGCTGCTCAGAAGCAGATCGAGAAGGGTCTCACCGACTCCGGCTTCAAGGTCACGTCCTACCCCGTGCCGATCGAGACCTCGCTCTACACGATCTGGACCGACCCGGACAACAAGATCAACAAGAAGCTCAACCTGCGCGGCGTCAACTGGTGCTCGGACTGGCCGTCCGGCTCCACGATGATCCCGGCCCTGCTCCGCACGGGCGCCACCTACAACACGGCGTTCTTCTCCGAGGACTCCATCGACGCGAAGATGGACGAGATCGGCACCATGGAGCTCGACGCGCAGCCCGATGCCTGGGGTGCCCTGGACGAGCAGATCGCGACCGAGTTCTACCCGATCATCCCGACCGCGTTCCGCAACGACCTCTTCGCCTTCGGCGAGAAGATCGGGAACCCGACCGGTGACGGTGCCCTCGGCGCGCCCAACTACAAGGATCTCTTCGTCGCTCAGTGACCCTGTGGTCCACTGACTGAGTCGATCCTGCTCCACCTCGGTGTGGGGGCCCCGTGAACCGGGGCCCCCACACCACCGTGTGTCGGCCATGCCGGCAGCTGCTCACAACCCCGGAGGGAAATCCTCGTGTTCGCCTATGTCGTCAAGCGCCTGCTCTCGGGCGTGGTCGTCCTGTTCCTCATCTCGATGAGCGTGTTCCTGCTCTTCTGGTACGGACCGTCCGAGCCCGCGCAGACGATCTGCGACAACGACACCAGCAACCGCTGCACACCCGCGCGGCTCGAGGTGTTCCGCGAGAACCTCGGCTTCAACAACCCGTGGTACGAGGAGTACGGCAAGTTCATGAAGGGTGTCGTGGCCGGGCGCGAGATCCAGTTCGGCAGCACCACCGTGTTCGACTGCCCGGCCCCGTGCCTGGGCTACTCCTACCGGACCAAGGCTCCGGTGTTCGAGGAGATGAAGCAGCGCATGCCGGCCACGTTCTCGGTGGCGATCGGCGGCGCGTTCCTCTACCTGACCCTCGGCATCCCGATCGGTGTCGCCGCGGCCCGAAGACGGGGGACGTTGACCGACAAGGCGCTCGTGTCGAGCTTCCTGGTCATCTCGTCCATCCCCTACTACCTGTTCGCCCTGCTGACCTGGTTGTTCCTCACCATCAGCTGGGAGATACCCCTGTTCTCCGAAACCGGCTACTTCCCGATCACCGAGAATCCGGCGAAGTGGTTCAGTGGCATGTTCCTTGCATGGATGGCTCTGGGTGCCTTCGGGTGCACGACCTACACGCGTTACTCCCGCGGCTCGATGGTGGAGGTCCTCAACGAGGACTACATCCGCACCGCGAAGGCCAAGGGGCTGCGGGACAACACCGTGGTCTACAAGCACGCGTTGCGGTCCGCGCTGGTGCCCGTCATCACGATCTTCGGCATCGAGTTCGGCACCCTGCTCGCGGGTACGATCTTCACCGAGACGATCTTCGACATCGACGGGATCGGACTGTGGAGCCTGCRGGCGGTCGCCCAGCGTGACCTGCCCGTAGTGTCGGCCACTGCTCTGTTCGCGGCCGCCGTCCTGATCATCTCCAACATCGTCGTCGACGTCATCTACAGCGTTCTCGATCCCCGAGTGAGGCTCTCTTGACCATCACGTCCCCCTCCTCCGCTTCGTCCCCCAGCGACGTCGACGGGCCGTACCTCCAGGTGGAGGACCTCACGGTGACGTTCCCGACCCAGGACGGGCCGGTCCAGGCCGTGAAGGGGCTGAGCTACTCGGTCGAGCTGGGCAAGACGCTCGGCATCGTCGGCGAGTCCGGTTCCGGCAAGTCGGTCTCGAGCATGGCCGTGATGGGCCTGCACGACGCCAAGTCGAGCGAGATCTCCGGATCGATCCGCCTAGGTGGCACCGAGGTCGTCGGCCTTGCCGAGAGCCGCATGCGCAAGCTGCGCGGCAACGCGATGGCGATGATCTTCCAGGACGCCCTGGCTGCGCTGCACCCCTTCTACCGGGTCGGCGACCAGCTCGCCGAGGCTTATGCGATGCACCACCCGAAGGCGTCCAAGCGCGACGGCCGTCGCAAGGCGATCGAGATGCTCGACCGTGTCGGCATCCCCCAGCCCGACCGCCGCGTCGACGACTTCGCCCACCAGTTCTCCGGCGGCATGCGACAGCGCGTGATGATCGCGATGGGCCTGATCAACGACCCGTCGCTGCTGATCGCCGACGAGCCGACCACCGCGCTCGACGTGACGGTGCAGGCGCAGATCCTCGACCTGCTCCAGGACCTGCAGCGCGAGTTCAACTCCGCCGTCATCATCATCACCCACGACCTCGGCGTCATCGCCGAGATGGCCGACGACGTGCTCGTGATGTACGCCGGCCGGTGTGTGGAGTTCGGGACGACCAAGGAGATCCTGACCCGTCCGGAGATGCCCTACTCGTGGGGCCTGCTGTCGAGCATCCCCGAGGTCGGGGCCTCCACCGACGCCCGTCTCATCCCGATCCCGGGCAATCCGCCCAGCCTGCTGAAGCCGCCGTCGGGGTGCTCGTTCCACCCCCGCTGCTCGCACCGGGACAAGGTGCCCGGCGACCTGTGCTTCACCGAGCTCCCCGCCCTGACGCCGGCCAGCAACCGGGCCGGCCACCTCAAGCGGTGCCACCTGCCCAACCCTGAAGAGATCTACCGCACGGAAGTGCTGCCGGAGATCGCCCCCGACCTCGCCGAGGAGATTCGATGAGCCAGGACCCCAACGCCAAGGTGGCGATCGACGCGAGCGAGATCGGCGCCAACGCGGCGGAGACGGGTGACCGGGACCTCTCCCACCACGACACGGACGTCGTCGACGACCACGAGGTGGTCCACGCGCCGCTGGACTTCCACGAGCTCGCCGAGCAGGGTCACGCCGCCACCGCGCTCGACCCCGACGCCGAGCCCATCATCACGATCGACAACCTGAAGATGTACTTCCCCGTGAAGTCCTCGGGGCTCGTCCGCCGGACGGTCGGTCACGTCCAGGCGGTGGACGGGGTGTCCTTCGAGGTGCCGCGCGGCGGCTCGCTCGGCCTGGTCGGCGAGTCCGGGTGTGGCAAGTCCACCACCGGCCGGCTGATCACCCGCCTCTACAAGCCGACCGGCGGGTCGATGATGTTCGAGGGCCACGACCTGGCCAAGCTCTCCAACTCGCAGATGAGGCCGCTGCGCCGCGACGTGCAGATGATCTTCCAGGACCCCTACACCTCGCTCAACCCGCGCCACACGGTCGGCACGATCGTCGGTTCGCCGCTCGCGGTGCACAACATCGTGCCGAAGGACAAGATCCTGCCTCGGGTCCAGGAGCTGCTCGAGGTGGTGGGCCTCAACCCGGAGCACTACAACCGCTACCCCAACGAGTTCTCCGGCGGTCAGCGCCAGCGGATCGGCATCGCCCGGGCGCTCACGCTCAACCCCAAGCTCCTCGTCGCCGACGAGCCGGTCTCGGCGCTCGACGTGTCGATCCAGGCGCAGGTGGTCAACCTGCTCCAGGACCTGCAGCGCGAGTTCGACATCGCCTTCCTCTTCATCGCCCACGACCTCGCGGTGGTGCGCCACTTCTGCCCCGAGGTCGCGGTGATGTACCTCGGCAAGATCGTCGAGATCGGTGACCGCGACAGGATCTACAGTCACGCCCACCACCCCTACACGCAGGCGCTGCTCTCGGCAGTGCCCGACGTGAAGCAGGCGGCGGTCGGCGGCCGTCGGGAGCGGATCCGGCTCGAGGGCGACGTGCCGAGCCCGATCAACCCGCCGTCGGGCTGCCGGTTCCGCACTCGCTGCCAGTTCGCCCAGGAGATCTGCGCGAAGGTGGAGCCGCCGCTGCTGCAGATCGGCAAGCGTCACAAGGTGGCCTGCCACTTCGCCGGCGAGCTGGGCTCCCACCCGGCGGCGCCCGTGACCACCGACCTGCTCGCGGTCGACGACCAGGGCACCCCGGTGCCCGGAGCCACGCCGACCAACGAGCAGCTCACCATCCCGGGCTACGAGAAGACCTGGTACGACCTGAAGTCGAAGCAGACGACGGGGGTCTGAGGGGCGCACCGACGGCGTCGGGGATACTCACCGGCGTGGATGGCTTGTTCGAGATACCGGGCGCGGGGCAACCCGCGCCCGGATCCGCGTCCGGACAGGTGCCGAGCGCCGGGTCGCTCGGCGCCAACACGCACGCCTCGGCGCCGCTCGCCGTGCGGATGCGGCCTCGCACGATCGACGAGCTCGTCGGGCAGCAGCAGCTGCGGGCCGCCGGGTCACCGCTGCGGCGACTGATCGAGGGCGACCAGTCGATGTCGCTGCTGCTCTGGGGACCTCCAGGCACCGGGAAGACGACCATCGCGGCCATCGTCAGCCAGCAGACCCGGCGTCGGTTCGTCGAGGTGTCGGCCGTCGCGGCGGGCGTCAAGGAGGTCCGCGCCGCCATCGACGGGGCCAGGTCCGAGCTCGCCCGGGGTGGGCAGGAGACCGTCCTGTTCGTCGACGAGGTGCACCGCTTCACCAAGGCCCAGCAGGACGCGCTGCTGCCCGGGGTGGAGAACCGCTGGGTCACGCTGATCGCCGCCACCACGGAGAACCCGTTCTTCTCCGTGATCAGCCCTCTGCTGTCGCGCAGCCTGCTGCTGCGCCTGCAGTCGCTCACCGACGACGACGTCGCCGAGGTCATCGACCAGGCGCTCACCGACGAGCGCGGCCTGGCGGGGGAGACCGAGCTCGAGGAGGACGCCCGCGCCCACCTCGTACGACTGGCCGGCGGCGACGCGCGACGGGCACTGACCTACCTCGAGGCGGCCGCCGGAGCGGCAGCCAGCAACGGCTCCACCGTCATCGACCTCGCCACCGCCGAGACCGCCGTCGACCAGGCCGCGGTCCGCTACGACCGCCAGGGTGACCAGCACTACGACGTCATCTCCGCCTTCATCAAGTCCATCCGCGGCTCCGACCCCGACGCCGCGCTCCACTACCTCGCGCGGATGATCGAGGCGGGGGAGGACCCCCGCTTCATCGCGCGCCGCCTCGTCGTGCACGCCAGCGAGGACATCGGCCTGGCCGACCCGACCGCGCTGCAGGCGGCCGTCGCGGCGGCGCAGGCGGTGCAGCTCATCGGGATGCCGGAGGCGCGGATCAACCTCGCCCAGGCCACCATCCACCTGGCGGTGGCACCGAAGTCCAACGCCGTGATCAGCGCGATCGACGCCGCCATCTCGGACGTGAAGGCCGGCAAGATCGGGCAGGTGCCGCCCCACCTGCGCGACGCCCACTACGGCGGCGCCAAGGACCTCGGGCACGGCAAGGGCTACGCCTACCCGCACGACGAGCCCTACGGCGTCGCCGAGCAGCAGTACCTCCCCGACGTGCTCAGCGACGCCAGCTACTACAAGCCGACGGCACTGGGCGCGGAGGCCGGGGTCAAGGAGCGCTGGGAGCGCGTACGACGCATCGTCCGGGGCGGCTGACCTCGCTACGGTGACGGGATGCGCCTCGGGTTCCACGCCTCCCACGAACAGATCGCTCCCTCGCGGCTGTTGAGCGACGTCCAGCACGCCGAACGGGCCGGGTTCGAGATGGCGATGTGCTCGGACCACATAGCCCCGTGGGGCACCCGGCAGGGCCACTCCGGCTATGCCTGGAGCTGGCTGGGGGCCGCCCTGGCCACGACGGATCTCGAGCTCGGCTGCGTGTGCGCACCGGGGCAGCGCTACCACCCTGCCGTCGTCGCCCAGAAGATCGCCACCCTTGCCGAGATGTTCCCGGGACGGTTCTGGACGGCCCTCGGCAGTGGCGAGGCGAGCAACGAGCACATCACAGGCGACCGCTGGCCACCGAAGGAGGAACGCACGCGCCGCCTGGAGGAGTGCGTCGACGTGATCCGTCGCCTCCTCGCCGGCGAGGAGGTCACCCACGACGGCCTCGTCACCGTCGACCGGGCCCGGCTGTGGGACCTGCCGCAGGTGCAGCCCCGGCTCATCGCCCCCGCGGTGTCGGTGGCGTCAGCAGCCCGCGTGGCGGGCTGGGCTGACGGTCTCGTCACCATCAACCAGCCGGTCGACGTGCTGCGCGACCTCGTCGCGGCCTACCGCGACGCCGGTGGCGCGGGTCCACTGTCGCTCCAGGTGCACCTGTCGTGGGCGCCGACGCGCGACGAGGCCGAGGCGATCGCGCTCGACCAGTGGCGCACCAACGTCTTCACCGAGCCGGTCAACTGGGACACCGAGACCCCCGAGGCGTTCGACGTGATGGCCGAACACGTCGGGATCGAGGGCGTACGCCGCTCGGTGGAGGTGTCGGAGGACCTCGGGTGGCACCGGGACCGGATCGCCGAGCTCGCGTCCGTCGGCTTCGACGACGTCTACCTGCACTTCGTCGGACAGGAGCAGGCAGGCTTCCTCGACGCGTTCGGCGAGCACGTGCTGCCCGCCCTTCGGGGCTGACGCGGACGGACGGGGTCTGCTTGTGTGGGTCCGTGCGAGTGACTGACACGAGCGACCTGTGGTGGAAGAGCGCGGTGATCTACTGCCTCGACGTCGAGACCTTCTACGACGGCGACGGCGACGGCACCGGCGACCTGGAGGGCCTGGCGCAGCGCATCGACTACCTCGCGGAGCTCGGCATCACCTGCCTGTGGCTGATGCCGTTCTACCCGAGCCCCGACCGCGACGACGGCTACGACCTGACCGACTTCTACGGCGTCGACCCACGCCTGGGCAACCACGGCCAGCTGGTCGAGGTGATCCGCACTGCGCACGACCGCGGCATCAACGTCATCGCCGACCTGGTCGTCAACCACACCTCGGACCGGCACCCGTGGTTCCAGGCCGCGCGTCGCAGCACGTCCAACCGCTACCGCGACCACTACGTCTGGAGGGACACCGAACCGCCGGACACCTCGAAGCTGGTCGTCTTCCCCGACCGGGAGGACTCGATCTGGGAGCTCGACGACCGCACGGGTGAGTGGTACCTCCACAACTTCTACAAGCACCAGCCCGACCTCAACCTCGCCAACCCCGAGGTGGTCGACGAGATCCTGCGGGTCGTCGGGTTCTGGCTGGAGCTGGGGTTCGACGGGTTCCGGGTCGACGGCATCCCGTTCCTGGAGCAGAACGCGAAGAACATCGGCGACCCTGCGCTGGTCGTCGACCCGCACGAGCTCATGCGGACCATCCGCAGCTTCCTCAACCGGCGTGCTGGGCACGCGATGATGCTCGGCGAGGTGAACCTGGAGCACCCGCAACAGCTGGACTTCTTCGGTGGGGAGTCGGCCGACGAGCTGCAGATGCAGTTCGACTTCATCGGCATGCAGGCGACCTACCTCGCCCTGGCCCGCGAGGACGCCGGACCGATCGTCACCGCGCTCGAGGAGCGGCCGGCCATCGGCCTGACCTGCCAGTGGGCGACGTTCCTGCGCAACCACGACGAGCTCACGCTCGACAAGCTCGGCGACGCCGAGCGTCAGGAGGTGTTCGCGGCCTTCGGTCCGGAGCCGGAGATGCAGCTCTACGACCGCGGCCTCAAGCGGCGGCTCCCCACCATGCTCGGCGGCGACCCGCGCCGGATCCGGATGGCCTACAGCCTGATGTTCTCCCTGCCCGGCACGCCCACGCTCTACTACGGCGAGGAGATCGGGATGGGGGAGGACCTCGAGGCGGACGGGCGGATGGCCGTGCGCACGCCGATGCAGTGGAGCGCCGGTCGCAACGGTGGCTTCTCCACGGCGGCTCCGTCGCGCCTGGTGCAGCGGGTCGTGCCGGGCGCCTGCGGGCCCGAGCACGTCAATGTCGTCTCCCAGGTGCACGATCCGGACTCACTGTGGAGCTTCATGCGCAAGCTCATCAGCATCCGGCGCACCTGTCCGGAGCTGGGATGGGGCACGTGGAGCGTCGTCGACCAGCCGTCCGCGCAGGTGCTGGTGCAGCGGTGCCAGCTCGACGGCAGCGCGGTCGTGACGGTGCACAACCTCGGTGCCGACCCGGTCACCGTCGACGTACCGATCGATCCCCGCGACGAGGGTCTCGAGGCGGTGGACCTGATGGCCGAGGAGGTGGTCACCGGTGCGGCGACGACCCGCGTCGCGCTGGAGGGCTACGGGTTCCGCTGGCTGCGGGTGCGCCCCGCGGGTGACCTCGCCATCCCGTGAGCCTCTGCGGGGCTTGTAGGCTCGGCGCCGTGACGACGGAGCAGGTGGGGCTGGGTGCAGCGTGCGCAGTGGCGCTCGTCGCGCTCGTCGTCGCGCTGCTCGCGCACCGCAGGGCCCGCCGGGCCGAGGCCCTCGTGGCCTCGCTCGCCGAGCACGTCGCCGTGCCCTCAGGCCCGGTTGCGCAGGCACCCCCGGTCGCCGAGAGCGACACCGCAGCCTTCGTGATCACCCAGGTGGGCACTCCCCGCGAGGACGACGCGCCGCCCGGCGCGCCCGTGCCGGTGGCCCGCCCGATCGACGGCCGCCTCTTCACCGACATCGTCGCCCGCGAGACCGTGGTCAAGGCGGCCGGCTGGACCCACGGCCTGCGCCGGGCACTGTCGCCCGAGACCCGCAACCGGATCCGCTTCGAGGTGCGGCAGGAGACCCGGCGTGCCGGGCGAGGCCGCCGCGCCGAGATGAAGCAGGCACTGCGCGAGTTCCGGGCCCGTGAGCGGGCCGCCGCGCGCGACGACGGCCCGGGATCGTTCGGGGAGGACGTCGCCTGATGGGACGCCCTCTCTGGTTCGTCGCCGGGGCGGGGGTCGGGGTGTACGCCGCTGCCCGCGCCCGCCGCGTCGCCGAGTCCCTCACCGCCGACGGCCTGCGCGACCGTGTCCGCGGCTGGCAGGCCGGCGCCCGGCTCTTCGCCGAGGAGGTCCAGCAGGGCCGTGCCGAGCGCGAAACCGAGTTGCGCGAGCAGCTCGGCCTGCGGCCCACTTCTCATGAGCCCGGACCACCCGAACTGACCGCCAGCACCACCCAGGAGAACGAGAACTGATGGACACCGCCGAGATCCGCCGCCGCTTCCTCGCGCACTTCGAGGCCGCCGGACACGCCGTGGTGCCCTCCGCCTCGCTGCTCGCCGACGACCCCAACCTGCTGTTCGTCCCGGCGGGCATGGTGCCGTTCAAGCCCTACTTCCTGGGGCAGGAGACGCCGCCGTACGACCGCGCCACCAGCATCCAGAAGTGCGTGCGGACCCCTGACATCGAGGACGTCGGCAAGACCACGCGCCACGGCACGTTCTTCGAGATGTGCGGCAACTTCTCCTTCGGCGACTACTTCAAGAAGGGCGCCATCGAGCTGGCCTGGGACCTGATCACCAAGCCCGTCGAGGACGGCGGCTACGGCCTGGAGAAGGACCGTCTCTACCCGTCGGTGCTCGCCGGCGACGAGGAGGCGATCGGCTTCTGGGTGGACGTCACCGGGCTGCCGCGGGAGCGGATCGTCCAGCTCGGCCCGAAGGAGAACTACTGGTCGATGGGCGTGCCCGGTCCCGGCGGGCCGTGCTCGGAGATCCTGTACGACCGCGGTCCCGACTTCGGTCCCGACTTCGACGTGACCACCCTCGGCCCGGACATGCCCTTCGAGCTCGAGGACCGGCTGCTCGAGATCTGGAACCTCGTCTTCATGCAGGACGAGCTCAGTGCCGTCCGCTCGAAGTCGGACTTCGACATCGCGGGCTCGCTGCCCAAGAAGAACATCGACACCGGCATGGGCCTCGACCGGGTCGCGCTGCTCCTGCAGGGCAAGCAGAACATGTACGAGATCGACGTGGTCTACCCCGTCATCCAGCGGGCCGAGGAGCTCACCGGCAAGAAGTACGGCCACGACCACGACGACGACGTCCGGTTCCGCGTCGTCGCCGACCACGTCCGGTCCTCGATGATGCTCATCGGTGACGGCGTCACGCCCGGCAACGACGGCCGCGGCTATGTCCTGCGCCGGTTGCTGCGCCGCGCGGTCCGCTCCATGCGGTTGCTCGGCTGCGAGGATCGGGTGCTGCCCGAGCTCATGCCGATCTCCCGCGACAAGATGGGGGAGACCTACGACAACCTCCTCACCGACTGGCCGCGCATCTCGCAGGTGGCCTACGCCGAGGAGGACGCGTTCCGCAAGACGCTCCAGGCCGGCACGCAGATCTTCGACCAGGCCGCGACCGAGGTGAAGAGCACCGGTGGCTCGACGCTGTCCGGCGAGCGCGCCTTCGCGCTCCACGACACCTACGGCTTCCCCATCGACCTCACGCTCGAGATGGCGGCCGAGCAGGGCATCACGGTCGACGAGCAGGGCTTCCGCGGCCTGATGGCCGAGCAGCGCGAGCGCGCCAAGGCCGATGCCCGCGCCAAGAAGGGCTCCCACGGCGACACGGCCGTCTACCGCGGCGTCTTCGACGAGTTCGGTCCCACCGAGTGGCTGGCCTACGAGACGCTCGAGACCGAGTCGCGCCCGCTCGCGCTGCTGAGCGGCGGCGCGTCCGTGCCGCGGCTCGCGGAGGGCGAGGTCGGCGAGCTGGTCCTCGACCGCACCCCCTTCTACGCCGAGTCCGGCGGACAGGTCGCCGACGCCGGCACGATCGTCTTCGACGGCGGTCGCCTCGAGGTGCTCGACGTCCAGCGCCCGATCAAGGGCCTGGTCGTGCACCAGGTCCGCGTGCTGGAGGGTGAGCTCGACCCCGGGCGCGAGGTCCACGCCCGTGTCGACCCGGAGTGGCGCACCGGCGCGCGCCAGGCGCACTCCGGCACCCACGTCGTGCACGCCGCCCTCCGCGAGGTGCTCGGCCCCACCGCGTTGCAGTCGGGCTCCTACAATCGGCCCGGCTACCTCCGCCTCGACTTCGGCTGGACACAGGCGCTGAGCCCCGAGCAGGTCCGCGACATCGAGCTCGTCTCCCAGCAGGCGCTGCGCGCCGACCTGCCCGTGTCGTGGGACTACATGACCCTCGAGCAGGCCAAGGAGTGGGGCGCGATCGCGCTCTTCGGCGAGACCTACGACAACACCAAGGTCCGTGTCGTGGAGATCGGCGGGCCCTGGTCGCGCGAGCTCTGCGGCGGCACCCACGTCGCCCACTCCTCGCAGATCGGCACCGTCGTGGTGACCGGCGAGACCAGCGTCGGCTCGGGCAACCGTCGCATCGAGGCGCTCACCGGTGTCGAGGGCTTCGGCTACCTCGCCCGCGAGCGTGATGTCGTCGCCCAGCTCACCGGCCTGCTCAAGACCCAGCCGGACGACCTGGTCGGCCGGGTGCAGGGCCTCACCGAGCGCCTCAGGGCCGCCGAGAAGGAGCTGGAGAAGGCCCGGCTCGCCCAGCTGCTCGGCGCCAGCGCCGACCTGGCGGCCGGCGCGACGCAGGTCGGGCCGGTCAAGGTCGTGGCCCACCGCGCCGACGGCGCCGCCGGTGGCGACGTACGCAACCTGGCGATGGACGTGCGTGGCCGGCTGCCCCAGGGCGAGCCCGGTGTCGTGGTCATCATCGGTCAGGCCGACGGCAAGGTGTCGGTCGTGGCCGCCACCAACGACGAGGCGCGTGCCCGCGGGCTGTCCGCCGGCGAGCTGGTCCGCACCGTCGGGCCCCTCCTCGGCGGCAAGGGCGGCGGCAAGGACGACGTCGCCCAGGGCGGCGGCACCGACGCCTCGCGCATCGACGAGGCCCTCGCGCTGGTGACCCGTGAGGTCGCGGAGAAGGTGCAGGGCTGAGGATGCGGACCGGCGTGCGGCTCGGCGTCGACCCGGGCGACGCCCGGATCGGCGTCGCGAGCAGCGACCCCTCCGGCTTCCTCGCCACCCCCGTCGAGACGGTGCGCAGCGGCCGGGGCGACGTACGTCGTCTCGCACAGCTCGTCGCCGAGATGGAGGCGGTCGAGGTCGTGGTCGGGCTGCCGCGCTCGCTCAACGGGACCGAGGGCCCGGCGGCAGAGAAGGCGCGTGCGCTCGCCGGCCGGCTGGCTCGCCGAGTTGCCCCCGTGCCCGTGAGGCTGTGTGATGAACGACTGACCACGGTGTCCGCCGAGTCGATCCTGCGCGAGCAGGGGCGCCACGGGGCCAAGCGGCGCGCCGTCGTCGATCAGGCAGCGGCCGTGCTGATCCTGCAGACTGCACTGGACACGGAGCGGTCGAGTGGACACGCACCGGGAGAGATCGTCGAGGTGACGGAGACAGATGAGTGAGCACGAGACCCGTCCGGACGACGACGTGCGCGCGGACGAGCGCGAGGAGCTCGAGGAGCGCGACTACGTCCCGGGCGGCAAGCGCCGCAAGGGACGCGGCCTCAAGGGCTGCTTCGCGGTGCTGGTCGCGCTCGTGGTGCTCCTCGGGGGTTTCTACGTCGCGCTGACACAGGGCGTCTCGTGGGTCGCCGACCAGTTCCAGGGCCCCGACGACTACCCGGGCCCAGGCAAGGGCTCGGTCGAGTTCACCGTCAACGAGGGTGACTCGACCGCCCAGATCGGCCGCAACCTCAAGGCCGACGGCGTCACCAAGTCGGTCCAGGCCTTCATCGACGCGGCCGCCGGCGAGCCCGACGCGGCCGGCATCCAGGTCGGTGCCTACGAGCTCCAGAAGCAGATGAAGGCAGCCGACGCCCTCGAGGTCCTCGTCGACCCCGACAACCTCATCGGGTTCCCGACCGTCACGATCCCCGAGGGCCTCCGGCTCACAGAGATCGTCTCGACGCTCGCCGAGAACACCGACTACCCCGAGCAGGCGTGGAACCGGGCGCTCCAGCAGCCCGACCGCCTCGGGCTGCCCGACTACGCCGACGGCAACGCCGAGGGCTACCTGTTCCCGGCCACCTACGAGATCAAGCCGGGCATGAAGCCGCCCCGCATCCTCAAGATGATGGTCGACCGCTGGCGCGAGGCCGCGGACGCCGCCGGTCTCGAGGAGAAGGCCGCCGAGCTCGGCAAGACGCCCGGCGAGCTGATGATCATCGCCTCGCTGATCGAGGCCGAGGGCCGCGGCGACGACATGCCCAAGATCTCCCGCGTGATCTACAACCGTCTCGACGGGCCCGGCGACAAGGGCGGCACCAACGGCACGCTCGGCATCGACGCCTCGATCGCCTACGGTCTCGGGCTCTCGCCCGGCTCGACGGAGCTGACCCCCGACCAGCTGGCCGAGGACACGCCCTACAACACGCGCATCAACGCCGGTCTCCCGCCGACCCCGATCGAGTCGCCGGGTGACGACGCCATCGCAGCAGCCGCCAACCCCGCCGACGGCGACTGGTACTACTACGTCACGGTCGACCTCTCGACGGGCGAGACCAAGTTCTACGAGGACTACGACGGCTTCCTCGAGGGGCGCGACGAGTACAAGACCTACTGCGAGACCTCCGACCGATGCTGAGCCCGACCCCGAGCCCGCTGACGTGAGCAAGGGGCCGGGCCGGCGCTGCGGCGTGCTGGGCGACCCGATCGCCCACTCGCTGTCGCCGGCGCTGCACCGGGCGGCGTACGTCGATCTGGGACTGGACTGGACCTACGACGCCCACCGGGTCGGCTCCGGCGACCTCGGGGAGTTCCTCTCGCGACTCGGCCGGGAGTGGCGCGGGCTCTCGCTGACCATGCCCCTCAAGCGCGAGGCGCTGCCGCTCGTCGACCGGCTCACCGACCGTGCGCGCCTGGCCGGCGCCGTCAACACGCTGGTGATCGAGGACGACGGCACCCGGGTCGGCGACAACACCGACCTGCCCGGAGCGGTCGCCGCCATCCGTGAGCGCACGTCGATCCCGCTGGTGACCGCGACGATCCTCGGCGGTGGTGCGACGGCCACCTCGGTCGGGCTGGTGCTGGCAGACCTCGGCGTGCGCACGATCGTCGTGGCGGTGCGGGAGGAGGCCAGGGCGACCGAGACCCTCGCCGCCCTCCGGGCGCACCCGGCTGCGCCCGAGGTCGTGGTGTCGACGCTGGGCGCCGGACCCGCCGGCTCCGACATCCTGGTGTCGACCATCCCGGCGTCGGCCCAGACGCCCGAGCTGGTCGCGGGCTGCGCGGACGTGCCGGTCGTCTTCGACGTGCTGTACGACCCGTGGCCCACGCCCCTCGTCGCCGCGGCGGCGGGCCGCACGGTCGTCGGCGGCCTGGACCTCCTCGTGCACCAGGCGGTGCTGCAGGTCGAGCTGTTCACCGGACGGACGGTCGCGGTCGACGTGCTGAGAGAAGCCGGCGAACGCGCCCYTGCGGCGCGCCATGCCGGTTGAATGACCCCGTGACCGACACCCTGACCGACCCTGCGCTCGCCGCGCTCGTCGCGGCCCTGCTCGCCGGGGTGGGCGGCCTGCTGGTCCCGCGGCTGGTCGCGCGCGTGCCGGAGCCCGCGCCGAAGCAGGTGGCGGAGGACGCGCCACCCGCCGACGAGCCCCCCAAGATGCTCTACGCCGACATCGCCGCCCGGCCGGGTCTCGCGTGGCGCAGCGCGCTGCTGTCGGCCGTGGCGGCGGCGCTGCTCGGCGCGGTCACTGGGATCGACTGGCCGCTGCTGTGGCTGGTGCCGCTGACCCCGGTCGCGGTCGCCCTGTCGGTGATCGACTGGCACACCCGCCTGCTGCCCCGCGTCGTCGTCCTGCCCGTCACCCTCGCCGCGATCGTCGTGGTGACGGTGGTGGGCCTCGCGACGGGTGAGCGTGAGGCACTCGTGCGCGCCCTCGTCGCGATGGTGCTCGCCCGGTCGTTCTTCTGGGTGTTGTGGTTCGTGCGGTCGGCCGGGATGGGCTTCGGCGACGTGCGGCTGGCCGCGCCGGTCGGGCTCGTGCTCGGCTGGACCGGGTGGGGCGCGCTGGCGATCGGCCTGTGGGCGAGCTTCATGCTGTTCGTCGTCCCGGCGCTCGTCGTGCTGCTGGTGCGACGCGACCGCAGCCTGCTCAAGAGGTCGTTCCCCTTCGGTCCGTTCATGGTCGGTGGCGCGCTGGTGGGTCTCGTCTGGGGGACTGCGCTCGCTGCGCGCATGTGGGGCTGAGAGACTTCACCCATGCTCCGATGGCTCACAGCAGGCGAGTCCCACGGTCCCTCGCTGGTGGCGATCCTCGAGGGGCTGCCCGCCCACGTCCGCGTCACGACCGACGACCTCGCCGACTCACTGGCCCGGCGCCGGCTCGGCTACGGCCGCGGCGCCCGGATGAAGTTCGAGCAGGACCAGGTCCGCGTGCTCGGCGGCGTGCGCCACGGTGAGACCCAGGGCGGTCCCGTGGCCATCGAGGTCGGCAACACCGAGTGGCCGAAGTGGGAGAAGGTCATGTCGGCCGACCCCGTCGACCCCGTCGAGCTCGAGGCGCTCGCCCGCAACGCCAAGCTGACCCGTCCGCGGCCCGGCCACGCCGACCTCGTCGGCATGCAGAAGTACGACTTCGACGAGGCCCGTCCCATCCTCGAGCGCGCGTCCGCCCGCGAGACCGCGGCCCGCGTCGCGCTCGGCCGCGTGGCGTCCAACTTCCTCGAGCAGGCCGTCGGCGCCCGCATCGTGTCCCACGTGGTCTCGCTCGGCGGCGTCAAGGCGCCCGCTGGCCTCGTCCCCGCTCCCGACGACGTCGAGCGCCTCGACGCCGACGAGGTCCGCTGCCTCGACCCCGAGGCGAGCGCCGCGATGGTCGCCCGCATCGACCAGGCCCACAAGGACGGCGACACCCTCGGCGGCGTCGTCGAGGTCGTCGTCCACGGCCTGCCGCCGGGCCTCGGCTCGCACGTGCACTGGGACCGGCGCCTCGACGCCAGGCTCGCCGGCGCGCTGATGGGGATCCAGGCGATCAAGGGCGTCGAGGTCGGCGACGGCTTCGAGCTCGCCGACACCCCCGGCTCGCTCGCGCACGACGAGATCGTCACGACCGACGACGGCCTGCGCCGCACCTCCGGCCGCTCCGGCGGCACCGAGGGCGGCATGTCCACCGGTGAGGTGCTGCGGGTGCGCGCCGCGATGAAGCCCATCGCCACCGTGCCGAAGGCGCTGCGCACGGTCGACGTGGCCACCGGTGAGGCGACCGTCGCGCACCACCAGCGCTCCGACGTGTGCGCCGTGCCCGCGGCCGGCATCGTCGCCGAGGCGATGGTGGCGCTCGTGCTGGCCGACGCCGTGGTCGAGAAGTTCGGCGGCGACTCGGTGCAGGAGACGCGGCGCAACGCCGAGTCCTACCTCGACACCCTCCGTTTCCGGTGAGCCTCCGATGAGCCCTCGCGTGGTGCTGGTCGGGCCCATGGGGTCCGGCAAGACGACGGTCGCAGACCTGCTCGGCGACGCCTGGGACCTGCCCGTGCGCGACACCGACGCCGACATCGAGGCCGCGACCGGCCGCGAGATCTCCGACATCTTCGTCGAGTCGGGCGAGGACCACTTCCGCGACCTCGAGGCGGCCGCGGTCGCCGCTGCGCTCGCGGAGCACGAGGGGGTGCTGGCGCTCGGCGGTGGTGCGGTCCTGCGGCCGGAGACGCGCGAGCTGCTGGCCGGGCTGCCGGTCGTCTTCCTGCGGGTCGGCCTCGCCGACGCCGTGAAGCGGGTCGGCCTCGGGGTCGGGCGACCGCTCCTGCTCGGCAACGTGCGCGCGCGCATCAAGGCGCTTCTCGACGAGCGCACCCCCGTCTACGAGTCCGTGTCGGCCCACACCGTCGACACCGACGGCCGCACCGCCGACGAGGTGGCGGCCGAGGTCCGGAGGCTGCTCGGATGACGAAGCGCCAGACCCGGAAGCAGCAGCAGCGGACCCAGCAGCGGACCCAGCAGCGTCCCCAGCAGCGCGCCCAGCGTCAGCCCCAGAAGTCCGACCCACCGGTCCGGCAGGAGTCCGGCGACACCGTGCTGCACGTCGGCGGCGCCGCCCCCTACGACGTCGTCGTCGGCCACGGGCTGCCCGAGCGGCTGCCGGCGCTGCTGGGCGAGTCGGTCGAGCGGGTGGCGGTGCTCTACGCCGGCACGCTGGGCGAGCTGGCCGACCCGGTGGTCGACGCCCTGGTGGAGCACTACGACGTCCTCGCGCTCGGGCTCCCCGACGGCGAGCGCGCCAAGACCGCGCCCGTCGCGTCCGACTGCTGGGAGGCCCTCGGCGAGGCCGGCTTCACCCGGTCCGACGCGGTCGTGACCATCGGCGGGGGAGCGACCACCGACCTCGGCGGGTTCGTCGCCGCGACGTGGCTGCGTGGCGTCCGCGTCGTCCACGTGCCCACCACCCTGCTGGCCATGGTCGACGCCGCGGTCGGCGGCAAGACCGGCATCAACACGGGCGCCGGCAAGAACCTCGTCGGTTCCTTCCACGAGCCCGCCGGTGTGCTGTGCGACCTGGCGCTGCTGGAGACGCTGCCGCACGAGGAGCTCGTCGCCGGGCTGGGCGAGGTCGTGAAGTGCGGTTTCGTCGCCGACCCCGCCATCCTCGACATCGTCGAGGGCGCCGACCCGGCGGACCTGACCTGGGACTCCGCCGAGCTGCGCGAGCTCGTCGAGCG
Organism: Nocardioides sp. P5_E3; assembly: GCF_054049275.1. Taxonomy (NCBI): domain Bacteria; kingdom Bacillati; phylum Actinomycetota; class Actinomycetes; order Propionibacteriales; family Nocardioidaceae; genus Nocardioides; species Nocardioides sp. P5_E3. The sequence goes on from NZ_JBFUMR010000008.1 coordinate 68,130, forward strand.
GGCGATCCGGGTCAAGGTCGACGTCGTCGTCGACGACCTCAAGGAGACCGGCGGCGCCGACGGCCACCCCGGTCGCGAGGTGCTCAACTACGGCCACACCCTCGCCCACGCGATCGAGCGGACCAGCGACTACGCCGTCCGCCACGGCGAGGCCGTCGCCATCGGGTGCGTCTACGTCGCCGAGCTCGCCGCCCGGGCCGGCAGCCTCGACCCCGCCCTCGTCGAGCGGCACCGCGAGGCGCTGTCCCGCGTGGGGCTGCCGACGACGTACGACGCCGCCTCCTTCGACGACCTGCACGCCGCGATGAAGGTCGACAAGAAGGCACGCGGCTCGCAGCTGCGCTTCGTCGTGCTGGACGACCTCGCCAAGCCGCGGATCCTTGCCGGGCCCAGCGAGGACGACCTGCGGGCGGCCTACGCCGCGATCGGAGGAGAGTCATGACGAAGGTGCTCGTCCTGAACGGCCCCAACCTGGGCCGGCTCGGTCGTCGACAGCCGGAGATCTACGGCTCGACCACCCATGCCGAGCTCGCCCACCAGTGCGTCGAGTGGGGTCGCGACCTGGGTCTCGAGGTGGAGGTCCGCCAGACCAACCACGAGGGCGAGCTCCTCGACTGGCTGAACACCGCCGCTGACGACGGCCTGCGCGTGGTGCTCAACGCCGGCGCGTGGACCCACTACTCCCTCGCGCTCTGGGACGCGTGCGCCCAGCTCACCGCACCGCTGGTCGAGGTGCACATCTCCGATCCCAAGCAGCGTGCCGAGGAGTTCCGCCACACCTCCGTGATCGAGCCGCACGCGGTGGCGACGATCGTCGGGCAGGGGATCGACGGCTACCGGCAGGCGCTCGAGGTGCTGGCCGACGCCTAGGTCGGGCCCAGCAGCGCGCGGGTCGCCGCGTCGGCGGGGTGGAGCGCCCCCAGTTGGCGGCACGTCGCACGTACGCGGCGCCGAACCCGTCTGGACCTGCCTTCCGTTCGGCCCGCGGCACGGAGGACGATGCACATCGGGAAGCGAAGGGGGTGTGCCGTGCGTGCGCGCTACGTCCTCTCGGCGCTGGTGGTCGCGGTGGCGACGGGCGTCTTCTGCGTCGGTGTGCTCTCCCGGCTCGCGATGTCACTGCTCGCCCGCCAGAATCCGCAGGCGCACGGGCGGATCAGCGACGACGGCTTCGAGATGGGAGTCGTGACTCTTGACGGCTCGGTCAACCTCGCCGTGGTCGGGGTCGCCGTCGGCATCGTGGGATGGCTGACCTACCTGGTGGCACGGCCGCTGCTGGTCGGGCCGGCATGGTTCCAGTGGTTCAGCATCAGCGTGCCTCCCGGTGTGGTGGCCGGCAGCCTCGTGGTGCACCCGACCGGGGTCGACTTCATCCTGCTGGAGCCGCTGTGGCTCGCGATCGGCCTGTTCGTGGCCGTTCCGGCCGCGTACGGCCCGCTGATGCACGCCGTGATGCTCCGCGCGGGTGGTACGCCGCCGGGTCTGGAGCTCGTTGGTCGCGCTCCCGCCGCCGCATGGGTGCTCCGTGGCGTGTTCGCCGCGTGGGCCACCATCGCGCTGGTCTCGCTCTGGCGGGACGTCCTGGCGCTGACCTGAGGGCGTGGGCGCCACGTGCGAGGGTGACGCCATGGACGCACCGGTGGACCTCAGTGCCCTCGCCATCAACGTCGTGATCCCCGAGGAGCTGCGCTGGCGCGACACGCGCCGCGACGAGGAGTTCGAGCTCCAGTCGCTGACGGTCAGGATGCTGCCCGACGGCACGCTCGCTGCGAAGGCCTACGGACGACCGGTCGCCGGAGGACGGGGTGCGTATGTCTCGTTCCCGGTGCCGGACCGGCCCGAGCTCGCCGCGCTGGTCTCGGCAGCGGCGGACGAGGCGGCCCGCAGGTGGGCGGCCCACGCCTGACCGCCCGCCCCCGTCCGGAGCTGTGCTTGGATCGGCGGGTGCTGCCCTTCCGCCAGGTCGATGTCTTCAGCGCCGAGCCGTGGCTCGGCAACCCGCTCGCGGTCGTGCACGACGCCGACGGCCTCACCGACGAGCAGATGGCGCACGTCGCGCGGTGGACCAACCTGTCCGAGACGACCTTCCTGTCCGCGCCGACCGACCCGGCCGCCGACTACCGGGTGCGGATCTGGACGACCACCGGCGAGCTGCCGTTCGCGGGCCACCCCACCATCGGCAGCGCCCATGCGTGGCTGGAGGCAGGGGGAGTGCCCCGCGGCGACGTGGTGGTGCAGGAGTGCGGCGCCGGGCTCGTCGACGTACGACGCTCGCCGCGGCTCGGGTTCGCCGCCCCGCCCCTGCGCCGGTCCGGGCCGGTCGACGCGGACCTGCGGGCCCGCATCGTGCGCGCGCTCGGCGTCACCGACGCGGCCGTCGAGGACATGGCGTGGATCGACAACGGCCCCGGCTGGGTCGGCGTCGACCTCGGCTCGGCGGACGCGGTCGTCGGCGTCGTGCCCGACATCGCCGCCTTCACCGACCTCAAGGTGACCGTCCTCGGTCGCTGGGACGCGACGACCGCCGACGAGCTCGGCGCCGACGTCGAGGTGCGTGCGTTCTACGCCGACGGCCGGGAGTTCGGGGAGGACCCGGTCACGGGGAGCGCCAACGCCGGGCTCGCCCAGTGGCTCATCGGCGCCGGCGCGCTGCCGCCGTCGTACACCTCGCGCCAGGGCAGCGTCATCGGTCGCGAGGGGCGGGTCCGGCTCGAGGCCGTGACCGACCGGGTGTGGGTGTCGGGCGACGCGACCACCCGGATCGTCGGCGAGGTGGATCTCTAGCCGACGCAAACCGGGCGGACAGACTCGCCCGACGGTCGGCCAGAGGCACCGAGGGCTGGGTCCGAGAACGAGGGTAGGGGAGACGAAGGCCGCTGTCCCCGGAACGGGTGGACCGGTATGGACCGGTGCGGAGACGGCTACGAGGTGCGGAGCACTCGCTCGCGCACGACGTCGTCCTCCCAGGCGTCCCCGATGTGGAACCTCTTGCGTCCGACCGGCTCGAAGCCGTGGCGGGCGTAGAAGGCGTTGGCGCGGGCGTTCTCCTCGCTGACCCCCAACCAGGCCCCCCGCGCCTCGGTGCCGGTGGCCGCCGCGAGCGTGTGCTCCATCAGGAGCCCGGCCGTCCCCGAGCCGTGGTGCTCCGGGTGGACGTAGAAGCGCACCAGCTCGACGGTGGGGCGGTGGCGGATGGCTCGCGCGACGTCCGGGTCGGACGGCTCCTCGAGGACCAGCATCGTGTAACCGACCGGGTCACCGCCTGTCCCGTCCTCGGCGAGGAGCAGGGTGCAGGCCGGGTCGCCGACGTGGCCCCGGAAGCTCGCCGGGTCGAGCCGCGTGGCGATGTGGGCCGCGAGGAGGTCGGCCGGGGTCTGCGGGGTGCAGGCGAGGGGGAAGGTGAGAGCGGCGAGCCGGGACAGGCCCGCGGCGTCGGCCTCGTTCGCTCGACGTACGGTCACGGGCACGCCGGCAGGGTATCGCCGTGCGAAGCGGTCCGGCCTGCTCCCGCTGGTCCGGGCCACCGGTCCAGACATCGGTAGTAATGCTGATGCGGCCGTGTCGCCGCCCCGGTCACACTCGAAGGGCAACGACAGGGGAGGAAGACCATGGGAAGCGTCCTGAGCAGGAGCGCCCACGCAGACCAGCTGGAGGCCGAGGTCCGCGACGCGATGTGCTGCGTCCCGACCGACCGGTGCTGGGAGTGCCAGGTGAAGCTGGGCGAGGTGCGGGCGGTACGCCGCGATGCGTTGCTGCACACGATGAGCACGGTCCGACCGCGACGGCCCGTCTGGTGATGGTCCGGGACGGCGCTGTCGGCGCCGGCAGCGGTGGACGGGTCCCGCACTCTGTAGCGGCGCGCAGCAGGGACGAGCGGCGCGAGGGCGCACGCGACCGCGCGACGCTGGAGTACGGCGACCGGGCCGATGCTGCGCTCGACCTCCTGGAGCTCCTCGAGCTCGCCTGGCACGACAGCCACGGCGACGCGGCCCCACCGGCCGAGGTCGTCGAGGACGTCTGGACCGTCGCCTCGGGCGACCTCGCGCAGCTGGCCTCGGCATCGCGGCTCGCCGTCACCGACTGGCGCGACCTGCGTCTGGCCGCCGACGAGCGGCGAGCGCGCGGCTGAGCCGACGCAGCCTGCAGGCTCACCGAGGTCGCGGGGTACCGAACCTCTCGGCGATGACGCCGTGCCTCAACCCGCGGTCGCTGACGGTCACGGCGTCCTGCCCCGTGAGCCTGAGGATCGTGCGGACGACACACGCCCCGGCGAGGATCACCTCGGCCCGGGCCGGCTGCAGGCCGGCGATCTCACGCCGTCGTTCCGTGGAGCGAGTCCGGAACGCCTCGATCTGTCGGTCCACCTCGTCCACGTCGACGACGGTCCCGTGGACCACGTCCGGGTCGTAGCGGTCCAGGCCGTGCCTGATGGCCGCCAGGTTGGTGGAGGTGCCTCCGATCGCGATCACCATGTCCGGTCGCGGTCGGTCCGCCAGCTCGGCGAGCTCGGCGGCGATCGCGTCGAGCGCCGCGTCGACGGTCTCGCGGGGCACGGCGTCCGCGAGCCCGAAGCGCTCGGCGAACCGCACGGCGCCCACGTCGACACTGAACTGCTCCTCGATCCGGTCCGCGCTCCCGAAGGTGAACTGGCTGCTGCCGCCGCCGGAGTCGAACACCAGCAGCCGGTCACCCGTCAGCGGGAGGGTCGACACGGCGGCCATGTACGCGAGCCGTGCCTCGTCCCGGCCCGAGATGACCTCCACGGTGACCCCGCAGCGGCCGTGGACGGCCGCCAAGAACTCGTCCCGGTTCGATGCCTGTCGTAGCCCCGCCGTGCCCACAGCGACGATGTCGAGCGGACCCCCTCGTCGGGCGTCGTCGACCAGGCCCTCGATGGCGTCGACCGTGCGGCCCATCGAGGCGGCCGTCAGCCCACCTGCCGCCACCAGACCCTCGCCGAGCCGGGTGACCACGGCAGTCTCCGTCTCGATCCGCGGGGTGCCACCATCGTCGCGCCGGCCGAGTGCGAACTTGACCGAGTTCGTGCCGACGTCGAGGACGGCGAACCGCCTCGGTCCCCACCCGAGCATCGACTTGAGCCCCCTGGCCACGCAGACGTTGGGCCGACCGTCGAGCCCCAGCCGGCCGATCGTCCGCGACACCAGGCCTGGGTCCGGGGACTCCACGGCGACGGTCCGGCTGGTCACGCCCTCGGCGCTCACCTCGGTGAGCTCGACCATGCAGTCGTCCACGAGGGTCCGGCGACGGCGCTTGTGGATCTCCACGAGCCGCAGGTCGTCACGCGGAGCGACCAGCTCCTGCAGCAGCTGCTCGAGGCTGAGATCGGTCCGCCGGGTCTCCGGCGGTGGCACGCCGAGCGCGGCGAAGACGCCCGCGACCGCTGCGGCATCCAGCGGGAAGGGGGCCTTCATCGTCGGCACCCACAGCTGCAGACCGGCGCCGCTCAACCGCTGCAGGACCTTGACGTCCAGGACTCCCGCGCGGACCTTGACCGAGGCGTCGCCGTACATCGACAGGACGTAGGTCTCGTCGCTCTCGACGGGCGCGGTGGTCCGCAACGGTGCCAGGGCGTCGAGGGCGTCGAGGGCGTCGCCGAACGTGCGCCACTCCCAGCGTGGAACGACGGCCGGCGCGGACGGGTGGATCGTGTGGTCGCTCATGGTCACTGTCTCTCATCCTTCTCGGAGTCCCCGGACCCGTGAACCGGCAGGAAGCGGGTCGCTCCCAGCGCGGCAACGGCTCGGTGGACATTGCCGTGGATGCGGTCGGCCCCCAACAGGTCCACCGCACCTTCCCGCTCGAGCACGTGTCGCACCCCCGGCCGGACAGCCGCCAACCGCAGCTCCACGTCCGACTCCTCCGCCATCCGGATCATCTCCGACACCGTCGCCGCCCCTTGGGAGTCCATGAAGTTGACGCCCGCGAAGTGCAGCACCACGCCGTCTACGCCGGGATCGAGCACGGCGGCGCGAACCTGGTCGACGAACGCGTCAGCAGTCGCGAAGAAGACCCCGCCGTCCATCCTCAGCACCACGATCCCGGGGGTCGTCTCGTCCTCGGGATGGGTGTCGAGGTCCCGGAACACCTGCGTGCCGTGCTCACGGCCGAGCGTCGACACGAGCGGGTGCGTGACGACGTACACGAGCCACACCAGGGACAGCGCGATGCCGATGACCACACCGGCGAGGATGCCGAACACCAGGGTCCCGAGGATCGCCGCCACGGCCACCCAGAAGTCGGCCCTCGACACCCTGCGCAGGCGTCGCAGCTCCCCGAAGTCCATCATCCCCATGACGACGGCCTCGATGATCAGGGCGGAGAGGACCGGCTTGGGCAGCGACGAGAAGAGGGGGGCGAGGAAGAGGAGTGCCAGGAGGACGGTGACTCCCGACGTCAGCGACGCGAGACCGGTGCGCGCGCCCGACCGGTCGTTCAACGAGGTGGCGGAGAGGCTCGTGGAGACCGGCATCCCGTGGAGGACGCCCGCGCCGATGTTGGCGGCTGACTGGGCGACGGACTCCTGATCGATGTCGACCCGGTAGTGGTGCCTGGCTGCCATCGCCCGGGCGTCCCCCGCGGTCTGGGAGAAACCGATCATCACGAGCGCAAAGGCGGCCACGAGGACCGTGCCGGCGTGGTCCACCAGCAGGCCGGGATCGGGCACCTCGAACGACGGCAGCCCTCTCGGGATGTCTCCGACGAGGGCGACCCCCTGGTCCCCGAGATCCAGCACGCCCGACGCGACGAGTCCGCCCACGAGCAGCACGAGCGCGCCGGGGACCTGCGGGGCGATCCACCGGAGGCCGAAGACGACGACGAGGGCCACGACCCCGACCACCACGGTGGCGAGGTGCGCCTGGTCCAGCGTGGACAGCCACGACCAGAGCTCCTGGAACGAGCTGCTGCCCTCGCTGTCGGTGCCGGTCAGCTTGGGCAGCTCGCCGATGACGACGTCGATGGCTGCGCCGAAGAGGAACCCGGTGACGACAGCCCGGGACAGGAACTGGGACAACCAGCCCATCCGGAACACTGCGAGCGCGAGGAAGAACAAGCCGCTCGTCAGCGTGATGCCCGCCACCAGGGTGGCCGCGTCGGCGGGGTCGCTCAGGCTGGCCGCCAGCACGGCGCCGCCGGCCACGGCCGCCAGGCCCGAGCTGGGACCCATCGAGATCTGGCGGCAGGTGCCGAACAGGGCGTAGAGGATCGTCCCGGCAGCGGCGGCGTAGAGCCCGTTCTCGAGCGGCACGCCGGCGATCTCGGCGTAGCCGAGGTTCTTGGGGATGATCAGCGCCGCCACCACGACACCGGCGACGAGGTCACCGCGCAGCCAGTCCCCCTGGTACTGGCGCACCTGCTCGAGGATCGGCAGGAAGCGGAGGACGGACCTCGCAGGGGAGGCTACGACGCTGTCAGGCGGCACACCGGGGCTCATGGGACCGCTGGACTGTCCGGTTCACCCCGGCCCGACGGCCGGCGCGGCGCCCGGATCCCCGGAGAGCTCGGCAGCGAAGAACTCGAGCGCTGTCTTCGTCTTCGTCTGCTGCTCGCCCGAGACGTCCAGGCCCTTGGCGGCCAGGAAGGCCCGCAGCTCGGCCGTGGCCTGGAAGGCCTCGGAGGGCGCGGCCTTGGCCGACAGCTCGAGGATCCTCGACCCGTCGGGATAGAACCAGAGCTCTGCGACGATGCGCCTGCTCAGCTCCGGCGGTCGGATCTTGAGCTTGAAGACCGTGATGGGCCCCAGGATGGACAGGTCGTCCAGCGCCACGCCCTCGGGCGCGTGCGCCTTGTAGAACGACCGCTGCTCCTTGGAGAACAGCGTGCGGATGCCCTTGCGTCCCGCCGCGACCTCCTTGACGGCCTTCGAGCCGAGCACGCCCTTCATGGACGCCGAGCACACGAAGCCACCCGGCATGGCGTCGACCTCGACCACCAGGTTGTCCGATGCCCGCTCCTCCTGGACGTCCGCGGGGACCACGGGCCTCAGCTTGACCACGGAGTCGTCCCCCCGCCCCTGGACCCGGCGGGCCCGGGCGACCACACCGACCGCGTTGAGGGCCAGGTCGGGGGTGTCGAAGAAGTACACCTGCCGGATCTGGGCGTCGAGCGGGTCGACCCCCAGGGAGGCGGCTGCCTGCCGCCGGTAGGAGTCCGGCACCGTCATCTTGAGCTCGACGCTGTCCGCGTCCCTCGCCAGTGCCAACACCTCGCCGACCTGGGCATCGGTGAGTCGAGCCGCTGGCTCGTCAGAGGTGACAGGCATCCTTCGCTCCCTTCGTCGACGGGAGGTCGCGCCGCCACGACACCGCCCGATCACTGTCCAGCGCCGCGCGGCGCAGGGCATCACCCGGAGCGTGTGACGTGCAGCCACGCCTCCGGCTCGAGAGTGATGACCGGTCGTCGAGGCGCGGACGGTGTTGGATGGGGGAGCGGCTGCAGGTCGCTGGAGAAGGGACGAAGAAGGAGATGCCATGGATCACGGTGAGCGTCGCAAGTCCCTCCGCTGCCGGCTCGGCCTCCACGCGCTGGTGACGCGCTCGGAAGCCGGCGCCCGGTGGCAGGAGTGCTCCCGCTGCGGCAAGTACACCCACCAGGTGACCATGAGCAACCGCTACCCGCCCTCGGGCACGGGGGAGGAAGCTGCCGGAGGCTAGCTGTTCCTTCATGAGGCTGTTGCACAGCGGACCATCGGATCTGCCGACGTTCTGATGGATGTCTCCGCCTTGCTACTTCGCTGGTACGACGATCTTCGAAGTTTCGCGTTGGCAACGACGCCCGCGACGGCGAGCCCCACGGCGAGCACGTAGGTGACCAGTCCGATCGTCCGCGTGGGAGCTCTGACTTGCGCTGGCGAGAACTCCCAAGACGGACTGCTAGAGCGGCATTGGCCGCTGCCCACCACGCGAAGTACTGAGGAGTTCGACCCGCCGGGTTGTCGACCATCAGCTTCCTACCTGTGTGTCATGAGGCGGGGCCGCCGGCTCGGTGAAGCGCGATTTCGGCATGGCGACCGACCTGCCACGCAGGAACTGTGAACGCCCCTGATCTGCCGATGAGCGCGATGCGCTCTAATCTGTCTCCACTTGAGCGGCCCGGGGGGTGAGCGCCGCAGCCGAAGGGGGACGTATGGGGAACGTGACAGCCGACGCGGCTGCATTGGCGGTGGGCAGACCGGACTTCGACGCCACGGGACGTCTACGGGGCTGGGAAAGCTCTCCGTATTGGACTATCGGTTTCTCGGATACCGCGGACAGCGGCACGGCTGCCTCATGGGAGCGTCTGGCCCTGGCCGTTGGCAAGGCGTCGTCCCAGTTCATGAACATCGACGAGGGCGGGAACCACGTCCCCGACGATGAACTGGGCCTCGGCGCATTCACCCCCAGTTATGTGTCAGATCCGAACCTCAAGCCTTCAGGCGTGTCGGTCTCTGCCGACACGGGGGGATACCTGACGGTGGCGATGGGCAAGGCAATGCTGCGTGTGATGGTCAAGGAGCTTGCCCGGCTTCCTTTCGACACCTACATCTCGCACCATCAACAAGACTCCGCCGAGGTCAGATGGCGGACTCCCTATCTGCCGTCAGGCGAACCGACGGTTATTGCGCGTGCCGTGCGATGCGTAATCGACGACGGGATCCCCAACGTGATCACCGAGTACCTCGATGCTCGTGGCGGCTGGACCCGGTCGTTTGCCGACGCCCGAGCATTCCAGCGAGATGAGCGCGGAACGTACGGCGAGACGTGGGACCTTGCGAGACGCCTCACGCTGTCCATGTTCAAGGACGCATGACGTTTGGGTTTCCGACGAACGCACTCATCTGCCGCGTTGAGGGCGGCTACCCTCGCCCGGACTTGCCGCGATGAGTGCAGCAGCACGTGATGGGAGGGACGAGGCGGTGAGGTTTGGGGGTCGGCTCGTGCGTCCGCATCGGGCACGCCGCGGCCGGTCGTGCGTGGCCAATCAACAGGCGGCCGCCCAACGTTCAGCTCGAGCACTCCCGGTAGCCGTCCGGCCACCAGCCGTCTTCGCGCTTCGTCGCATCGAAGATGCGAACGACGGTGCCGTCACCGCGAAGCGCAACGACGATCATGCCGGCGTCGCCTCCGTGCGAGACCAGCTCCAGTGAGTCGGCGTACGGCGCAACCGCTTCCTCGGCAGTCAGCTGCCCAGGACCAGGAACGTCCAACGTGACAACTTCCTGGTCGGACTCTCTGCACGGCAGTGTCCTGGCGGAGCTGGGATCTGCGACCTCTGTCGCATCGATCGTCGCGGGGTCGGCGCAGCCGCTGGCCAGGAACATGAGCACAACCACTCCACCTACCTGTGCGAAACGCATCTGCTCGCCTCTACTGGTCGCTACTCCGACGCTTCACCTCGCCCACCGGTTCGGCCATGAACACGGCCGGACTGGCGCCACGAAACACGGACGCCCTGGGTCCGCACACTCCATTGTGTCGTTCCATCCGCCCGTTGCAACTGGTTCGGCACCGACGCGCCCGAACAGCGGCCGGCTCGTCGCGGGGTGCATCGGTCACGCGGCCGCGGTGACCGCCTGCCACAGCTCGGCCACCGGAGGCCTTTGCTGGAGCGACCGACGTTGAGGGCATCCGGCGCGTGATGGCCTCGTTGCCGTCGAACCACTCGCCCACCTACGCCCCAGTCATCCAACCCACGCTCACCATCGGCAGGAACGCCCTCGTGGCCGCCGCTCTGACGTGGCTGAGTCCTGCCTAGAACCCGTCCGCTCATGCCGCGATGAGTTCGCCGCTCGTGTCAACAACGTCAGGAGGCCACACCTAGCTCCGCGGGATGGCGACCGTGCCGCGCGGCGTGACGAGGACGGAGAGTCCTGTGGGACCGGTCCAGAGGTACGCGCCGGGATCGACCCGCTCGTAGGACCACAGCCCTGTGGTCTTCGCCCGGTGGTGCCGCCGGCACAAGAAAGCGAGCGACTGGGGCGATGTCTGACCCGGCGGGCCGCCGTCGCCTGGGTCCTCGAAGGGCGCGCGATGGTCGAGGTCGCACTGGCGTGCGGGACGACCGCACCACGGGAAGACGCATGACTCGTCCCGGAGCCGCACCTCGTCGGCCATCCGCGGGGGTGGGTCGTGTCGGTCCACCGACCAGCGGTCGTCGGCTGCGACGTGGAGGACGGGCTGCACCGTGACGCGGGCTCGACCGGCCCAGTCACGGACCAGGTCGAGGGACACCGGGCCGAGAGCCTCGGCCGACCCGGTTGCGCGCGAGTCGCCCGCGACGACGTCGGCGAGCGAGGCGTGGAGGTAGAGCCGCACCTTCGCGTCACGGCGGCCGAGTGCCCGACGGCGGGCCTGCTCGTGCGCCTCGGGGTCCGGAGCGTGGACGAGCGTGGTCAGGTCGAGACGCGCCTGGGCGTCAGCGATCACCCCGAGCGCCTTGGCCTTGCGGACGCCGAGGTCGTCGGTGTCGCCCAGCGCGACGAGGGCCTCGGCCTCCGCACAGACGACGTCGTGGAATCGCGTCAGGTCGAGGGTGTCGCCGCTGGCGCGCAGCTCGGACGTGCCGGTGTAGTGGAGCGGGTCGGGGTGGACCAGCACCACGTCCCACGACAGGCGCGCAAGCGCCTCCGGATCAGCCTGGTCCTTCCCGTCGCAGCGTGCGGCGGCCTCGGCGACGACACGGTCGAGGGCAGCGGCGCTGAGGCGCGACGCACGTCCGGCGAGCTGCCGGTCCACCCATGCAGCGTCGAAGGCGAGGTGCCGCGTGCGGGTGGCGACCCGCCTCGCCTTCCAGACCGGCACCGTCTGCGCCTGGGCCTGGTCCCACAGCAGCGGAAGACGGTGGTGCAGGTCGAGCGCATCGGCGAGCAATGTCGAAGCCGACGCGGGCGAGCACCCGAGCGCCACCGCCAGCGGCTCGGGCGTGAACGCGGCGACGGCGGGCGTGCCCGCTCCGCCCAGGGTCTCGGGCGCAGTCAACACGGACGGGAGTGCCGGACCCGACGGCGTCTCGCATGCGTCGAGCGCCGGGTGGGCGATCGCCCACTGGTAGGCGATCCGCAGCCTGTGGACCTCGGCCTCCCGGAGCAAGGCCTCGATCTCCATGGCCTCGGACAGCAGCGCCCCGTCAGCGAGGTCCGCCAGGTCGGTGACCTGGGCCCTCGTGAGGGTGTCGGTGCTCTCCATGGACCAACTCAACCAGAGCCCACCGACAGTGGACCCGGGCCGAGAAGTCGCCTGTGGACCGGGTTCTGGCTCAAGCGGTGACCGCGCGGTCGACGTACACCCAGGTGTCCACGAGCTCGCCGTCCTCGCGGCGCGCTTGCGCCAGCACCCGTGAGTAGCCGGGTCCCTCGAACTCGTCGAGCGCGCTCCAGTGGGCGGCCAGGGCAGGCGCCGTGAAGAGGAATCCGGCCACCTCGGGTCCGTCGGTCCGGAGGGCGAGCGCGGGGTACCCGTGCGCTGCGCCCCAGCCGACATCGAGCAGGTCACCGCGCAACGTGGCCGGTACCCAGGTCCCGTCCAGCGGCTCGAGCACGTGCGCGTTGGGTCGGCCCGGCGCGAGGGTGCCGTAGACGAACAGCCGTTGCATCAGAGCGAGGCGAGCCAGTCGTCGATCGCGACGTCGCCGTCGCCGAAGACGAGGGTCTTGCGGTGTGCCCGTGGGTCGTCCAGCACCGCGAGCGTGACCTGGGCGACGAGCTCGCGCGAGGTGGTGTCGCCCTCGCCCGAGCGGGCGTGCGGGTTGACGGCACTCCTGCCGGGCTCGAGGGTCAGGCTGCCGGGTCCGAGGACCGTCCAGTCGAGGCCGGAGGCACGCAGGTGCTCGTCGGCCGCGATCTTCGCGTCCTGGTAGGACCGGAAGGGGTTGTCCTCCGGGACGAGGGAGTCGCGGTCGGCCCCGGAGAAGGACACCATCACGTAGCGGCCGACGCCGGCGGTCTGCGCCGCGTCCATCGACCGGATCGCGGCGTCGCGGTCGACCGCGAACGTGCGCTCCGGGTCGCCGCCACCGGCGCCCGCCGACCAGACCACGGCGTCCTGCCCGGACAGCAGGTCGGCCAGGGCGTTGGTGTCGGCGTCCTCCACCGAGGAGACCAGGGCGGTCGCGCCGGTCGCCTCGACGTCGGTGACGTGGTCGGGGTTGCGGATCACCGAGGTGACCTCGTGCCCCGCCTCCACGAGCAACGGTGCCAGGAGGAGTGCGATCTTGCCGTGTCCGCCGATGATGGTGACTCGCATGGTGTCGACGCTACACACGGCTAGGTTGGCGCGGGTGCAGACGTCCACCCACGACCTGACCTTCGGCGAGGGGGAGGTCCGCAAGGAGTTCGTCGCCGACCACGAGGCACAGGCCGAACGGGAGTGGGCGTGCCTGACGGTCCTCGCCGAGCACGCGCCCGGTCTGGCGCCGCGGCCGCTGCGGCGGGAGGCCGGCGAACGCCCGGTGGTCGTGATGTCGCGGCTCCCGGGGGAGCCGGTGGCCCCGCGACCGATGACGGCGAGCGAGACCGCTGCGCTGGGAGCGGCGCTGCGCCGGCTGTACGACGTACCGGTCGAGGCGGTGACGGCTGCCGGGATCGGGCCGCGGAGGTACGGCGCCGACGCGCTGGCGGGGGTCCTCGTCGCGTGGCTCGCCGACGAGCCCGACCTCGATCAGTGCCATGACCCGGCGCTGGTGGCGGACGCTCTGGCTCTCGCGCGGGCGTACGTCGCCGCTCCGCCGCTACCCGAGCCGCGGCTCACCGCCCTCGGGATCGCCGACCTCAACCCGGCCAACGTCCTCCTCCACGACGGCAAGGTGCGGCTGGTCGACTTCGAGGACGGCGGCCTCAGCGACCCGGCGTACGAGCTCGCGGACCACGTCGAGCACCTCGGCAGCCGGCTGCCCGGCGTGTACGACGTCGACGCCCTGCCCGCGGCCGTCGGTCTCGACGCGGGGGACCGCGCCCGGATGGCGGCGTACCGCCCCCTGTTCGCGGCGTTCTGGCTGGCGATGCTCCTGCCGGGCAACGGGAGCTGGCGACGCAACCCGCGCGGCACCACCGAGGCGCAGGCCGCGCATTTCATGGCTCTCGCGCGCCACCACTAGACTCGACGGTCGGCGCCGGGCCCGTGGCCCGCCCACGGACTCCTTGACAACTCGACGAAGGCGGACATCACACCATGGCAAGCACCAACGACCTCAAGAACGGCATGGTCCTCAAGATCGAGGGTCAGCTCTGGGCCGTCGTCGAGTTCCAGCACGTGAAGCCCGGCAAGGGCCCGGCCTTCGTGCGGACCAAGCTCCGCAACGTCGAGTCGGGCAAGAACGTCGACAAGACCTTCAACGCCGGCACCAAGGTCGAGACGGCCAACGTCGACAAGCGCACCATGCAGTACCTCTACAACGACGGCTCGTCCTACGTCTTCATGGACACCAGCACCTACGAGCAGCTCGAGGTCACCCCCGAGGTCGTGGGCGACGCGAAGAACTTCATGCTGGAGAACCAGGAGGCGATCGTCGCCACCAACGAGGGCCGCGTCCTCTTCATCGAGCTGCCGGCGTCCGTCGAGCTGCTCATCGCCGAGACCGAGCCGGGCCTGCAGGGCGACCGCTCGACCGGCGGCACGAAGCCGGCCACGCTCGAGACCGGCCACACCATCGCGGTGCCGCTCTTCATCACCTCCGGCGAGAAGGTCAAGGTCGACACCCGCGACTCGTCGTACCTCGGCCGCGTCAAGGCCTGACACCAGGTGGCTGCCCGTTCGAAGGCGCGCAAGCGCGCGCTGGACATCCTGTTCGCCTCCGAGCTCCGCTCGGAGGACCCCGTGGTCGCGCTCGAGCGCGCCATCGAGGCCGGCGAGGGCCCGACCAACGACTACACCACGACGCTGGTGCGGGGCGTGGTCGAGCACCGTGAGCGCATCGACGAGGTGCTGACGACCTACAGCAAGGGCTGGACGCTCAGCCGGATGCCCGCGGTCGACCGCAACGTTCTCCGCATCGGCGTCTACGAGCTGCTGTGGGGCGACGACGACGTGCCGGACACGGTGGCCGTCAGCGAGGCGCTGCACCTCGTGCAGGACCTGTCCACCGACGACTCGCCGGCCTTCGTCAACGGGCTGCTCGGCTCGGTCCAGCGCGACCGCGCCACCCTGGTCTGAGGCGCGCCGGGGGTTCCGTGCGCGGGGGGTGGAGGCAGCACTCACCCGCAGGGGTCAGTCGAGTCGCGGCACCAGGGCGCGAGGTCCTAGGTTGGCGCCATGAACGCCCCCACGCGCAGCGCCGAGCAGGCCAACAACAGCGACTGGATGGACCACGCGATCCGCGCCGGTCTCGTGGCCTACGGCGTCGTCCACCTGCTCGTCGGATGGCTGGCGCTGCAGCTCGCCTTCGGTGAGAAGGAGGACAGCGCCTCCAACTCCGGTGCCCTCCACTACCTCGCCCAGCAGCCCATGGGCGGCGTTCTGGTGTGGTTGATCGCCATCGGCATGTTCCTGCTCGTCCTGTGGCGGCTCCTGGAGTTCGCCTTCGGCTACCGCGACGAGTCCGACGACACCAAGCGGTGGCGCAAGCGGGCCACGTCGCTGTTCAAGGCGGTCATCTACGGCGTGATCGGCTGGAGCGCGGTGCAGACCGCGACCGGCTCCGGCGGTGGCGGCGGGACGGACTCGACGACTTCCAAGCTGATGGACCTCCCGGGCGGCCAGCTGATCGTGGGTGTCGTCGGACTGGCGATCATCGGCTACGGCGGCTCGCTGGTCTACCGCGGGTGGACCGAGAAGTTCCGTGAGCACCTCGATGCGCAGGGACAGGCCGGCAAGGACGGCTCGGTCTACGTCCTGATGGGCAAGATCGGCTACATCGCGAAGGGCGTGGCGATCGCGATCGTCGGCGGGCTGTTCTGCTACGCCGCGATCACCCACGACCCGAAGAAGTCGGGCGGGCTCGACCAGGCCCTGCAGACGGTGCTGGAGCAGCCGTTCGGCCAGGTGCTGCTGACGGCCATCGCGCTCGGCATCGCCGCCTACGGCGTCTTCTGCTTCGCGCGGGCCAAGCACCTCTCGCGCTAGCGGCCCCGGGCCGGGCTCCCCGTGCTCGCGGGAGCCCCGGCGGCGACCGCCAGAGCGGTGGCGACCATGTGGTCGCGGACCTGTTCCACGGTGACCCGGCTGATCCGCGGCACGCCCGGCTCCTCCTCGGAGACCCGCATCGCGACCCGACCGAGCTGGAGGGTGCCGAGCCCGCTGGCGTAGAGCATGTTGGCGAGCAGGCCGGGGTCGTCGACGTGGAAGTCGCCGCTCTCCGCGCCCGCGGTGATCGTGCGGGTCAGCACCGACAAGCACCCGCTGATCGCCTGCCCGAGGCGGTACATCGCGCTCTCGCTGACCTCCTCGAGCAGGTCACCGCCGGGGCGTCGCATGATCGCCTGCGCGCAGTCGACGAACGCGGGGTGGGCCAGGCCGTAGTCCACGAACTCCTCCACCAGGCGTACGAGCTGGTCGCGCGGCTCGTCCGTGACGGCGGCCGCCTGCTCCAGCGCCACCCGCAGCTCGTCGAGGTACTGCACCAGCGTGAGGCTGAACAGCTCCTCCTTGCCGGTGAAGTGGCGGTAGATGATTGCCCGATTGATGCCGACGGCCCGGGCGATGTCCTCGATCTGGGCGTCCCGGACGCCCCGCTCGTCGAAGAGCCGGCGCGTGGCGGAGATGATCTCGGCCTCGCGCCGCCGGCGCCGGGTCGCCGCGGTGCCACCCCGGGTGGGCGCGTTCGCGGATGTCGACTCGGTGCTCATGCCGGTCAGTCTAGGTAGGTCGTGGCCCGGGCCCCGGTGTGGTTCGATGCCGGGGTGTTGGTCGCTGCTGTCCGTCGTGCCGTCGCCGTGTCGGGCACGACGCTTGTCGTGGCGGTCCTGGGAGCGGTCCTCGGTGCGCTGTTCGCGCCCGTCGGCGCCTCCGTTGCGACCAGCGAGGGGCGCTTCGCAGGGACGGCACGGCTGCCCGGCTGCTCCGGGGCGGTCGTGCGGTGGCCCGCTGCCCTCGACACCGACCGCGCCGTCGTCCTCACCAACGGCCACTGCGTGCGCCAGCCGTTCCTCGGCGCCCGCGAGGTGCTGGTGGGCGAGAAGCGCTGGACCCGGGTCGATCTCCTCGACGGTGAGGGGCGGGTCGCGCTCGAGGCGCGGGCCGTGCGGCTGCAGTACGCCTCGATGTACCGCACCGACGTCGCCCTGCTCACGCTGCGCGAGACGTACGCCGACCTGGCCGTTCGCGGTGTCACCCCGCTGTCACTGGCCGCCCAGGGACCGTCGCGCGGCGAGCGGATCCGGATCCCGTCCGGCTACTGGACCGAGCAGCGTGCCTGCACGACCACCGGGACGGCGTACCGCCTCCACGAGCGTGCGTGGGACTGGTGGAGCTCGATCCGGCTGCCGGCCCGCGACGGCTGCGCGATCCGCGGCGGCTACTCCGGCTCGCCGATCGTGTCGCGCGAGACCGGGCTGGTGGTCGGGGTCGCCAACACCGGCTACGTCGGCGGCCGCCGCTGCATCGACTCCGCCTGCGAGGAGAACCGCAGCGGTCGGGTCGTCATGCGCAAGGACATGAACTACGGGCAGCAGACGTCCTGGTTGCTCGGCTGCCTCGACGCCGGCCGGACGTTCGACCTCGACGTGGCCGGCTGCCGCCTCGCGAAGCCACGCGGCTGAGGGGGCCCGCTCACGCGGTGACGTGCGAGCGCACCGTCTCGATCGAGTCGGCCTCGTGGGGGCCCTTGTCGTCGCGGTAGCGCAGGACCCGGGCGAAGCGGAGCGCGACGCCACCGGGGTAGCGGGTCGAGCGCTGGAGGCCGTCGAAGGCGATCTCCACCACCTGCAGCGGCCGCAGCTCCACGACGTAGGTGTCGCGGATGGTCGCGGGGGAGACGGCGAGCTCGGTGAACCGCTCGGTCTGCCACGCGAGCATCTCGTCGGTCATGCCCTTGAACGTCTTGCCGAGCATGACGAAGCCGGTCTCGGACGACTCGTCGCGCGCGCCGAGGTGGATGTTGGACAGCCACCCCTCGCGCCGCCCGGACCCCCACTCGACGGCGAGGACCACCAGGTCGAGGGTGTGCCGCGGCTTGACCTTGACCCACGCCGAGCCGCGACGCCCGGCGGCGTAGGGCGCCGACAGGTCCTTGAGCACGACGCCCTCGTGACCCGCGGCGACGGTCTCGGTGGCGAACGCGTCGGCGGCCTGCGGGTCGGCGGTCACGAGGCGGCGCACGCGGTGCTGCTCCGGGACGAGCTCGTCGAGCGCCTCGAGGCGCTCGTGGCCGGGGGAGTCGAGCAGGTCGCGGCCGTCGACGTGCAGCAGGTCGAAGAAGTGGGGGGTGACCGCGACGCCGGAGTCCTGGGCGGTGCGGCTGGCGGTGTCCTGGAAGGCCATCGGGCGCCCGTCGTCGGCGAGGGCGAGCGCCTCGCCGTCGAGGACGAAGCGCTCGGCGGGCAGGGAGCGGGCGACCACGACCACCTCGGGGAGCCGCGCGGTGATGTCGTCGAGGCTGCGGGTCACGACGAGCACCTCGTCGCCGTCGCGGTGGACCTGGATGCGGATCCCGTCGAGCTTGGCGTCGATGGCGACCTCGGTCTCGCCGTCGGGGGAGAGCCCCCCCATCGCGGCAGCGACGTCGGGCGCGCTGGAGGCGAGCATCGGCATGATGGGTCGGCCGACCTCGAGCCCGATCCCGTCCAGCGCCTCCTCGCCCTCGAACGCCGCCCCGGCGGCCGCCACGGTCGAGCCGGCCAGCATCGCGGCGCGCCGCACCGCGGCGAGCGGCACGTCTGCGACCTGGGCCACCGCCTCCTGCGTGACCGCGTCGAGCGCACCCTGCCGGACGTTGCCCGTGACGATCGCACGCAGCCACGCCTGCTCGGCGGCGGTCGCGCGACCGAACAGCTGCGCCGCCGCCTCCTTCCGCGCGAGCTGCGACCCGGAGCCGGACAGGTGCGACATCGCCTCGAAGGCGTCGTGGACCTCGAGGACGGTCAGCGAGGGCTCGTCGGCGGGGGCGGGGAGGTCGCTGACGCCGCGCCACCCCAGGCCGGTGCGCCGCTGGCGCAGCGTGCCGCCGAGGTAGGAGACCACCACCTCGAGCTCCTCGGGCTCGACGCGTCCGAGCAGCTCCGCGAGCGCGGCGACCTTGGCCTTGCGGGAGCGGGTGGCGGCCACGGCGGCGGAGGTGGCGACGAGCTCGGCGAGCAGCATGGACCCATCCTGCCGCCCGGCACCGACAGCGGTGCCACCCGAACGGGCAGGATGGTGGCCATGCGCACCACCCCCTCCGCTGCCTCGCTCTACGTGCCGCGGTTCAACGTGATGGACCCCGACGAGGTCCGCCCGTTCGTCGGCGCGGTCGCCACGGCTCAGCTCGTCACCGTCGGGGAGGACGGCGTGCCGGACGCGACGTTCCTGCCGGTGCTGTGGGAGGGCGACCGGCTGGTGGGCCACCTCGCTCGCGCGAACGGGCACTGGCGCCGGGTCGTCGACGGCTCCCCGGCGCTGGCGATCGTCACCGGCCCGGACACCTACGTGTCGCCGTCCTGGTACGCCTCGAAGGCCGAGCACGGCAAGGTCGTCCCGACCTGGAACTACTCGGTCGTCCACCTCCGCGGCCGCGTCACGGTGCACGACGACGCCTCCTGGGTGCGCGACCTGGTCACCCGGCTGACCGACCGCCACGAGCAGCCGCGTCCGGAGCCGTGGTCGGTCACCGACGCCCCGGCCGACTACGTCGACAAGAACCTCCGCCCCATCGTCGGCGTCGAGATCGTCATCGACTCGGTGGAGGCCAAGGCCAAGCTGAGCCAGAACCGCTCCGACGAGGACCGCGCCGGCGTCGCCACCGGCCTGGCCGCGGACGGACGCGAGCCGGACGGGCTCGTCGCCCCGTGAGCCTCGTCCGTGAACGCTTCAGCGGCCGCATCGCTGGCGTGGGCAGCGCCAGCGGCGTACGCATCGTCGTCGGCCGGTGGGACGACTCGCCCTGGGGTGGGTTCGCCGACGTGATGGTCGAGGACGCCACCGGCCACCGGGTGCTCCTGGCGCCGACGGAGCGCGTGCGCGACTTCGTGGCGGCGACCTACTCCTTCGACGAGCACGTCATCGAGCCGGTCACGGTCGAGGACACTGCCGACGGCTGGCAGGTGTCGACACCGTCACTCTCGCTGCGCCTGGTGATCGGCGGTCGTACGCCGCTGGGCGCGCTGCTCACCGCGGTGCCGAGCCGCCTCGCGACGTCGCCCGCCTGGTGCGCCGCCGTCGACCCCGTCGCCCGCGTCGTGCTGCGCGGCGTGCGCACCCGCGGGACGGCCGGCAACGACCGGCGCGAGTGGTACGGCGCGACGTCGGTCGTGGCGGTCACCAGGATCTCCGGTCGCTGGCGCGGTGCGGACCTGGGGATCCTGACGCCGGTGGACCCGCCGTGCCGGTTCGGCTTCTCCAGCACGCCCAAGCGGCCCTCGGTGACGAGCGTCGTGACCACCATCGAGCGGGCTGGGTAGGGCTGACCTCGTCCACCCCTGCGGAGGAACCAGCGGGGCGAGGGCGGGATTACGTTGGCGGGACTCGGGGACCGGGCGTGGCCCCCACGTCCTCGGAGCGCCGCATGAGTCCTCGTCGCATCCTCCTAGTCCTCGTCCTCCTCGTTGCCGTGGTCCTGGCCTCCGGCGGACCCACCGTCGCGGCCAAGCCGCTGCCGAAGCCCCCGGAGATCACCTCGGCCGTCGCCGTCGACAGCCGCACCGTCGACCTCACGTGGACGTCGGTCAAGGGGGCCGACCACTACGTCGTCACCGTCCCGGGGCTGTCACCCGTCTACGTGTCCACGACGACGGCTCGCATCACCGACCTCTACCCGGGCGACCTGCACGCCATCTACGTCACCGCGGAGACGCGCCGCAACGCCTCGCTCGGCACCAGCCCGACGGTCTACGTCGCGACGCCGCCCGAGGGACCCAGGGGTCCGCTCGGCTGGGCGGAGGCGTCGGACGGCCAGGTGCGCATCTGGAGCGGGTCGGGGATCGGGTGCGTGACGCAGGACCTCGGGATCCTGGCAGCGGACGGGACCTGGACGTCGCTGGGGGACGGGCTCGACCAGGGCGGTCCCCGCACCTGGACGATCTTCCAGGGCGCCGGGACGACGGAGACCTACGCCGTCAGGTGCCAGGGCAGCGGCGGCCTGTGGTCACCCTGGTCGGAGCCGCCGACCGTCGTCACGCTGTCCTAGCCGGGCCGAGGGTCCTCGACCGCTGTCGTCAGAGCAGCCCGAGGCCCTGTGCGTGACGGCGTACGGCATCGGTGTCCGCGGCCAGCACGAACGGCACGTCCGGGCCCCAGGCGTCGGAGACCTTCTCCACGCGCCCGTCGCCCGGGTCCAGCCGCACCTCGCGGATGTAGACCGCCAGGATCCGCCCGGGGTGCTCGCGCACGATGTCGGCGTAGATCGCGGGGTCGTGCTCACCGGAGTCGCCGAGGAGCACGAAGGACAGCTCCGGGTGGAGGTCGAGGACCTCCCGGATGCGGTCGTGCTTCTGCTCCCGTCCCCGCCAGGTGCCGAGCAGGTCGCGCAGCAGCACGGGCCCGAGCGGGAAGCCGCGGTGCCGCAGGAAGCCCACCAGGAACGTGTACAGGTTCCACGGGCTCGACGAGACGTAGAAGACCGGGTTCACCCCGGCGGCGAGGTCCTGGTAGAGCTCGACCGCCCCGGGGAACGCCGTGCGGGTGAGCGAGGAGCCGGTGAAGGTCTGGACGATCATCCGTACCACCCGCTGGACGCCGGTCTGGAGGATCGTGTCGTCGACGTCCGAGACGATCCCGAAGCAGGCATCGGCGGACGGGACGCGTACGTCGACCGCCGCAGCGCGCTTGCCGCGCACGCCGCGGTAGTCCCCACGGAGCTCGACCGTTCCCGGTGTCCACGGGCTCTCGAGGGCGTCCGTCGGTGCGATCCTGGCCAGGAAGTAGCCGTCGCCGTCGGTGGCTGTGTCGACGCTGGCACCGCCGACCGTGATCCTGAGGGGGACGCCTGGCAGCTCGTCGGTCAGGAAGTGCCGCACGGTTCGGCGCGCAGCAGCCCTGATCCCCTCGCCGTCCACTGCCTCGGTGGCCAGGGGGTTGTCCAGCACGCGACCGCGTACGACGACGCCCGCTGGTCCGCCGTGGCCGATGTAGGGCTCGATCCGGAAGTGCTCGGGCGTCCCGGAGCGACGGCGGCGCAGCCGGACGCCGTCCCACGCACGCTCTGCGGAGACGACCAGGCGATGGAGGTTCAGGAGCCGGGCGCCGTCCCACGCGCGCTCCAGGGCGGCGACCAGGCGATGGAGGTTCACGCAGTCACCGTATGTGGACAGGAGGCGTCCGCCCCGCGCTCCCACGCCTCACGCGCGCAGGAATCCCAGGGGCCAGCTCGTGGCAGAAGCTGCTGCTGACGCTGATGCACCGGGGGCCGATGGGACGTCTCGTCGCCCGGACGTGGGCCTCGTCCCTGGACGACCATGCACGCGCGGACGACGCCTGAGGACCGGCTCCACGACCCGGCCGACGTCGTGAGTTGCCTCACGCGGACCGGTCGGATCCTGGCGTCCCGGCACGCTCAGGGCAGGAGTGCGGGCCGGGACCCTGCCCTGCCCGGGATTCGACATGACCGAGCGATCGTGTTCTGGTGGAGGAGCCGCAGGCCAGGGTCCCCGTCGTGAACGGGGCGCCTCCCATCGCGAGGTGTTGCCCGCCGCGGCCTCGACGCCTGACTCGACGGTGTCGCGTCCGAGCGCCCCCGGAGGCGCACAACCCGTGAGGTCCGAAGCACGTGCGTGCCACCACCACACCCGCCCTGTCCGCCCGCCTGCGAGGTGCCGCCGCCGGCGCCGCCGCAGCCGCTCTCGCCCTGACCCTGGTGCCCAGCAGCGCCGTCGCGCAGGAGACGAGCCGCGACGCCGTCGCCGTACGCCTCAAGGTGGCCGACCAGCCGCCCGTCGACGTGGCGACCGTGCCGCGCGTGTGGCCCGGTGAGCTCCTCGAGACGCAGGGCGTCCCCGTCGACGGCAACGACCTCGTCGACGTCGTCCGCGACGGCCGCGAGGTCAGCGGTCCCCGCAAGCGCCTGCGCCAGGGCGACGTCGTGCGCCTGACCGACGTGGTCAAGGAGCGCAAGTCCAAGCGCGAGCGCGTGCGTGCCGGCACCGTCGAGGTCCCGACGACCAAGCTCAAGCCCGGCCGCCGCAAGGTCGTTCGCGAGGGTCGCGCCGGCGTGCGCAAGGTCGTCGCCGTCAAGACCTTCCACAACGGCGAGCCCGTGAAGTACCGCGTGGTCAAGCGCAAGGTCGTCAAGGACCCGCGCCCGCGCCGCGTGCTCGTCGGCCGTCAGGCCTACGCCGTCACCGGCGCCGACGGCCTCAACTGGGGCGCGCTCGCCAACTGCGAGTCCGGCGGCAACCCGCGTGCGGTCAACCCGGCCGGCTACTACGGCCTCTACCAGTTCGACGTGGGCACCTGGCGCAGCGTGGGCGGCTCCGGCATCCCCACGAACGCCTCGGCGGGCGAGCAGACCTACCGCGCGAAGCTGCTCTACAAGCAGCGCGGCCGGTCGCCGTGGCCGAACTGCGGGCGCCTGCTCTGAGCTGACACCAGGTGAGTAACGCCAGTTGAGCTGACGTCGATTCAGCTTGGGAACCGTCGGGCTGTCGATCGAGTTGATCGGCAGCCCGATCGTTCCCCATCCGCGCCTACTCCCCACAAGACGTCGGCCCAGGGTGAGTGAAAGCCCGCAGCAGGGCTGTGCGCTGGGGAACGAAATCCACCTCGATCCGGCAGATCTGAATGCAACTGGTTCCCCAACAGGCTGATCAGGTCGAGGAAACTGTGGTCGCGCACCCGGGCGAGCCACGTCCGCCGACGAGGCGCCTACTGCCCGATGCGGGTGCGCACCTCGTAGAGCTCGGGGAAGAACGTCAGGTTGAGCGCGCGGCGGAGGAAGTCGACGCCCGACGACCCGCCGGTGCCGACCTTGTGGCCGATGACCCGCTGCACGACCTGGAGGTGGCGGAAGCGCCACTGCTGGAAGGCGTCCTCGACGTCGACGAGCTCCTCGCAGGTCTCGTAGACGCCCCAGTGCTCGGCGGGCGCGGAGTACACGGACGCGAAGAGGTCGACGAGCTCGGCGTCGCTGGTGTGCGGCAGCGTCCAGTCGCGGTCGAGCAACCGCTGCGGGACGGCGTACCCCTGGCGGGCGAGGTAGGCCAGGAACTCGTCGTAGAGCGACGGCTCGTGCAGCAGCTCGTCGAGCGCGGTGCGGGCGGCCTCGTCGTGGGAGAAGACCTTCACCATGTCGGCGTTCTTGTTGCCGAGGAGGAACTCGACCTCGCGGTACTGCGCGGACTGGAAGCCCGAGCTGGTCGCGAGGAACGGCCGGATCTCGGCGTACTCCGACGGCGTCAGCGTCGCGAGCACCGACCACTGGTCGGTGAGCGTGTGCTGGATGTGCTTGACCCGTGCCAGCCGCTTGAGCGCGGGGGAGAGGTCGTCGGTGCGCAGCAGCGCGCGGGCCGAGCGCAGCTCGTGGATCATCAGCTTGAGCCAGAGCTCGCTCGTCTGGTGCTGGATGATGAAGAGCAGCTCGTCGTGCTGCGGCGGGTCCGACAGCGGTTGCTGGGCCGCGAGCAGCGTGTCGAGGCGCAGGTAGTCGCCGTAGGACATCGACTGCGAGAAGTCCTTCTGGATGCCGTCCTCGAGGTCGCGTCGGTTCGGTGTCTCGCCCATGGCTGCAAGGTAGTCGACGGTCGCCACCACGCGGAGGACGTGCACGTCCTGGACTGAACGGCGTCGGTGGCCCCGTCGGTGTCCTCGTCTACCGTCGTCCCATGGCCACCCCGGACGAGCGCACCCGCACCTGGGTGCCCGACTGGCCGTGCGCGCCCGCGCAGGTGCTGCGCCCGCAGCGCCGGGGGGCGGGTGACCCGACGCAGCGGCACGAGGAGTCCGGCCGGGTCTGGCGCGCCATGCGCACGCCGGAGGGGCCGGCGACTTTGTGCGTGCAGCCCAGGGCGTCGGCTGGCGAGGTCATCGGCCGGGCCTGGGGGCCGGGAGCGGAGTGGGCGCTCGACCGGATGCCGGCACTGCTGGGCGCCGACGACGACCCGTCCGCCTTCGAGCCGCACCACCACCCCGAGGTCGCTGCCGGGTGGCGCACCCACCGCCACTGGCGCATCGGGCGCACCGGGCTGGTGATGGAGTCGCTGGTGCCCTCGATCCTCGAGCAGAAGGTCACCGGCAAGCAGGCGTTCGGCTCGTTCCGCGAGCTCGTACGCCGCCACGGCGAGCCCGCGCCGGGTCCCGTCGCGCCGCTGCGGCTGATGCTGCAGCCGACCCCGGACGCGATCGCCTCCATCCCGTCGTGGGAGTGGCTGCGCCTCGGCGTCCAGCCCGCCCAGTCGCGCACCATAGTCACCGCCTGCCGGCTGGCGTCGTCCCTCGAGCGGGTGGCCGAGGTGTCGGGCGACGAGGCCGAGCGGCGGCTGTGCTCGATCCGCGGGGTCGGCGTGTGGACGAGCGCCGAGGTGCGCCAGCGGGCCCTCGGCGACCCCGACGCGGTCAGCTTCGGCGACTACCACCTCGCCAACTGGGTCGGCTGGGCGCTCGTCGGCCACGACATCACCGACGAGGAGATGGGGGAGCTGCTCGAGCCCTACCGCCCCCAGCGCGGCCGCGCGGCCGCGCTGGCGATGGCCGGCGGTCAGGCGCGCCCGCGGCGCGGTCCGCGGATGAGCATCCCGACGCACCTCCCGACCCGCTGACGGGCGGCCCGGACGCGGTCCAGACCCCCAGAAATGGTGTCGCCGCCCGCGGCGGGCCCGGAGTAGCGTCGAAGCCGATGTGAAGGCTTGAGGGAGGGCCGACATGGGCAACGTCGATCCCGTCCTGCTCCTGGCCACGACCGACGAGACGTCGAGGGACGTGCTGGGGTCGGAGCTGCGGCGCAGGTACGGAGGCGACTACGAGGTGGTCGTGTGCGCGAGCTACGAGCACGCCCGTGCGGTCCTCGAGGGGCTGCGCCGGTGGGGCCGGCAGGTGGCGCTCGTGATCGCCTGCTTCGGCCCCGACGACCGCGACGGCCTCGACTTCCTGCGCCGCGCCTACTCCCTGCACCCGTCGGCCAAGCGGGCGGTCGCCGCGATCTGGGGTGACTTCGCCAGCACCGGCGACGTCTTCGCCGCCGTCGCCCACGGGCACGCCGAGCTCGTCCTCCTGCGACCCGAGCGCCGGCGCGACGAGGAGTTCCACGGCGCGATCACCGACACGCTGGACGACTGGCACCTCGCCCAGGGCATCGGCTTCGAGGCGGTGCGGATGATCGGCGAGCAGCGCGACGAGCGCACCCACGCGCTGCGCGACCAGTTCGGGCGCAACCACATCCCGGTCGGCTTCCACCAGGTCGGCACGGAGTCCGCCAACCGGCTGCTGGCCGGGCTCGGGCTCAAGGACCCCGAGCTCCCGGTGCTCCAGCTCGCCTTCACCAACCCACCGACGACGCTCGTCGCGCCGACCGACCTCGAGATCGCCGACGCCTTCGGGCTCATGGCACCGCTGCCGGCCGACCGCGTGTACGACGTCGTGGTGGTCGGCGCCGGGCCCAGCGGCCTCGCGGCCGCGGTCTACGCCTCCTCCGAGGGGTTGTCGACGATGGTCGTCGAGCAGTCCGCGGTGGGCGGCCAGGCCGGCACGTCCTCGCTCATCCGCAACTACCCCGGCTTCTCCCGTGGCGTCAGCGGCGCGCACCTGGCCTTCCGGTCGTTCCAGCAGGCCTGGTCCTTCGGCAGCGAGTACTCCTTCCTGCGCGAGGTGCAGGCGCTCGGCACCGACGGCGACCTGCGGACGGTCTCCATGTCCGACGGCAGCGTCATCCGCACCCGCAGCGTCGTCATCGCCACCGGCGTCGACTACCGCCGCCTCGGCGTGCCCACGCTGGAGGGCCTCGTCGGACGAGGGGTGTTCTACGGGGCGGCCGTCGCCGAGGCGCCCTCGATGACCGGGACGGAGGTCTACGTCATCGGCGGCGGCAACTCGGCCGGGCAGGCCGCCCTCCACCTGGCCCGCTACGCCCGCCACGTGACGCTGCTGGTGCGGGGCGCGTCGCTCGCGGCCAGCATGTCCGAGTACCTCATCGCGCAGCTCGACGCCACGCGCAACGTCGGCATCCGCTACGGCACGGCGGTGCTGGACGGGCGCGAGGAGGACGGGTGCCTGGCGGCGCTCACCCTGGGTGAGCAGCACGGTGGTCCCGGTGGCGGTGAGGAGGTCCCGGCCGGCGGCCTCTTCGTGCTCATCGGATCGGTGCCCCGCACGCAGTGGCTGCCCGCGGAGATCGAGCGTGACGCGGCCGGTTTCGTGGTGGCCGGCGGGGAGGGGCGGCTGCCGCTCGAGACGACCCTGCCGGGTGTCTTCGCCGTCGGCGACGTGCGCGCCGGGTCGATCAAGCGGGTCGCGACGGCCGTCGGGGACGGCGCGACGGTCATCGCGACGCTGCACGGCTACCTCGCGGCGCACCCGCAGGCGACCCCGACCGCATGAGCCGGCACCGGGCCGGGACCGGCGCGCCGGTGACGCGCGGGATGCGGGTGCTCCTCGTCGTCGCGGCGGTGCTCGTCTTCCTCGCCGGCTTCCAGCTGACCGTCTTCGCGACCC
Source organism: Nocardioides sp. P5_E3 (assembly GCF_054049275.1). NCBI lineage: Bacteria > Bacillati > Actinomycetota > Actinomycetes > Propionibacteriales > Nocardioidaceae > Nocardioides > Nocardioides sp. P5_E3. The sequence continues at coordinate 95,825 of NZ_JBFUMR010000008.1, forward strand.
GGACGGCGGAGTGGTTCTCGTGGACCATCGACGTGCCCATGACGGCGGTGTTCCTCGGCGCGGCCTACTGGTCCAGTGCCGTCCTGGAGGTCGCCGGCGCGCGCTCGCGCACCTGGGGCCGAGCCCGCCTCACCGTGTGGACCGTGCTCGTGTTCACCGTCCTCACGCTGGTCGTCACGCTCGTCCACCTCGACAAGTTCCACCTCGGCGCCGCGAACCCCGCCAGTGCCCGCGCGATCACCTGGGGCTGGCTGGCGATCTATGCCGGGGTGCCGGTCGCCATGGTCGTCGGCCTGGTGCTGCAGGCGCGCGCCGGCGGCACGACGGTCGTGGACGTCGTACGCCTCCCGGCGGGCCTGCGGTGGCTCCTCGTCGGCCTGGCCGCGCTGCTGCTCACCACCGGCGTGGCGCTGCTGCTGGCGCCCGAGTGGGCCGCTGACGCGTGGTCGTGGCCACTGACGCCGCTCACCGCCCGCGCCATCGGGGCGTGGCTGGTCGGGCTGGGCTGGGCCTCGGCCCACGCCCGGCTGGTCGACGACCGGGAGTCGGTGCGCCCCGTCGGGCTCACCGGGGCAGCGTTCGTCGTCCTCGAGGCGGTGGCACTGCTCCGCTACGGAGACGTGGTCGACTGGTCGGGCTGGCAGGCGGCGGCGTACGTCGCCGGGCTGGCGTGGATCGCGGTCGTGTCCGCCTGGATCCTCGCGCTCCGGGGTCCCCGGCTACCCGTCGCGTAGCGCGCTGACCGCCCGGGTCAGCCGACTCTCGAGGTCGGCCCGGTCGATGCCCTCGCCCGTGCTGAGCAGGGCGCGGTCCCGGTCCTCCATGACGGCAGCCGTCACGCCATCGACGCCGGCGAGCGCGCCCTCGAGGTCGGCGTACGCCGCACGACCGAGTCGGGCGTCGATGTCCTCGGGGAAGGACACCTGCCACCGCCCCCGGTCGACTGCCGTGACCTCGACGAGGTCCACCTCCTGCTCGGGACGCGCGCTCCCCGAGGCAGGCAGCTGGGCCAGGYTGTGCTCCACCACGCTGCGCAGCCGGCCGGGGTCCGTTCCCGACTGCACCTGCCGCACGGTGCCGATCACCTGCCGCCACGGGGGAGCGATCCCCTCGACGGCCACCACCGGCTTCAGGTGGTAGGCGCTCTTGGGGTCCTCGTCCAGCACCCAGGGGAGCGGTCGGCCGAGCCGCGCGGCATAGACCTCCGCGACGAAGGCCGTCAGGCCCTCGGCGAGGGCGGCGCCGTACGCCGACCACCCCGCCGACGCCAGCGAGGCGTCGTACCACTCGGGGACGGGCTCGATCACGCGCTCCTCGCCGATCCGGTCGACGACCGCGACGACGAGGCCGTCGAGGGCCTCGGGGCCCGGTGCACCAGCACCGACCTCCGCCACGAACCACGCCAGGCGATCGCGGAGGAGGCCCGGCCACCGGGCGACGAAGTCCCGCGCCCGCTCCGGCGACGCCGGGTCCCCGATCAGCATGGCGTCATCATGGCAGCCACACCTTCACCGCGATCCCCTTCGCCTTCAGCTCGGCGAGCAGGTCGGCGTCGGGGCCGACGCGGTCGGACCGACCGCTCGGGAAGAAGTTCCAGGTGTAGTCGTCCACGTCACCGTTGTTGACCAGGTAGGCGTCCTTGTCGATCTGGGTCTGCGCGCGGGAGTCCAGCCGCCCGTCGCCGGTCTTGACCTCGTTCACCCGGACGGTGCCGGCGTCGTCGACGAAGTCGTCCACGATGCGGAACTTCCCTCCGTTCACCGGCGCGGGGAACCGCTTGGCCTTGCCGCCGCTCGCACCCCTCACGAAGTCCTCGGCCTCCCGGCCCCAGTAGCCGCGCGTGGCGGTCTCGTCGAACCACTTGCCCCCGGTCGACGCGATCTCCACGGCGGCGTCGTCGATGAGCGCCTTGATGTGGTCGAGGTTCTGGCCACCGCGAGCCAGCCTCCGGATCGAGGCGTCGGACATCTTCTCGCTGAGGCTCGAGTAGGTGCCCGGCTTCAGGACCCGCATGATCGGGATGAAGAGGACCTCGAAGGCCTTGCTGTCCTTCGACGCCTTGGCGAGCCACACGATGAGCTCGTCCGCCTTCGCCGTGCGCGCCACCCACTTGCCCGCGTCCTTCACGATGCCCGGGATGTCGCCCGCCACGGGGACGAAGAAGCCCAGGGCCCCGGCGGCGACCTCGAAGATGGCCCAGCCCCACTCGCCGCGCATCGCTGCGCCGATGGTGTCGCGGACCGCGACGACGATGTCCACGAAGGGGATGAGGCCCAGCGTGATCATGCCGGCGAGGTACTCCGGCTGGTCGGCCAGGAACGGCTCGAACGAGATCAGGTCCTGGCAGTTGGCGAACGGGATGTCGCACGGGTCGATCGCGTTGATGCCCGGCACCAGGGTCGGCGGGATGGGTCCCGGCGGGTCGAGCACCTTGATGGTGGGCGTCAGGCCGCGGTCCGCGATCCAGTAGCCGATCTCGCCGAGGAGCGCGCCGGCGACGAACGCCCGGGTCCGGTCGCCGAGCGAGGGGTCGTAGGTGAAGGGGTCGGTGTCGCCCTCGAGCTCCTCGGAGTCGTCGAAGCGGTCGCCGTCCGCGTTGCTCGCGAGGAGGTCCCAGCCGCGGACGTACTCCTCACCGTCGTCGACGCCGTCGCCGTCGACGTCGCTGCGCATCGCGTCGCCGCCGGCGTCGACCTCCTCGGCGTCGGAGAGGCCGTCGCCGTCGGAGTCGCCCTGGTGGGGGTCGCTCACCATCCGGTAGAAGAACGCCGGGTAGGGCATCCCCCAGTCGCGCTCGAAGGTCAGCTCGTCGCCGTCCCACAGCCCGTCGTCGTCGGTGTCCGGGTCGAACGGGTCGGTCATCACCGTGAGGCCGGTGCCGGTGACGACACCGCGCACCTCGTCGCCGTCGAGCAGGCCGTCGCCGTCGGTGTCCGCGCCCTCGTCGATGTCGCCGCCGATGCGGTCGAAGACCTCGGGCAGGTCCTCCGCGTTGGCGACCGCGAAGTACTGACCGCCGGTCGCCTCGGCGATCTGCCGCAGCAACGTGTCGTCGACGAACTCGCCCAGACCGATCGTGTAGATCGCGATGTCGTTGTCGACCGCCTCCTGGGTGAGGCTGTCGGAGTAGGGGCCCTCGCCGTCGGTGAGCAGGATCTGCGCCTTGAGGTGCTCGGGGGCGCCGTTGTCGATCAGCTCGCGGTTGGCCACCGAGACCCCGGCGCCGATGTCCGTGCCTCCGCTGTCGTCGATCGCGTCGATCGCCGCCTTGGCGGTGGCGAAGTCGCGGGTCAGCGGCTGGGCGAGCGTCGCCCAGGAGTCGAAGTCGACGACGCCGACCCGGTCGCCCTCGATGAGGCCGTCCACGAAGCGCTTCCCGGCGTCCCGGCGCAGGCCCTCGGGGTCGTTCCACGACATCGACCCGGAGGAGTCCAGCGTGAGCATCACGTCCACGAACTCGGCGCCGCCCGGCCCACCGGTGCCGGGGTCGGTGGGGTCCCAGAGCTCGAAGACGCTGTTCCAGTTGGGGACGTAGAAGAGCACGAACGTCGTGAAGTGGTCGGTGGTCGCCGTCGCCACGCCGTTCCGGACAGTGGTCGGGAGCGGGACGATGGCGCCGGCCTCGTCGTCGTAGTACCCGACGGCCAGTCCCTCGACGTTGCCGTCCGGCACGGCCGCCGGGTCGAAGGAGAAGCTCACTGCCGCGGACTCGAAGTCCGCGGTGGCGGACACGTCGACGGCGGCGGACAGGCGGCCCGGCATGTCGGCGTAGAGCGGCCGCGAGGTCTCGACCGTGGTCACCGCGGTGCGGGCCACGTCGCCGACACCCGTCAGGCGGACCGACAGGCCCGCGCCCGGTCGCTCGACCGTCGAGGTGTAGACCTCCTTGCCGTCCGCGATCCCGTCGCCGTCGGTGTCCGCCTTGCGCGGGTCGGTCCCGAGCCGCAGCTCGCTGTCGTCGAGCAGGTCGTCGTCGTCGGTGTCCTGGTCGGAGGGGTCGCTGTAGCTGCCCTGCACCTCCCGGCCGTCGAGCAGGCCGTCGCCGTCCGTGTCGGGCTCGATCGGGTCCGTTCCCGCCCGCTGCTCCTGGGCGCTGGTGAGGCCGTCGTCGTCGACGTCGACGTCCTGGTCGGCGATGCCGTCGTAGGTGGACGAGCGGGTGGGGTCGGTGAAGGTGTTGAGCAGCTCGACGGCGTCGGTGAGCCCGTCGCCGTCGGTGTCGGCCTTGTCGGGATCGGTGCCGGCGCTGATCTCCCGGTCCCGGGGGATCAGGTCTCCGTCCGGGTCGGACTGGGCCCAGTAGTCGGTGACCGCCGTGTAGGCGACCTGCCACGCGCGCCCGGCCTTGGTGCTGGCCTGCGCGTAGCTCTTGTTGCGCACGTGCTGGAGGACCTGGCGGTACTCCTTGTCGAACGCCGCGACCACGGCGTTGCGCGCGCCCTCGCCCCCGACCGCCGACACCGGCAGCGCGAGGAAGGTGTCGAGCTCGGTGACGGCCGCGATGCGGTCCGCCTCGGCGATCCCGGCGCCGATGGTGTCGCGTGACCCCGCCGCCGAGGAGGACAGGGCGTTGAGCTGGTTGATCATGGCCGAGTCGGCGTCGAACAGGCCGAGGTCGAGGCCGCGGTCACCGCTCTGGTGCGGCAACGCTTGCTGGAGCTGGCGGTCGGCCTTCTCGAGGCTCTGCACGACCCCGCCGGTCGTGAACCGGGCCTGGACCCGGGAGAACTCCTCCAGGGCGGCGAACCTGGCCCGTACGCCGGAGCCGGGCTGGAGGTCCGTGACGTACGACGGCTCCGTGGGCGCCGCCGGCGCGGCGGACGCGGTGACCGTGCCGGTGCCGGACAGCACCACGGCCAGGGAGACGAGCATCGCGACGATGCTCGAGAGGGTGGACGAGCGACGCGAGGCAAGCAACGTCTGAGCCATGGGCGGACTCCCGAACTGCACGAGTGCAGGAGTCCCCCGTCGGCCCCCTACGGTGCGGGAAACCTAGGTTCGGCGCCGTCGGGCGCACAAGGCTCTCCCCGAAGATCGCCTCTCCTGTCTAGACCTCGGCATCCCCGGCCGCGCCGGCCGCGCTCAGAGCAGCGGGCGCAGGGGAGCGAGGAAGCTCTCGGTGAACTTCCGGTTGAGGTCGCGCGCCTCCCACTCCGACAGGGTCAGCTCGAGGCAGTTGGACTCGTCGTTCGTGAAGACCTCCTCCATCACCGCGGCGAAGGCGGGGTCGATGACCTCGAGGTTGATCTCGTAGTTGCCCTGCAGGCTGAGGCGGTCGATGTTGGCGGTGCCGACGGTCGACCAGCTGCCGTCGATGGTGGCGGTCTTCGCGTGCACCATCGCGTCCTTGAACCGCAGGATCCGCGCGCCGGCGGTGAGCAGCTGACCGTAGTAGCCGCGCGAGATCCAGTCGGCCACGATGTGGTTGGACTTCAGCGGCAGCAGGATGCGTACGTCGACGCCGCGCCGCGCCGCCTCGGCGAGCGCGTCGACGAAGTCCTGGTCGGGCAGGAAGTAGGCGGTGGTGAGCCAGATGTTGCGGGTCGAGCGGGCGATCGCCTCGAGGTACATGCTGCGGATGGGGAAGTTCCACTGCCGCGGGATGTTCTTGTGCACCCGGATCTGGGGGTCCCAGTCGGACGCCGTCTCGATCAGCAGCGGCCGGTCGTCGCGCCGCAGCCGGTGGTGGCGGTTGAGGTTCCAGAAGTCGGCGAAGGCGCGCTTCATGTCCCACACGCCGGGCCCGCTGATCCGGACGTGGGTGTCGCGCCACTCGGTCGCGTAGGCCGAGCCGATGTTGTAGCCGCCGAGGAAGGCGACCTCCTCGTCCACGATCAGCATCTTGCGGTGGTTGCGGCCGTAGCGGCGCAGGTCCCAGACGCGGAAGCCGGCCGTCCAGACGGGGTAGCGCAGCACCTTCAGCGAGGGTGGGAAGCGCTTGAACGCCGGCGAGACGACCATGTTGGCGAAGCCGTCGTAGATGCAGTGCACGTCCACCCCGCGGTCGGCGGCGGCGGCGAGGGCGGTCTTGAACTTCCACCCGATCTCGTCGCCCTTCCAGATGTAGGTCTCGAAGAGGATCTGCTTCTTGGCGCCGTCGATGGCGGCGAGCATGTCGTCGTAGAGGTCGCGACCGAAGGTGTACGTCGTGATCTCGCCGTCACCGACCGGCACCGTGCCCGGACCGGTCACGGGGAACGGCTTGGGGCGCTTGCCGCGCCGGCGGTAGGAGTCGACGAGCGAGAGCGCCACGGCGACCGTGAGCTGGAGACCGACGAGTCCCATCAGGGTGCGCCGGACGGCGGTCAGCGTGCGGGCGACGGTCACGGGCTCAATCTAGCGATGGCACCCAGCACGGGGCTCAGGCCAGGTCGAGGGCTGCGTAGCGCGCGACGTCGCACGGCTCGTCGGACAGCACCCGGAACAACGCGGCCCGCAGCATCGCCTGCCGCGCGACCCCGGCCCGCCAGTCGTCCAGCGCCGCCATCGGAGCGCCCAACCACAGCACCGCGTCGAGCACGCAGACCGCCTCGGCCCACAGCGGTGAGCGCCAGGCGGGGGAGAGGTCGATGACGAACGGGGTCCCGGCGGCGTCGAGCAGGACGTTGCCCGCGAGGTCGGCGTGGACCAGGTGCTCGGGGCCGAGGTCGGTGTCGTCCAGCCCGGCCGCGAGCCGCTCGACGAGCCCGGCCAGGCCCGGTTCGGGGCGTTGCGCCGCCGCCGCGACGGCCGCGTCGGCGTCGTACGCCTGACGCTCGGCCAGTGCCCAGCGGTCGGTGCGCGCGTCGAGGTCGCCGGGTCGCTCGGGCACCGCACTGGCGAGGTGGGCGTGCAGGAGGTGGGCGGTCGCCCTCAGGGCTGCGAGGTCCAGGCACGGTGTCGTCGCGGGCTCGAAGCGGGTCGCGGCCCAGCCGTCGACGACGAGGTTGCCGTCGCGGGCGGGCACCGGCAGCACCAGCCGCACCGAGCGGGGCGACTGCTCGTCGAGCCGCACCGCCAGCCGCGCCTGGATCGGCGCCAGCCAGGCCTCGGAGGCGTCGTGCCCCGGGGAGAGCGCGAGGTCGCCGGCCCGCCAGGTCGTGCCGCGGCCGCCCGGGAGGGGCTCCAGGACACCCTCGGCCACGAACAGGTCGAGCACGTGGTCCGGCGGTCGTCCGGTGTCGCCGCTTGGGTCCCGAGAAGGCATGGCAGCGAGCGTAGGACGGCGGGGCGACGGGCTGGGCAGGGGAGGGCCGCTGTCGGTGGCTCCGCGTACGCTCGACGCATGCGTCCAGTCACCGATCTCCAGCGCCGGGTGGCCCCCTTCAAGGTGGTGTCCGACTACGAGCCGTCAGGCGACCAGCCGGCCGCGATCAAGGAGATCGTCGGCCGGATCCAGGGCGGCGAGCAGGACGTCGTGCTCCTCGGCGCGACCGGCACCGGCAAGACGGCCACCGTGGCGTGGGTGGCCGAGCAGCTGCAGCGTCCCGTCCTCGTGCTCCAGCCCAACAAGACCCTCGCCGCGCAGTTCGCCAACGAGCTGCGCCAGCTCTTCCCGGACAACGCCGTGGAGTACTTCGTCTCCTACTACGACTACTACCAGCCCGAGGCCTACGTCCCCCAGACCGACACCTACATCGAGAAGGACTCCTCGATCAACGAGGAGGTCGAGCGGCTCCGCCACAGCGCGACCAACAGCCTGCTCACCCGCCGCGACACGATCGTGGTCTCGACGGTGTCGTGCATCTACGGCCTCGGCACCCCGCAGGAGTACGTCGACCGGATGCTGCGGCTCAAGGTCGGCGAGGAGCACGACCGCGACTCGGTGCTCCGCCGCCTCGTGGAGATCCAGTACACCCGCAACGACATGTCGTTCACCCGTGGCACGTTCCGCGTGCGCGGCGACACCCTCGAGATCTTCCCGGTCTACGAGGAGCTCGCGATCCGGATCGAGTTCTTCGGCGACGAGGTCGAGCGGCTGATGACGCTCCACCCGATCACCGGTGAGGTGATCTCCGAGGACACCGAGCTCCACGTCTTCCCGGCCACCCACTACGTCGCCGGTCCGGAGCGGATGGAACGGGCGATCAAGGGCATCGAGCTCGAGCTCGACGACCAGCTGGCCACCTTCGAGAAGCAGGGCAAGCTGCTCGAGGCGCAGCGGCTGCGGATGCGCACGACCTACGACGTCGAGATGATGCGCCAGGTCGGCTCGTGCTCCGGCATCGAGAACTACTCGATGCACATGGACGGTCGCAAGCCCGGCAGTGCGCCCAACACGCTGCTCGACTACTTCCCCGAGGACTTCGTCCTGGTCGTCGACGAGTCCCACGTCGCTGTCCCGCAGATCGGCGGCATGTACGAGGGCGACATGTCGCGCAAGCGCAACCTCGTCGACCACGGCTTCCGGCTGCCGAGCGCCATGGACAACCGGCCGCTGCGCTGGGACGAGTTCGTCGACCGGATCGGCCAGACGGTCTACCTGTCGGCGACCCCCGGCAACTACGAGCTCGACCGGGTCGGCGGCGTCGACAACACTGTCCAGCAGATCATCCGCCCGACCGGACTCGTCGACCCCGAGGTCGTGATCAAGTCGACCAAGGGCCAGATCGACGACCTGATCCACGAGATCCGCACCCGCGCCGACAAGAACGAGCGCGTCCTGGTCACCACGTTGACCAAGAAGATGTCCGAGGACCTCACCGACTACCTCCTCGACGCCAACATCCGCACCCGCTACCTCCACTCCGAGGTCGACACGCTCCGGCGGATCGAGCTGCTGCGTGAGCTGCGCATGGGCGAGTACGACGTCCTCGTCGGCATCAACCTGCTGCGTGAGGGCCTCGACCTGCCCGAGGTGTCGCTGGTGGCGATCCTCGACGCCGACAAGGAGGGCTTCCTGCGCTCCGACAAGTCGCTCATCCAGACCATCGGTCGCGCGGCCCGCAACGTGTCCGGCCAGGTCCACATGTACGCCGACAAGATCACGCCGTCGATGGAGAAGGCGATCGACGAGACCAACCGGCGCCGGGCKATCCAGGTCGCCTACAACACCGAGCGAGGCATCGACCCGCAGCCGCTGCGCAAGAAGATCGCCGACATCACCGAGATGCTCGCCCGCGAGGACGAGAACACCGAGGAGCTGCTCCGCACCTGGGCCGACGTGGGCCAGAAGGGCCGCGCCGGTGGGGTGAAGGCCGGCAAGTCGCCGACCCCCGCGCTGTCCAGGATCCACGCCGAGGCGCCCGACACGGCCGGGATCCCGTCCACCGACCTGGCCGAGCTCATCCAGGCGCTCACCGACCAGATGAAGCAGGCCGCCGCCGACCTGCAGTTCGAGGTCGCGGCCCGGCTCCGCGACGAGATCGGCGACCTCAAGAAAGAACTCCGCCAGATGATGGAAGCGACGAAGTGAGCGCGCCGGCGACGGCGTGAGCTAGTCGCCGGAATCCTTGCGGCGCTTCTCGATCGCCTTCTTCTCCCGCTTGAGCAGGTGGCGCTCGTGGCTCTCGACGATGTCCTGCTCCTGCATCTGGATCCGCAGCAGGTTGACAGCGGCCGCGAGCATCGGGAACAGCGGCCAGGGGAATCCTCCCCACATCGTCACGGCCCAGATGGTGCAGGTGATGACCGAGATCCCTACCAGCCCGGTCATCGCCTCGCGGCGGTCCTTGGCCCACAGGCGCACCGCCTGCCCGTGGAGGTCCGGCCGAGCCACGATGCCGGCGGTGCGGGGCTCCAGGAAGGCGTACGGCGCGTCCGGGACGAGGTCCTCGAGCTGCGGGACGAGGTCGGCGAGCACCTTGGCGCCACTGGCCGCGGTGGAGCGAGCGTCGTACTCGGCGTGGTCGAGCCGACCGTCGGCATAGGCCTCCCCCAGCACCTCGAGCGCCACGTCGCGGTCGCGGTCGGAGGCACGGAGGCGCGCTGCCTGCGGGGATCGGGGATCGTGCTCGAAGCGCTCCCAGGTGCCGACGGACATGGCGCCAGCATAGGTGCGTCCCACCCGTCCGGAGGTGGGCGCTGGCCCGGCCGGGCGGCGCTCGCTAGGTTCGCGACATGAGCACTCCCATCGACCTCGGCCGCCCCGTCTCCGGTGACGTCATCGACCTGATCCTCGAGGACCACCGCCGCTTCGAGGCCCTCATGCGGCAGCTCCGCGACAGCACGTCGGACCGCGACGCCGTCCGCAAGGCGCTCGCCGCGCTGCACGTCGCCCACGCGGAGGCGGAGGAGAAGCACGTCTACCCCAAGCTGCGCACGAAGGACGCGATCACCGAGCACGAGGCCGAGCACGGCGAGGAGGAGCACGCCGAGGGGCACGAGGCGATGCTGAAGGTGCTCGAGCTCAAGGGCACCGACACCCAGGCCTTCGACGACGCCGTGGAGGAGCTCGCCACCGCGCTCAACCACCACCTCACCGAGGAGGAGCTGACGATCCTCAACCCGGCGCGCGAGGAGGTCAGCGAGAAGGTCCGCGTCGAGCTGGGCGAGGCCTTCGCGACCGAGCGCAACGCGCAGCTCGACGCCGACTGCGGCAGGATCGACAACGTCCGGCGCATCGTGAAGGAGGCCGAGAAGGAAGGCCTGCTCGACGACGACGAGGACGAGGACGACTGATCGAGCCGCACACAGGCTGACCCGGCGGGAGGTGACCGCGTGGACGTGACGCAGGCGGAGGCGCTGTGCGCCGGGCTCCCCGGCGCGTGGCCGGACAACCCCTGGGACCACGAGCACCCGGTCTACAAGGTCGGACCGGGGGAGCGCGGCAAGATCTTCGCGTTCCTCGGCGCGACGACGGTCGGGGTCAAGGCGGGTGCGACGCGTGAGGTCGCCGACGAGTGGCTCGACCGCTACCCCGACGACGCCGGCGTGATGGCGTACATCGGCAGGTCGGGCTGGAACGACCTCGCCCTGGCCGGCGCGATCCCGGACGAGGAGCTGGTCGAGGCGGTGGAGGAGTCCTACCGGCTCGTCGTCTCGCGGTTGCCGAAGCGCGACCGGCCCGAGGGCTGGGAGGCCGTCAGCGGCGGTAACGCATCATCGTGAGGCCGACCATGCGGGCCACGACCATCGCGATGTAGAACACGCCGACCATCATCTCGATCATGACGACCGAGCGGGCCTGCTCACCGACGGGCACGATGTCGGACAGCCCCACGCTGGTGAGCGTCGAGAACGACAGGTAGAGCAGCTCGAACCACGTGAAGCGGAAGCCCTCGGCGTTGGAGAACGAGTCGGGCCACACCACCTGGGTGACGACGAAGAGGTAGGCGAAGCCCCACGCCACGACGGTGAAGGCCGCGCCGGTCGCGAAGTACTCGTCGGTGGTGACGACGTCGTCGTGGAGCAGGTAGCGCAGCATCGCGTAGGAGACGTAGAAGTAGAACGGCGCGTGCAGCAGGCCCGACACCAGCACGATCGGGTCGGTGCTGGGGAAGATCGCCTCGAGGAGCGTGAAGACGATCGTCGGGGCGCCGAGGAAGAACACGACGCGGCTCACGTGGGGCGTACGCCGGACCGCGAGCACCGCGGAGCCGACGGCGAGCATCCCGATGACACCGAGGAACGCACCGCCGACCTTCGAGCCGCCGAGGAACGGCCACGCGAGCACCTGGAGCAGCTGGGCACCGAGCAGCATGCCGGACGGGTGCGCGGTCACCTGGTCGATTCGTCTGCCCACGACGACGCAGTCTAGGGACGCGCGGATCACCCGCACGGCGACGCTCCGCTGGGCTAGGTTCGCCCCGTGGGCGAGCGAGCGGGGCGATGGGTGGCCGGCGGCCTCGCCGTCGTGCTCGTCGCGCTGCTGGTCGCGATCGGGCTGGTCGTCACCCGGCAGGACGACGTCGACGCCGACCTCACTGCTGCTCAGCAGGACGTCGCCGGCGCGGCGCGCCGCGAGGCGCTGGCCTTCCTCACCGTCGACCACCGCGACATGGACCCGCTGATCGACGCCGTCCTCGACGGTGCGACCGGAGGTTTTGCGAAGCAGTACGCCTCCCAGCGCGAGACGCTGACGAGCGAGGCCGTCCGCACCGAGGCGACCTCGACCCCGGAGGTCGTCGCGCTCGGCGTGGGGGACCAGGACGAGGAGTCGGCGACGGTGCTGGTCGCGGCCAACAGCACGGTCACCAACACGGGCACGGGCGCCGACGGCCAGGTCCGCTACTACCGGCTGCGCCTGCGGCTCGTCCGCGAGGACGACCGCTGGCTCACGAGCGACCTGCAGTTCGTGCGGTGACGACGTGACGGGCAGGACGACGGTGAACCGGTGGCTGGTGGCGCTCACGGCGTTGGTCGTGCTGGCCGCGGGCGCGCTGGTGTGGGTGCTGCGCGACGCCGGGGACGACTCCGGCGCCGACGTCAGCAGCGCGGACTCGGCGGACGCCGTCGTGGTGTCGTCGGCGGTGAAGGAAGCGGTGCGTGAGCGCGCCGCGGAGGGCGCCTCCGCGGCCTACGGCTACTCCTGGAGGACGCTCGCCGACGACAAGGCCGCTGCCCGGGTGCTGATGACCCCGGCGATGCGTGACCGCTACGACCGCACGATGGCCGGCGTGACCACGTCGAGCCGACGTGACCGCAGGGTGGTCGAGGCCGAGGTCGTCGACACCGCGCTGGTGACCGCGTCCTCGACGTACGCCCGGGTGCTGGTGTTCGTCAACCAGCGCACGTCGGGTGACGACCTCGACCGTCCGACGCTCGACCTGGATCGCGTGCTGGTCACGGTGCAGCGGGTGGGTGGCGACTGGAAGGTCAGCGAGCTCGACGCCCTCTGAGCACGACCCCGCACGGCGGGGACAGCCGCGGACCGGCCCTTGTGGCCGGGACGCCCCGACGGAAGGATCCGCGACGTGGACGACGTGACGACCGACCTGCTCATCATCGGCGCGGGCCCGACGGGGTTGTTCTCCGCCTACTACGCCGGCTTCCGCGGCCTGAGCGTGGCGGTGGTCGACTCGCTGCCCGAGCTCGGCGGCCAGATCACCGCGATGTACCCCGAGAAGGCGATCCTCGACGTCGCCGGCTTCCCCAGCGTGAAGGGCCGCGACCTCGTGGAGGGGCTGGTGGCGCAGGCCGCCACCGCCGACCCGACGTACCTGCTGGACCGCACGGCCACCACGCTCGAGCACGGCGAGGACCAGGTCGTCGTCACCCTCGACGACGGCACCCGCGTCACGGCCGGCGGAGTCCTCATCACGTCGGGGATCGGCAAGTTCAGCCCGCGGCCGCTGCCGGCCGGCGAGGGCTGGGTCGGGCGGGGCATGGAGTTCTTCGTGCCCAGCTTCGCGCCGTACGCCGGGAAGGACGTGGTCATCGTCGGGGGAGGTGACAGCGCGTTCGACTGGGCCCAGYACCTCGAGCCGATCGCCACGTCGGTCACGCTCGTCCACCGCCGCGACGCGTTCCGCGCCCACGAGCGCACCGTGGCCGCGGTCAAGGACTCCAGCGTCGAGATCATCACCAACGCCCAGGTGACCGAGCTGCGCGGTGACGCCCACCTCGAGGAGGTCGTGGTCAGCGTCGACGGCGAGGAGCCGCGGACCCTGAAGGCACAGGCCCTCGTCGCCGCCCTCGGCTTCATCGCGGACCTCGGCGCGATCCAGCAGTGGGGACTCGAGACGCAGAAGCGGCACGTCGTCGTCGACTCCTCGATGCGCACGAACCTGGCGCGGGTCTTCGCGGCTGGTGACATCACCGACTACCCCGGCAAGGTCCGGCTCATCGCCGTCGGCTTCGGGGAGGCCGCCACCGCCGTCAACAACGTCGCGGTGGTGCTCGACCCCTCGGCCCACGTCTTCCCCGGTCACTCCAGCGAGGGATGAGCGACGCGATGGGACTGTTCACACGATCGTCCGGGGCTGCCGACACGCGCGACCGGGACTACGTGCTCACCGGATGTCCGGTGGTGGCGCGCGACGAGATGCTGGTGCTCGTCGACCTCACCGTGCGACTCGCGGTGCGTCCGGCACGTGACGACGAGTCCGAGCCGCTGGGCTACGACCCTTCCGACGAGAGGTCGTTCCACGCGATCTGCGTGCTGGTGCTGCGCCAGCTCGGCGCCGAGGTCCCGTCCGACGAGCTGCTCGTGGGGCGTGCGCGGATCGTCGCGGCGGTGGAGCAGGGGCTCGCGTTCGCGCCGGTCGGTGCCGGCGTCTCCGGGCGAGTGGCGGACGTCGAGGTGAGGCCGTACGACGCGGCCGGCGCGACCTTCGACCACGAGTTCCGGGTCGTCGCGGGTTCGTGAGGCCCGGAGCCGTCTCAGCCGCTACCGACGAGTAGGCATAATGGGGCACTCACGAAGCGCCACGAAAGGCAGACCACAGTGCGCATCGCCATGCTGTCCTACCGCAGCAAGCCGCACTGCGGCGGTCAGGGCGTCTACATCCGCCACCTCAGCCGCGAGCTCGTCCGGCTCGGGCACGAGGTGGAGGTGTTCTCGGGCCAGCCCTACCCCGACCTCGACGAGGGGGTCGTGCTCACCAAGGTGCCGAGCCTCGACCTCTACCGCGAGCCCGACCCGTTCCGGGTGCCGAAGCTGCGCGAGTTCCGCGACCGGATCGACGTCGAGGAGTTCCTCACCATGTGCACGGCCGGGTTCCCCGAGCCCAAGACCTTCAGCTCGCGCATCGCGCGGCTGATGAAGGAGCGCGCCGGCGACTTCGACGTCGCCCACGACAACCAGGTGCTGGGCACCGGGATCATGGAGCTGGAGTCCTACGGCCTCCCGGTGGTCGCGACCATCCACCACCCCATCACCATGGACCGGCAGATCGACCTCCAGACCGCGCCGACGTGGCGCAAGCGGCTGACCCTGCGTCGCTGGTACGGCTTCCTGCGGATGCAGACGAAGGTCGCCAAGCGCTACCGCACGGTGCTCGTGCCGTCGGAGTCCTCGCGTCGTGACGTGGCGCGCGACTTCGGGGTCGACCCGGCCCGGATGCGGACCATCCTGCTCGGGGTCGACGACGTCTTCGTCCCACCGACCATCCCCCGAGCTCCCGGCCGGATCCTGGCCATGGCCAGCGCCGACGCGCCGATGAAGGGCATCGCGACCCTGCTCGAGGCCTTCGCCAAGCTCGCCGTCGAGCGCGACGTCTCGCTGGTCCTCGTGACCCGGCCGGAGCCCGGCGGGCGCACCGAGCAGCTCATCGACCAGCTCGGCATCGCCGACAAGGTGACCTTCGTCAACGGCGTCAGCGACGCCGAGCTCGTCGAGGTGATGGGCTCGGCCGAGGTGGCCTGCGTGCCCTCGCTCTACGAGGGCTTCTCGCTCCCGACCGCCGAGCTCATGGCCTGCGCGACCCCGCTGGTGGTGTCGCGGGCCGGGGCGATCCCGGAGGTCGTCGGCCCGGACGGGGTCTGCGCCGACCTGGTCACCCCCGGCGACGTGGGCGAGCTCGAGCAGGCGGTCGCGGCGTTGCTCGACGACCCGGATCGTCGTACGGCGATGGGTGTGGCCGGACGGGCCCGCGTCGAGGAGCTGTTCAGCTGGCGTGCGGTGGCCGAGGCCACCGCCGCCGCGTACGAGGAGACCATCGCCGCCTTCCGCAGCGAGCAGGGCGCGCGGCGCCAAGAGGAGAGCTGACGTGCTGACCGTCGACTTCGACCGGCTCGGGCTGCGCCCGGGCGACCGCGTGCTCGACATGGGCTGCGGCGCGGGCCGCCACGCGTTCGAGATGTACAAGCGCGGTGCCGATGTCATCGCGTTCGACCAGGACGCCGACGAGCTCGCGACCGTGCGCGAGTGGTTCGCCGCGATGCGCGAGGCCGGCGAGGTGCCGGCGGGTGCCGAGGCCGACGTGAAGGAGGGCGACGCGCTCGCCCTGCCGTTCGCCGACGGGGAGTTCGACCGGGTCGTGGCCGCCGAGGTGCTGGAGCACATCCACGCCGACGTCGACGCGATCAAGGAGCTCGTGCGGGTCGTGCGCCCGGGTGGCACGCTGGCGATCTCCGTGCCGCGCTGGCTGCCCGAGGTCGTCAACTGGAAGCTGTCCGAGGACTACCACAACGCCGAGGGCGGCCACATCCGGATCTACACGGCCCAGGAGCTCGTGGACAAGGTCACCAAGGCCGGACGACCCAACGACGGCACGCCCGGCGACGCGATGGTCTTCACCGGCCGCGACCACGCCCACGGCCTGCACACGCCCTACTGGTGGATCAAGTGCGCCGTCGGCGTCACCAACGACGACCACCCGCTCGCCAAGGCGTACCACAAGCTGCTGGTGTGGGAGATCATGAAGAACCCCAAGGCGCTGCAGTACGCCGGCAAGGTGCTCGACCCGCTCATCGGGAAGAGCATGGTGCTCTACTTCCGCAAGCCGGACGCGGCGTGAGCGGAGCCCCCGCCGTCGACGCGATCCTCACTCGCGCCCAGGTCGAGCAGACCGCTGCCACCATCGCGGCGGTGCAGGAGCCGTCCGGGGCGATCCCGTGGACGCCCGGCGAGCACACCGACGTGTGGAACCACCTCGAGGCGACGATGGCGCTGGTCGTCGGCGGCCAGCGGGAGGCGGCGGAGCGAGCCTTCGCCTGGGCGCGCGCCACGCAGCGCGCAGACGGCTCGTGGCCGATGAAGATCGTGGTCGGCGAGGTGGAGGACCACTCCGGCGAGACCAACATGTCGGCCTACGTCGCCGTCGCCGCGTGGCACCACTGGCTGGTCAAGCGCGACGAGGCGTTCGTCCGGCTGATGTGGCCGACGGTGCGCCGTGCGCTGGACTTCGTGGTCTCGATGCAGCTGCCGTTCGGCGGCATCGCCTGGTCGCAGGAGTGGCACGACGGCCGACCGGGGCCGGTCAACGAGGACGCCCTGCTCGCCGGATCGTCGAGCATCTACCACTCGCTGCGCGCGGGCGTGGCGCTTGCGGAGCTGGTGGGGGAGCCGCAGGTCGAGTGGGAGCTCGCGGGCGGCCGCCTCGGCCACGCCCTGCGCGAGCACCGCGACCTCTTCCTGGACAAATCGACGTTCTCGATGGACTGGTACTACCCGGTACTCGGCGGGGCGGTGCGCGGGCCCGAGGCGCACGCGCTGCTCGCGGAGCGGTGGGACACCTTCGTCGAGCCGGGCCTCGGCATCCGGTGCGTCTCGGAGAACCCGTGGGTGACGGGCGCGGAGACCTGCGAGCTCGTGCTCGCCCTCGACGCCCTCGGCGACCGTGCCCGGGCGTTGCAGCTGCTCGCCGACATGCAGCACCTGCGCACCGCGGAGGGGTCCTACTGGACCGGCTACGTGTTCCCCGACGACGTGAACTGGCCCGCGGAGCAGACGACCTACACGGCGGCGGCGGTGGTCCTGGCCGTGGACGCGCTCAGCGACGGGACGCCGGGTGCGGACATCATGCGCGGCACGACGCTGGCGCCGGACTTCGCGGAGATCGGGCTGGAGTGCGGGTGCCCGTCAGCCGACGGGTCAGCCGAGCGGGTCGCCGGCGTCGCCGGACGTACGGCGTAGCACCCGCATCGACCCGACCGCCTCGACCTCGGTGAAGGCGCCGCTCGCCAGCGCGGGGAGGTAGATGTCCTCGTAGGGGGGACGGCCGCCGTCCGCGGGGTCGGGGAAGACGTCGTGGATGGCGAGCACGCCGCCCGCCATCACCCAGTGCGGCCAGGTGCGGAAGTCCGTGCGGGCTGGCTCGACCCCGTGGCCGCCGTCGATGAAGAGCAGCGAGAGCGGCGTACGCCACCACGCGCCGACCGTCTCCGAGCGGCCGACGACCGCCACCACCTGGTCCTCCAGACCCGCCGCCGCGAGGGTGCGGCGGAAGGTCGGCAGCGTGTCCATCACGCCGAGGTCGTGGTCGACGAGGCTGTCGTCGTGGTGCTCCCAGCCCGCCTGGTTCTCCTCGGATCCGCGGTGGTGGTCGACGGTGACGACCGTGCCGCCGACCTCGCGGGCGGCGCCGCCCAGCCAGACGGCCGACTTGCCGCAGTAGGTGCCGACCTCGAGGGCGGGACCGAACGGGAGCCGCTCGCGGGCCCAGCGGTGCAGCAGCGCCCCCTCGTCCTCGGGCATGAAGCCCTTCGCGGCGCGGGCATGGGCGAGCAGGTCGGCGGGCATCACGGGAGACGACCCTAGTGCGGTCACACCTGCGTCCCGGCACGCGTCAGGTGGGTGAAGGCATCCAGTCACCCACTCACCGAGGAGCAGACATGAGCAACCACACGATCGTCATCCCCGCCGCCGACCTCGAGGCCGCGACGACGTTCTACCGCACGGCGTGGGGCGCCGAGCCGCACACCGAGACGCCCTACTACGTCGGGTTCAACCTCGACGGCCAGGAGGTCGGGCTGAACCCCAACGGCGAGCGCGACCGGATGACCGGTCCGGTCGTCTACTGGGCCACCGACGACCTCGCGGCCAAGGTGGCCGAGGTCGAGGCGGCCGGCGGGACCGTCGTACGTCCCGTGACGGAGGTCGGCGGCGGGACGTCGCTCGCGCTGCTGACCGACCCGGCCGGCAATCAGGTCGGGTTCATCACCCAGGGCTAGCTGGCCGCGCCGTCGAGCTCTGCGGGGTCGACGCCGCTGTCGGCCTCGAGGCCGTGGCGCCAGGTGTTCCAGTGCCAGGTGAGGTAGCGGTCGACGGCCCGCACCGCGTGGGCGCTGCGGATCGAGTGGAAGACGTCGAAGGCGTGCTGGGCGCCCGGCAGCTCGGCGTACACCACCGACTGCTCCGACGTGCGTCGCAGCTCGGCGACGAACATCCGCGCCTGGTCGACGGCCACGAGGCTGTCCAGCTCGCCGTGGATGACGAAGAAGTCCGGGGCGTCGGGCGTGATCCGCAGGATGGGGGAGGCGGCTTCGTAGACGTCGGGCGCGTCCTTCCACGTCGTCTGCATGACGCGGGGGCCGAGGAACGCGTCGCGCATGCCGATGGCGTTGGCGAGCCCGGTCGACCCGGCGAAGTCGTAGACCCCGTAGAACGGCACCGCCGCCTGCACGGAGGCGTCCGCGTCCTCGAAGCCCGGCTGGAACTGCGGGTCGCCGGGG
This sequence comes from Nocardioides sp. P5_E3, assembly GCF_054049275.1. Classification (NCBI taxonomy): domain Bacteria; kingdom Bacillati; phylum Actinomycetota; class Actinomycetes; order Propionibacteriales; family Nocardioidaceae; genus Nocardioides; species Nocardioides sp. P5_E3. The sequence continues at coordinate 114,800 of NZ_JBFUMR010000008.1, forward strand.
GTCAGCGCCGCCAGCGCGGCGAGGTGGCCCCCGGCGGACCCGCCGGTGATCACGAGGTAGTCGGGGTCACCGCCGTGGTCGGCGATGTTGTCCCGGACCCAGGCGATGGCGCGCTTGACGTCGACGATGTGCGCGGGCCACGGGTCGCGGGGGGAGAGGCGGTAGTTGATCGCCACGCAGACCCACCCCTTGGCGGCCATCCGGTTCATCAAGGGCCGGCCCTGGTGCTCCTTGGCGCCGAGGGTCCACGCCCCGCCGTGCACCTGCAGGAGCACGGGCGCATCCTTGATCGCGTCGTCGCCGGCCGGAAGGTAGATGTCGAGGTGGCCGCGGCGGCCGGCCTCGGAGTAGGGCAGGTTGCGGATCACCCGGACCGCGTCGTCCCGGAAGTCGAACGGCCGGGCCAGGCTGCGCCACGGCGTCGCCAGGTCGGCCGGGTCGGGAGCCGCGTCGAGCTGCTCGACGTAGTCGACGCCGAGCCCCTCCACGAGCGCGTCGTCCAGCACGTCGGCCGCGCGGCGGCTCTGCCGCACCATGTGCGCCAGACCGAGCGCACTGGCCCCGGCGAGCGCGAGTCCGGCCTTGGCGCGCAGGCCCGCACGACGGCCCTTCGTCAGGTGGGTGGCGGCGTCCAGCGCGGTCAGGGCGAGCATCTGCGGCGCGGTCTCGCCGAAGAGCCAGCCGACGGCGAAGGACGGCACCCCGGCGCGCTGGCCGCGCGGTGGGCGCACGGCGTTGGCGGTGAGGGCTGCGATCACGGACTGGCGGAACAGGAAGCTCACGGGGCCAATGTTACTTGCCGGTACCGATTCCTCGCGGGGTGGTCCCCCCGGGCGATCGACGACACCGTCGGGTACGCCAACCTGCACGTGGAGCTCTTCCGGCGGTCGCGACAGGGCGCCTGAAATCCACGTGCCTGCCTGACCTGCACCCGTTACGGTCCTCTCCGATGACCGACATGCATGCGGACGAGCTCGAGGTGGACGAGGAGACCGTACGACGCCTCGTCGCGGCCCAGTTCCCCCAGTGGTCCTCGCTTCCGGTGCTGCGGCTCCCGCCCCTGGGCACCGACAACCAGCTGTTCCGCCTCGGCGACGACCTGCTCGTCCGGATGCCCCGCATTCCGGGACCGGCCGAGACGGTGGCGTTCGAGCACAGGTGGCTGCCGCGTCTCGCGCCACACCTGCCGGTGGCGATCCCTGCGCCGGTGGCGATGGGGGAGCCCGGCGACGGCTTCCCGTGGCCGTGGACGGTCGTCCCGTGGATCGACGGCACGACCCCCACCGAGTCGTCGTACGACCCGGAGGAGTGGGCGGTCGAGCTCGGCGCCTTCGTCCGGGCCTGCCGCGAGGTGCCGGCGATGGGCGGTCCGGTGAAGGCCGAGGGACGGGGAGCACCGCTGCCGTCGCTCGATGGATGGGTGCGGGAGTGGACCGACAGGGCCGACCCCGAGCAGGTCTCCAGGGACGCGGTGCTCGCGGTGTGGGAGGACGCCCTGGCGGCGCCGTCGTACGACGCCGAGCCGCGCTGGTTCCACGGCGACCTCCACGACGGCAACCTCCTCGTGCGGGACGGCCGGCTCGCCGCGGTGATCGACTGGGGTGCCGCCGGCCGCGGCGACCCGGCCATCGAGCTGAACGCGATGTGGGGCTACGTCCCGCTGTCGGTCGCCGAGCTCTACCGCGAGGCCGTCGGCCTGGACGAGGCGGCCTACCGCCGCGCTCGCGGCTTTGCGCTCGCTCCGGCCATCAGCGGCTGGACCTACTACCGCCACACAGCGCCCGAGACGTCCCGCGGGGCGCTCGAGACCGTGCGGCGGCTGATCGCCTCGCTGGACTGAGCGCGACCGCGCGGGTGGCTTCTGCTCACCGTCGCGGTGATACTCCGTCCGTGGGCGTCCGCAACTACCTGGTCGAGGGCGTGTCCGGGACCGGGAAGACGTCCGTGTGCCACGAGCTGCGACGGCGCGGTCACGACGCCGTCAACGGTGACACCGACCTCGCCTACCAAGGAGACCCGGCGACCGGGCGGCCGACCGGCACCGCCCTGCACGAGCACCACCTCTGGGACGTCCGTCGGGTCCGTGAGCTGGTCGCCGACCACGGGGCGCCCGTCACCTTCTTCTGCGGCGGCTCCCGCAACTTCTCGGACTTCATCGACCTGTTCGACGACGTCTTCGTGCTCGAGGTGGACCTGGACACCCTGCTCGGCCGGCTCGACCAGCGGGTCGGTGACGAGTGGGGTGCGCGGCCCTCTGAGCGCCAGCTGGTCCTCCGCCTGCACCGGACGGGGGAGGACGTGCCCCGCTCGGGGGTCCCCATCGACGCGACTCGCCCGCTCCCGGAGGTGGTCGACGAGGTCCTGCGCCACGCCGGGGTGGTCGAGGTCGACCCGCGCAGTCGCACCTGACGGCGGCCTCCTGACGTGCCTCGGTGCGGAGGTCGGGAGCGCGGAGTCCTGAGGTCACCTGATGACTCGGGGGCTCCGCGATCCTGCGCCGGGCCGACGCTCGACGACGAAGTCAGTGCAGCTGCTCGCCGAAGAACGCGAGCACGGCGTCGACGGCCACCTGCGAGCGGTGGGCGGTCACGGTGGAGTGCCCCTTGCCCTCGAGCTCCACGCGGATGAAGGCGTCGCCCAGCTCGGTGGTGAGCGTCTCGAAGCGCTTGCCGACCGCGGGGTCGGACCGGTAGCGCACGCCCAGCACCTGCTGGCCGGCGGCGCACCGGCCCTTGACGATGTCGAGGTCGGCGGGGGAGAGGTTGACGTCGCGCGACCTGGTCGGGCCGATCGCGAACGGCGTGCTCGGTTGGCACAGCACTGGTGCCACCACGGCCGGGTCCACCAGCATCGCCAGGGCGAACCCGCCCGTGAAGCACATCCCGAGCGCGCCCACGCCTGGGCCTCCGAGCTCGGCGTGCAGGTCGCGCGCGAGCGAGCGCAGCCACACCGCGACGGGTGTCGTCTCTCCGGTCCTCAGCTTGGTGAACTCCCGGCTGACGCAGACCTGGCGCAGGGTGCGGGCGGTCGACCCGGCGGTCATCCCAGCGCCGTCGGTGCCGAACAGGCTCGGCATGACCACGGTGTGCCCCGCATCGACGACCTCCTGGGCGAAGGCCGCGACCTCGGGGGTGATGCCGGGGATCTCGTGGATCACGATGACGCCCGGTCCATTGCCCCGCCGGTACGTCGGATGGGTGACGCCGTCGTACGTGTGCGTGCCCTGGGTCCAGCCGTCCGGGAAGCTCATGCGCGCATCATGCCGCGCACCCGGGCTCAGAACGTGTAGCCGAACGCCTCGAGGTCGCGCGCGTAGACCTCGGCGACCTTCGCCCGGGTCGCGTCGGTGTAGTAGTCGCGGTAGCTGCCGTGCGGCGACTTGTTGCGGTGCGGGACGTGGACCGGCTCGCCGCCGAGCCGCCGCTCGACGTGGGCGAGGTCGTCGGCGAAGGTCTCGGTCCGTCCGACGAAGTCGACCTCGCGGTCGGGCGCGCGGAGGTAGTCGACCTGCGGCCGGCCGACCCGGGGCAGCTCGTCGGTGCCGCGCAGCACGAACTCGTCGAATCCGGCGTAYGACGCTGCCGCCCGCCACATGTCGTTGCCGCGCATCCGCGTGGCCTCGGCACCCTGCGGGCGGCCGCTCGACGGGCCCCACTCGAGGTCCCAGTCCTGGATCATCGACCACCACGACACCATCCGCGCCCAGGGGTTCCGCACGAACGCGAAGGACCAGTAGCCGGCCGTCTGCGGCTCCGCGCGCAGGATCCGGGCGTACGGCGCGTGCCGGCCGAGCGGGGGAGTGACGCCGGGTGCCTTGCTCCGCGCATCGGGACAGCAGCGCTCGAACGCGACCCCGACCGACACCCCGCCGGTCTTGGGCACGTGCACGAAGAGCGCGCGCTTGTCGTCGGAGATGAGCACGGGCGCGAGGCTAACCCACGCACCGGTGACAGGCGCCGCCTGCGTCTCGCCCGGCCGCCGACCGGACGCGCCGGTGCGGGATGATCGGCCCGTGATGACGTTCCTCGAGCTCGGGCCCGGTCGGGACTTCGTGCTCCTCGCCCTGCCCAAGACGGCGAGCACGGCCCTCGAGCGGACGCTGTCGCCGTACGCCACCGAGTCGGTCAGCGCGCCCCCCGGCCGCAAGCACCTCCCGGCACGCGGCTTCGTGCACACCAAGGCCCACGAGCTCGCCGAGCAGGGGCACCCGCGCGAGTCCTACGAGCTCGTCGCGATGTTCCGTGAACCGATCGCCTGGCTCGAGTCGTGGTGGCGCTACCGGGCGCGCGAGGTCAGCCGGCAGTCGACCGCCGACATGACGTTCGAGGAGTTCGCCCTCCACTACCTCGCCGGCCACGACGACGCCCCGGTCCCCAAGGGGCGCCCGGCGAGGTTCATCCACGCCCAGGGTGCGGTCGCCGTCGACCGGGTCTTCGCCGTCGAGCGGCCCGATGTCTGGTCGGCGTGGTTCAGCGAGCGGATCGGCCGGCCGTTGGACTTCGAGCGGCGCAACGCCTCCACCGCCGAGCACGGGGAGCTCGGCTTCGCCACCCGCGAGGCGCTGGTGGCCCACTTCGCGCCGGAGTACGACGTGTGGCGCCGGCTCGAGGCCACGGGCGAGTGGTCGGGCGCCCGCGGCACCCGGCTGCCGGACCTCGACGGCCCGGCACGCCCTGGCCGTCAGTCGTAGGTGTAGCCGAAGACCTCGATGTCCTCGGCGTAGACCTCGGCGATCCGCTGGCGCGTCTCGTCGGTGTAGTAGTCGTGGTAGGTGCCGTGCTTGGACTTGTTCTTGTGCACGGGCGTCGACGGCTCGAGGCCGAGCTGCACCTGCACCCGCTGCAGGTCCGCGACGAAGTTCTCCGTGCGACCGATGAAGTCGACCTCGCGACCGTGCTTCGGCGCGCGCAGGTAGGTGATCTGCGGCGTGCCGACGCGCGGCAGCTCCTCGGTCCCGCGCATCACGAACTCGTCGAAGCCGGAGTAGGCCGAGGCCGCTCGCCACATCTCGTTGCCGTCGCGCATCGAGCCGTGCTTGACGTCCTGCGGCTTGCCGCTGCTGGGTCCGTGCCGACGGTCCCAGGCCGAGATCATCGAGTACCACGAGACCATCCGGGCCCACGGGTTGCGGACGAACCCGAAGGTCCAGTAGTCGATCACCTGCGGCTCGTTCTTGATGATCTTGCCCAGCGTCGCGTGGCGGCCGATCGGGACACGCGCCTTGCGCGCGTCGGGGCAGGCCTCCTTGACGGTCTCCTCCACCGACACGCCGCCCGTCTTGGGGACGTGGACGAAGAGGACCTTGCGCGAGTCGCTGATCAGCACGCGGCGAGGTTATCCCACGCTCCGCCTGACTACTCTGGGCCCGTGACCGGCACCCTCGTCGCGAAGGACCTGGCCGGTGGCCACGGGCCGCGCACCCTCTTCGAGTCCCTGAACCTGACCGTCTCCCCGGGCGACGTGGTGGGGGTCGTCGGGGCCAACGGCGCCGGAAAGTCCACGTTGCTGCGGCTGCTCGCCGGCGAGTCGGCGCCGATGGCCGGGCGGGTCTCGACCGCCCCCTCGGACGCCTTCGTGGGCTGGCTGCCGCAGGAGCACGAGCGCATCGCCGGCGAGACGATCGCCGGCTACCTCGGCCGCCGCACGGGCGCGACCCGCGCCACCCGGGCGATGGAGGACGCGGCCGCGGCGCTCGAGTCGGAGGACCCCGAGGCGCCCGACGTGTACGCCGTCGCGCTGGACCACTGGCTGGCGACCGGCGCGCCGGACCTCGAGGACCGTGCTCCCGCGGTCCTGGCGGAGCTCGGCCTCGGCCTCGGCCTGGACGCCCTCATGACCACGCTCTCGGGTGGTCAGGCGGCTCGTGCGGCCCTCGCCGCGCTGCTGCTGAGCCGGTTCGACGTGGTGCTCCTCGACGAGCCCACGAACGACCTCGACCTCGCCGGCCTCGACCGGCTGGAGTCGTTCGTCCGCGGCCTCCGCGCCGGCGTCGTCGTGGTCTCCCACGACCGGGAGTTTCTGGCCCGCTGCGTCACCCGGGTCGTCGAGCTCGACCTCGCCCAGCGGCAGGTCGCGGTCTACGACGGCGGGTACGACGCCTACCTCGAGGAGCGGGCGGTCGCCCGGCGGCACGCCCGCGAGGCCTACGAGGAGTTCGCGGACAAGAAGGCCGACCTCGTCTCCCGCGCCCGCACCCAGCGGGAGTGGAGCTCGCAGGGCGTGCGCAACGCGATGCGGAAGGCGCCCGACAACGACAAGATCCGCCGGCGCGCGCAGAGCGAGTCGTCGGAGAAGCAGGCCCAGAAGGTGCGGCAGATGGAGTCCCGGATCGCGCGCCTCGAGGAGGTCGAGGAGCCCCGCAAGGAGTGGGTCCTGCAGTTCGACATCGCGGCCGCGCCCCGCTCGTCGAGCGTCGTCGCCGTCCTCGACGCGGCGGTCGTCCGGCTCGGCGACTTCCAGCTGGGGCCGGTCTCGCTCCAGGTCTCGGCCGGGGACCGCATCGCCATCACCGGCCCCAACGGCGCCGGCAAGACCACCCTGCTGCGGCTGCTGCTCGGACACCTGGCGCCCGACGAGGGCCGTGCCTCGCTCGGCGCGAGCGTCGCGGTCGGCGAGATCGACCAGGCACGTACGTCGCTGGCGGAGGCGCTGCCGCTCGGCGACGCCTTCGAGGCCGCCGTACCGGCGATGACCCCGGCGGAGGTGCGCACCCTGCTGGCCAAGTTCGGCCTCAAGGCCGACCAGGTCGGCAGCCTCGTCCACCGGCTCTCGCCCGGCGAGCGCACCCGGGCTGCCATGGCGCTCCTGCAGGCCCGCGGCGTCAACCTGCTCGTCCTCGACGAGCCCACCAACCACCTCGACCTGCCCGCCATCGAGCAGCTGGAGCAGGCCCTGGCGACGTACGACGGCACGCTGCTGCTGGTCTCCCACGACCGCCGGATGCTGGCCAACGTCACCCTCGACCAGCGCTGGGACGTCGACGGCGGCCGGGTCACCGCTCGCTAGCATCCCCGGCGTGACGACGACGGGGGAGACGACCGAGGAGACGACGGGGGAGAGGCGCGGCTACCGCGCCTCGCAGAAGGTCCTGCACTGGCTGACGGTGCTGGCCGTGGCCGCCCAGCTGGCGGTCGGCTACCTCCTCGACCTCGACGGCGACTGCGACCCTCCCGGGGAGGACCGGAGCGGCGGCGACACCAGCGACGTGGAGGAGGACCGGCTCGACCGGCTCGAGGACCAGTGCGAGGCCCGCGCCGACGACTACGACCTGCTCGGTGGCGGGTTCGACCTCGCCGAGGTGCACCTGCTCCTCGGCCTCACCGTGCTGGCGCTGGGCGTCGTGCGCCCGCTGTGGCGCAGGGTCGCCGGCCTGCCGCCGTGGTCCGAGCACCTCTCGGCCGGCCAGCGACGACTGGTCCACTGGACCGAGCGCGCCCTGCTGGCGCTGCTGGTCGTCGTGCCGCTCAGCGGGATCGTGCTGGTCGCCACCGGGGACGACGCCTGGCTGCCGCTGCACGTCGCCGCCCACGTCGCGTTCTTCGTGGCGCTCACGGCGCACCTCTCGACCAACCTGCGGCCGGTCATCCTGCGTCGGATGCTCTGACCGCCGGTCGGACACGCTGTCAGGAGAGCGGGCCTCAGGCCTCGAGCGGCCAGCCCCGCTGCGCCCAGCCGCCCGTGCCGCCGGCGACGTTGATCGCGGTGATGCCCTTCGCGCGCAGGTGGTCGACGACCGCGCGGCTGCGGTTGCCGGACTGGCAGATGACGAAGACCGGGACGCCCGTCGGCAGCTCCTCGACCCGCGTCGGGACGTCGTTCATCGGGATGTGCACCGCGCCGGGTACGCGCCCGCCGGCCACCTCGGCGTCCTCACGGACGTCGACGACGTAGGCGCCCTGGCTGTGGGCGGCGGCGAACTCGTCGAGGCCGACCTCGTCCTGCGGGCCGTTGGCGGCGGCCTCCTGGGCGGCGGCCACCTCCTGGCGCACGGCGTCCATGTCGAGCTCGCGGGCCTGCTCGATCACGCCGGTGAGGGCCTGCGGCGGCATCGCGCCGGCCTGGTTGAAGAGCAGGATGCCGTCGCGGAAGAGCATGAGGGTCGGGATGGACGAGATCGCGGCCATCTGGGCGAGCTGCTGCTCGGCCTCGGTGTCGACCTTGCCGAAGACGATGTCGGGGTTGTCCTCGGAGGCCTTCTCGAAGACGGGGGCGAACTGGCGGCACGGTCCGCACCACGCAGCCCAGAAGTCGACGAGGACGATGCCCTCGCCGCTCACGGTCTGCTCGAAGTCGGCCAGGGTCAGCTCACGCGTGCTCATGGCTCAAGCGTGCCACGGCGGTCCGCGTCGAGCAGGACCCCCGGGTTCAGCACCCCCGCCGGGTCGAGGACGGACTTCGCCGCCGCCAGGGCGGCGGCGAACGCGTCGGGCCGCTGCTCGTCGTACCACGGGCGGTGGTCGCGGCCCACCGCGTGGTGGTGGGTGATGGTGCCGCCGTGGTCCACGATCGCGCGCGAGACGCTCGCCTTCACCTCGTCCCACTGCTCGACCAGCGAGCCCCAGCGACCGGGGGCGTAGACGCCGTAGTAGGGCGCCGGGCCGTCGGGGTAGACGTGCGTGAACCGGCAGGTGACCACCGCTGCGCCGCAGACCCGCTCCGCTGACTCCTGTGCGGCGGCGGTGACCGCGGCGTGCAGCGCGGGGAAGCGGTCCCAGGTGCACGCCGTCTCGAACGTCTCGACGACCATCGAGCGCCGGGCCATCGCGTCGCGCTGGTAGGGCATCCGGATGAACGACGAGCGCCAGCTCGTGGCCGTGCCGGCGGCGTCGCCGTGCTCGTGGGGGGTCGCCTCGCCGCCGTGCTCCGCGGTGATCGCGAGGGCTCGGTCGAGAGCGTGGTCGACCGCGTGGTCGGCCGACTCGAAGCCGAGCACGAGCACCCCGCCGCCGGTCGACGTGCCTGCGTTGAGGAAGGCCTCCGCCGGGTCGAGCAGCCGGCAGTTGCTCGGGTGCAGGCCGGACTGCGCGATCGCCCGGGTGGCGTCGACCGCTCGCTCGAACGAGGCGAACGTCACCGATGCCGTACGCCGCCACCGCGGCCGCTGCTGGAGCCGGACCCAGGCCTCGGTGATCACGCCGAGGGTGCCCTCCGAGCCGAGGAACAGCCGGTCGGGCGAGGGCCCTGCCCCCGAGGCGGGCAGCCGCCGGGTCTCGGTGACACCGGCCGGGGCCACGACCCGCATCGACTCGGTCAGGTCGTCGATGTGGGTGTGGAGGGTGGCGAAGTGACCGCCCGCCCGCGTCGCCAGCCACCCGCCCAGCGTCGAGAACTCGAAGGACTGCGGGAAGTGCCGCAGGGTCAGCCCGTGCGGGCGGAGCTGGTCCTCGAGGTGCGGGCCGAGGACGCCGCCCTGCACGCGTGCGGCCCGGCTGGTCGCATCGACCTCGAGCACCCGGTCGAGCCGTCCGAGGTCGAGGGTGACCGCCGGGCCGTCGAGGCGCGGCTCGACGCCGCCGACGACCGAGCTGCCGCCGCCGTACGGCACCACGGCGACCTCCTCCCCGCTGCACCACTCGAGGACCGCGGCGACCTCGTCGTCGTCACGGGGCCGGACGACGACGTCCGGGAGCGGCCCGACGTCGCCCTGGAGGTTGCGCACCACGTCGCGGAAGGCCTTGCCGCGGGCGTGGGAGAGCCGGTCGGTGGCGTCGGTGGACGCGATCGCGCGCAGCCGCGGCGGGACGTCGATGCGGGGAGCGGGCAGGTCGAGGGACGCCGGCTCCGGCGGGTCGTGCGGGGTGAAGTCGTGGTCGGGGAGCAGGGCCGAGGCGCGGGCCACCAGGCTCCCGGCCTCCTCGGCCGTGACCGCTTGCTCGACCTCGCCCCAGCCCCACCACGAACGCGTCATGGGAGCAGTGTGGCGGCGTGGTCGGGGCCGCGTCACCAGCCGCGTTCGCGCCACTCCGCGAGGTGGGGTCGCTCGTCGCCGAGCCGGCCGTCGCCGCCGTGCCCGGGGTAGAACCACGTCTCGTCCGGGAGCCGGCCGAAGATCTTGGTCTCCACCTCGTTGACGAGCTGGGTGAAGGCGTCCGCGTCCCCGAACGTCGCGCCCACGCCGCCGGGGAAGAGGGAGTCGCCGGTGAAGAGGTGCGGGGTCGGCGCGACCGACCGGTCGTCCAGCAGGAGGCAGATGGACCCGGGCGTGTGCCCGGCCACGGGGATCACCGTCAGGTCGCACGTGCCGACCGCGATCTTGTCGCCCGCGCCCACGCGGCGCTCCACGCGGACGCCGGTCTGCTCCTCGATGGCGTCGGCGTCGGGGGCACCGGCCACCACCGTCGCGCCGGGGTGGGCGGCCTTCACGGCGGCCAGCGCGCGGTGGTGGTCCCAGTGCTGGTGGGTGGTGACGATCGAGGTGAGCGAGCGGTCGCCGACCAGCTCGAGCAGTCGCTCCGGCTCGGCCGCGGCGTCGATGAGGACGAGCTCCTCGGTCTCGCCGCAGTGGAGCAGGTAGCAGTTGTTGGACATCTCGGGGTCGACGGCGACCTTGGTCAGCGTCAGGCAGCCGAGCGTGCGGACGTCGGGGGCGCCGCCGGGCGAGACGTCGCCCGTGTAGTCGTTCACCATGTCTCCACCTCGGGGAGGTCGTTCGAGTCGGACGTGAGGCCCTCGCCGGCGCCGCGGCCGGTCAGCCACCACCCCAGCGCCGCCGACGTACCGGTGACGACGGGTCCGCCGTCACCGTCCTCGGACGAGGCTCCGTAGTGCCACGTGTGGTCGAGGTCGGTGGGTCGTACGTCGAAGGGCGCGGGGTAGGGGCGCTTGGTCATCGACTCCAGCAGGATCGCTCGGAAGTCGGCCGGCCAGTCGTCGGCGGTGTAGCCGGCGCCGAGGTCGGCGTGGTGGATCTCCACCTCGCGCAGGCGCATCAGCACGACGTTGCGCAGCGCGAAGTCGGGTCCGCCGGGCGTGCGCTCGAACCGGCCCTCCCAGTCGGCGTCGTGCATCGCCGCGAGCGCCTCGCCGAAGCGGCCGGTGGCCGCGAGGAAGCGCTCCCGCAGCTCGTCGGGCGCGGCCGCGGCGAGCTCCTCGATGTCGGCGTCGCGCGCCTCGGGCGAGGCGTACATGGGCTGCGGCCGGCCGACGTGCGCGCCGTGCAGGACGCCCGCCAGGCCCTCGCCGTTGAGCGTGAGGTGGGCCACGATGTGGGCGCGCGTCCAGCCGGGGAGTTGGGACGGCTCGTCATACTGGGACTCGGAGAGCGCGTCGACCGTGCGGACGAGCGCTCGATCGGCTCGGGCGATGGTGTCCGGGTCGGGTCTCGGGACGTCGATCACCCGCCCATCGTGCCACTTCGCCAGACACCTCACGGTCCACCCTGCCGGGTGGACGATGGGCCCGCTGTCGGTGGCGCGTGAGAGTGTTGACCGGTGCGTCGACTTGCCAGCGACGCCGCTCCGGGACGAACATGTGTTCGACTCCGTCAATGCCAGAACGAGGACCACTGTGGCCGACCAGCTCATCATCCGGGGCGCCCGGGAGCACAACCTCAAGGATGTCTCCCTCGACCTCCCGCGTGACTCGCTCATCGTCTTCACCGGGCTGTCCGGGTCGGGCAAGTCGAGCCTGGCGTTCGACACGATCTTCGCCGAGGGCCAGCGCCGCTACGTCGAGTCGCTCTCGGCCTACGCGCGCCAGTTCCTCGGCCAGATGGACAAGCCCGACGTCGACTTCATCGAGGGCCTGAGCCCAGCGGTCAGCATCGACCAGAAGTCGACCTCGAAGAACCCGCGCTCGACCGTCGGCACGATCACCGAGGTCTACGACTACCTCCGCCTTCTCTACGCACGCGCGGGTCGCGCCCACTGCCCGACCTGCGGCGCCCCGATCGAGCGGCAGACCCCGCAGCAGATCGTCGACCGCGTCCTCGCGCTGGAGGAGGGTCGCCGCTTCCAGGTGCTGGCGCCGGTCATCCGGGGCCGCAAGGGCGAGTACGTCGAGCTGTTCCGCCAGCTCCAGCAGCAGGGGTTCAGCCGCGCGCGCGTCGACGGCCAGACCCACACGCTCGACGAGCCGCCGACGCTCGACAAGAAGCTCAAGCACACGATCGAGGTCGTGGTGGACCGCCTCGCGGTCAAGGAGTCGTCCAAGCGACGCCTCACCGACTCGGTCGAGACCGCGCTGGGCCTCGCCGGTGGCCTGGTGGTCTTCGACTTCGTCGACCTCGACGCCAAGGACCCCGGGCGCGAGATGAAGTTCTCGGAGAAGATGGCGTGCCCCAACGACCACACCATCGACACCGACGACCTCGAGCCCCGCTCGTTCTCCTTCAACTCGCCCTTCGGCGCGTGCACGGTCTGCTCCGGCCTCGGCACCCGGATGGAGGTCGACCCCGAGCTGGTCGTCCCCGACCAGGGGGCCACCCTCGGCGAGGGTGCCATCGCGCCGTGGAGCGGTGCCCATGTCGCCGACTACTTCCTCCGCCTGGTCAACGCGCTGGGCGAGGAGCTCGGCTTCGACCTCAACACGCCCTGGGACCAGCTGACGCCCAAGGCGCGCGCCTCCCTGCTCGAGGGCCACAAGACCAAGGTCCACGTGGTCACCAAGAACCGCTACGGCCGCCAGCGCGCCTACTACGCGGCGTTCGAGGGCGTCCGCCCCTACGTCGAGCGCCGGCACCGCGAGGCCGAGTCCGACACGAGCCGCGAGCGGTTCGAGGGCTTCATGCGCGAGGTGCCGTGCCCGGCCTGCCGCGGCACCCGCCTCAAGCCGGTCTCGGTGTCGGTCACCCTGGGTGCCCGCGACCAGGGCGGCAAGAACATCGCCGAGGTCTGCGCGCTGCCGATCAACGAGGCCGCCCACTACCTCCGCACCGTCGACCTGTCCGTGCGCGAGCGCCAGATCGGTGAGCGGGTGCTCAAGGAGATCCAGGAGCGCCTGCAGTTCCTGCTCGACGTCGGCCTCGACTACCTCTCCCTCGACCGGCCGAGCGGCTCCCTCTCCGGCGGCGAGGCGCAGCGCATCCGCCTCGCGACCCAGATCGGCGCCGGCCTCGTCGGCGTCCTCTACGTCCTCGACGAGCCGTCGATCGGGCTCCACCAGCGCGACAACCAGCGCCTCATCGAGACACTGGTGCGGCTCAAGGAGCTCGGCAACACCCTGATCGTGGTCGAGCACGACGAGGAGACCGTCCGCGTCGCCGACTGGGTCGTCGACATCGGGCCGGGCGCCGGCGAGCACGGCGGTCAGGTCGTCCACTCCGGCACGGTCGAGGACCTCCTCACCCACCCCGACTCGATGACCGGCCAATACCTCAGCGGTCGCCGTGAGATCCCCGTCCCGGCCGTGCGCCGTCCGCGCACCAAGGGCCGCGAGCTCACTGTTCACGGCGCCCGCGAGCACAACCTGCGCGACGTCGACGTCAGCTTCCCGCTCGGCGTGTTCACCGCCGTCACCGGCGTCTCCGGCTCCGGCAAGTCGACCCTGGTCAACGACATCCTCTACACGTCGCTGGCCAAGCAGATCTACAACGCCCGCACGGTCCCCGGTCGCCACACCAAGATCACCGGCCTCGAGCACGTCGACAAGGTGATCCACGTCGACCAGTCGCCGATCGGTCGCACCCCGCGGTCCAACCCGGCCACCTACACCGGCGTCTTCGACCACGTCCGCCGGCTCTTCGCCTCCACCCCGGAGGCCAAGATGCGCGGCTACCTGCAGGGCCGCTTCTCGTTCAACGTCAAGGGCGGCCGCTGCGAGGCGTGCTCCGGCGACGGCACCATCAAGATCGAGATGAACTTCCTCCCGGACGTCTACGTCCCGTGCGAGGTGTGCCACGGCGCCCGCTACAACCGCGAGACGCTCGAGGTCCACTACAAGGGCAAGACGATCGCCGAGGTCCTCGACATGCCGATCGAGGAGGCTGCCGAGTTCTTCGCGGCGGTGCCCGCCATCGCGCGCCACATGACGACGCTGGAGGAGGTCGGGCTCGGCTACGTCCGCCTCGGCCAGCCGGCGACGACGCTCTCCGGCGGCGAGGCGCAGCGCGTCAAGCTCGCCAGCGAGCTGCAGAAGCGCTCCACCGGTCGCACCGTCTACGTCCTCGACGAGCCGACGACCGGCCTGCACTTCGAGGACATCCGCAAGCTGCTCGGCGTGCTGTCCAGCCTGGTCGACAAGGGCAACTCCGTCCTGGTGATCGAGCACAACCTCGACGTCATCAAGACGGCCGACTGGATCATCGACATGGGTCCCGAGGGCGGGTCCCGCGGCGGCATGGTCGTCGCCGAGGGCACGCCCGAGGACGTCGCGGACGTCCCGGAGAGCCACACCGGCACGTTCCTCGCACCCATCCTCGAGGGTCGTGGCGCGCAGCAGCCCGGCGCGCCGCGGCGACAGAAGGTCGTGGCCGCGAAGTCGGCCCCGGCGTCGAGGACGACCAAGAAGGCGCCGGCGAAGAAGACGACGACCGCGAAGACGGCGAAGACGGCGGCGAAGAAGGCCCCGGCCCGGAAGGCTGCTGCGAAGAAGTCCTCGTGAGCACCATCAGGGTCCTCACACGTCCTCTGGCTAGGGTCGCGGCATGACCGCCATGAACAGACGTCGCGCCCTGACCGGCACCGCCGCCATCGCCGTCGGCGTCCCCGTCCTCGCCGCCTGCGGCTCCGACGAGCCGACGGCCACCGATCCGTCCTCCTCGCCTTCCCCGTCACCGAGCGACGCGTCGCCCTCGTCGCCGAGCACCGACGGGACCGAGACCCCGAGCGCCGCGGCGGCGCTGGCCACCACGTCCTCTGTGCCCGTGGGCGGTTGCTTCGTCAACGCCGACGCCAAGGTCGTGGTGACCCAGCCGACCGAGGGCGACTTCAAGGCGTTCTCCGCGGTGTGCACCCACCAGGGCTGCCTCGTCGAGTCCAGCAGCGACGGCGAGATCCCGTGCCCGTGCCACCTCAGCCACTTCTCCCTGGAGGACGGCTCGCCGATCTCGGGGCCGGCGTCGTCGCCCCTCGCCCCGGTCGAGATCACCGTCGACGGCGACTCGATCACCCAGGCCTGAGCCCACCCCGGGGTGACCCACGACCGGGCTGCCCCCACCCCGACCGAGGGTGTCGGGGGCCGCCCGTAGGGTTGGCGGGTGGCCATGCCGAGCTCCTATCGACCCGCGCCCGGGTCGATCCCGACCAAGCCGGGGGTCTACCGCTTCCGCGACGCCAAGGGCCGCGTCATCTACGTCGGCAAGGCCAAGAGCCTGCGCCCGCGCCTGTCGTCGTACTTCCAGGACATCGGCAACCTCCACCCGCGCACGGCGACCATGGTCACCACCGGCGCGAGCGTGGAGTGGACCGTCGTCGACACCGAGGTCGAGGCCCTGCAGCTGGAGTACAGCTGGATCAAGGAGTTCGACCCGCGCTTCAACGTCAAGTACCGCGACGACAAGTCCTACCCCTGGCTGGCGGTGACCGTCGGCGAGGAGTTCCCGCGCGTGATGGTCGGGCGCGGCGCCAAGCGCAAGGGCACCCGCTACTTCGGCCCCTACAGCCACGCCTGGGCGATCCGCGAGACCGTCGACCTGCTGCTGCGCGTCTTCCCGATGCGGTCGTGCAGCAACGGCGTCTTCAAGCGCTCCTCCCAGATCGGCCGCCCCTGCCTGCTGGGCTACATCGACAAGTGCGCGGCCCCGTGCGTCGGCAACGTGACGCCCGAGGAGCACCGCGAGATCGTTGACGACTTCTGCGACTTCATGGCCGGCAACACGACCGCCTTCACCAAGCGCATCGAGCGGGAGATGTACGCCGCCTCCGAGGCGCTCGACTTCGAGAAGGCCGCCCGGCTCCGTGACGACCTCGGCGCGCTCACCAAGGCGCTGGAGAAGCAGGCCGTGGTGCTGCGCGACGGCACCGACGCCGACGTGGTCGCGCTCGTCGAGGACCCGCTCGAGGTCGCCGTGCAGATCTTCTACGTGCGCGGCGGTCGCATCCGCGGCCAGCGCGGCTGGGTCGCCGACCGCACCGACGAGGGCGGCACGCCCGAGCTGGTGCAGGACTTCCTCCTCCAGCTCTACGGCGGCGAGGACGACTCGATCCCGCGCGAGGTGCTGGTGCCGGCCCTGCCGCCCGACACCGACGTGCTGGAGCAGCTGCTCACCGAGCGGCGGGGGAGCAAGGTCGCGATCCGCGTCCCCCAGCGGGGCGACAAGCGCGACCTGCAGCAGACGGTGGCCAACAACGCCGCCCAGGCCCTCGCCCTCCACAAGACGAAGCGGGCCAGCGACCTCACCACCCGCAACCGCGCCCTCGAGGAGATCCAGCAGTCGCTGGGGCTCGACGAGGTGCCGCTGCGGATCGAGTGCTACGACGTGTCGAACCTCCAGGGCACCGAGGTCGTCGCCTCGATGGTCGTCTTCGAGGACGGCCTCTCCCGCAAGTCCGAGTACCGGCGGTTCGTGATCCGGGGCGTCGACGGCCAGAACGACGTCGCGTCCATGCACGAGGTGATCACCCGGCGGTTCAAGCGCCTGCTCGACGAGCAGGCCCGCAGTGAGACCGTGTCGACCGACTCCGGTCCGATGCTCGTCGATCCAGAAACGGGCCGCCCCCGCAAGTTCGCCTACGCCCCCTCGCTGGTCGTCGTCGACGGCGGACCGCCCCAGGTGGCGGCGGCCCAGCAGGCGCTCGCCGAGCTCGGCATCAACGACATTCCCGTGTGCGGGCTGGCCAAGCGGCTCGAGGAGGTGTGGCTGCCGGGGGAGGAGGACCCGGTGATCATGGCCCGCACCAGCGAGGGCCTCTACCTCCTGCAGCGGATCCGCGACGAGGCCCACCGCTTCGCCATCACCCACCACCGCAACCGGCGCTCCAAGTCGATGGTGGAGAGCACCCTCGACGACGTCCCGGGCCTCGGCGAGGTGCGCCGCAAGACCCTGCTCAAGCACTTCGGGTCGCTCAAGAAGCTGCGCGAGGCCGACGTCGACCAGATCGCCCTCGTGCCCGGCATCGGGCCACGCACGGCCACGGCCATCAAGGACGCCGTCGCCAACGCCGACGCGACCCGCAAGACTGCTCCCAAGGAGCCGACGATCAACACCGCCACCGGCGAGATCCTGGAGGACTGACGAGTGGAACCCACGCCCGGCGAGCTCGTGATCGTCACCGGCATGACCGGCGCCGGTCGCAGCACGGCAGCCAAGGAGCTCGAGGACCTCGGCTACTTCGTCGTCGACAACCTCCCGCCGACGCTGGTGCGCGACGTCGTGCGCCTCGTCGACGACAGCCGCGGCATCCACCAGCCGATCGCGGTGGTGGTCGACGTCCGGTCGGGCTCGTTCTTCGACTCCCTGCAGGCCAACCGCCACCAGCAGGTGACCGGTCGCCCCACGACGCTGCTCTTCCTCGAGGCGACCGAGGAGGTGCTGGTGCGCCGCCAGGAGGCTGCCCGCCGGCCGCACCCCCTCCAGGGTGGCGGACGCCTGCTCCACGGTCTGCAGCGCGAGCGCGGCGTGATGGCCGACCTCCGCGGCGACGCCGACGTGCTGCTCGACACCTCCAACTTCAACGTCCACCAGCTCCAGGACCGGATCACCGAGCTGTTCGGCACGGCCGCGACGACGCGCCTCAAGGTCACCGTCATCAGCTTCGGCTTCAAGTACGGCATCCCCGTCGACGCCGACTGGGTGGCCGACATGCGCTTCCTGCCCAACCCGCACTGGGTCCCCGAGCTGCGCCCGCAGAACGGTCGCGACCCCGAGGTGTCGGACTACGTGCTCTCCCAGCCCGGCGCGGGCCGGTTCCTGGAGCAGTACCTCCCCGTCCTCAAGACCGTCGCCGAGGGCTACCTGGCCGAGGGCAAGCGGTTCATGCAGGTCGCCATCGGCTGCACGGGCGGCAAGCACCGCAGCGTCGCGATGACCGAGGCGATCGCCGGGCTCCTCCGCGAGTCCGGCTACGACGTCAGCACCTCCCACCGCGACCTCGGCAGGGAGTGACGTGGCCCGCGACACCGCCCAGGCTGCGGTGGCCCTCGGCGGCGGACACGGGCTGTTCGCCACCCTGTCGGCGCTGCGCCGACTCCACGACGACCTCACGATCGACGACCTGACCGCCGTCGTGACCGTCGCCGACAACGGCGGCTCGTCCGGCCGGCTGCGCGGCGAGTTCGGCGTCCTGCCGCCGGGCGACCTGCGGATGGCGCTCGCGGCGCTCTGCGGCGACGACGAGTGGGGCCGCACCTGGGCCGACGTCCTGCAGCACCGGTTCGCCGGCCAGGGCGAGATGAACGGCCACGTCGTCGGCAACCTGCTGATCGTCGGGCTCTGGGAGCTGATGGGTGAGCCGGTGCGGGCGCTCGACTGGGTCGGGCGGCTCCTCGGCGCCCACGGTCGCGTGCTCCCGATGGCGACGACGCCGATGGACATCACGGCGCGGGTCCGGGGCGCCGAGGAGGCCGACCCCGAGGCCGTCACCGTCGTACGCGGCCAGGTGGAGGTGGCCACCACGGGAGGCCGCATCGAGTCCGTCGCCCTCGTCCCGGAGGACCCGCAGGCCTGTGCGGAGGCCGTCGACGCGATCCTCGCCGCCGAGTGGGTCGTGCTCGGTCCGGGGTCGTGGTTCAGCTCGGTGATCCCGCACCTGATGGTGCCCGGGCTCCGTCGTGCCCTGGCCGAGACCGCCGGGCGGCTCGTCGTGGTGCTCAACCTGGAGGCGCAGGCGGGGGAGACGACCGGCTTCGGTCCCGCCGACCACCTCGCCGCCCTGTTCGAGCACGCGCCCGACCTGACGGTCCACGCGGTGCTCGTCGACGCGTCCGCGATCGCGGACGACCAGACCCGGCTGGAGAAGGACGTGGCCGACCGCGGAGCCCGTCTGGTGGTCGCCGATATCGCCGTACCGGGGGAGCCGCGCCACGACCCCGACCGGCTTGCCGAGGCGTTCCGGAAGGTCGTCGACGAGGCCTGAATCACGCCTGCGCGACTGGCTCGACCGTTCCCGCCAAGGGTCGTTGACCTACGTGGCAGGATTCGCCCCATGGCTATGACGGCGCAGGTGAAGGCAGAGCTCGCCTCCACCCAGATCACCAAGACCTGCTGCCGCAAGGCCGAGGTCGCCTCGATGCTCCGCTTCGCAGGCGGACTGCACATCGTGAGCGGCCGCATCGTCGTGGAGGCCGAGCTCGACACCGGCGCCGCGGCGCGCCGCCTCCGCAAGGACATCTCGGAGGTCTACGGCCACCCGTCCGACGTGGTGATGGTGCAGGGCAACGGCATCCGCAAGGGCAGCCGCTACATCGTGCGCGTCACCAAGGACGGCGAGGCGCTGGCCCGCCAGACCGGCCTGCTCGACAACCGCGGTCGACCCGTGCGTGGCCTCCCGCCGGCCGTCGTGAGCGGGGGCGGCTGCGACGCCGTCGCCGCGTGGCGCGGTGCCTTCCTCGCGCACGGCTCGCTCACCGAGCCCGGCCGCTCGTCCTCGCTCGAGATCACCTGCCCCGGCCCGGAGGCCGCGCTCGCCATCGTCGGCGTCGCCCGCCGCCTCGGCATCTCCGCCAAGGCGCGCGAGGTGCGCGGCGTGGACCGCGTGGTGATCCGCGACGGCGACGCGATCGGCGCGCTGCTGACCCGGCTCGGCGCCCACGAGTCGCTGATGGCCTGGGAGGAGCGCCGGATGCGGCGCGAGGTCCGCGCCACCGCCAACCGCCTCGCCAACTTCGACGACGCCAACCTGCGCCGCTCGGCCCGTGCCGCCGTGGCCGCCGGTGCGCGCGTGGAGCGCGCCCTGGAGATCCTCGGCGAGGAGATCCCCGACCACCTTCGCCAGGCCGGCCACCTGCGCCTCGAGCACAAGCAGGCCTCCCTCGAGGAGCTCGGCCAGCTGCACGAGCCCGTGCTCACCAAGGACGCGATCGCGGGCCGCATACGGCGCCTGCTGGCGATGGCCGACAAGCGCGCCGAGGACCTGGGCATCCCCGACACGGAGTCGTCGCTGACCCCGGAGATGCTGGCCGACGAGGGCTGACGGCCCCGGAGGACCCCCCGAGAAGCTAGCGGGCCTTCTCCCGCAGGGACGCCCCGCGGGCCTGTCGTACGGTCGCCCAGGCGCTCAGCAGCGCGACCGTCCCGAGCAGGACGGCCACGACCAGTGCGGTGCCGCTCAGCAGCACCGGATCGATCCGCGCGACCACCCGTGGCCACGAGGCCTCCTCGACCTGCCCCAGGGTGATCCGACCCAGCACGATGAGCTGCGCGGCCGCGCCGGCCAGCAGGCCCGCGACGGCAGCGGCGCCGAGCACCACGACCTGCTCCACGGCCACCGACGACAGCACCGAGCGACGTCGTACGCCCACGACGCTCAGCGCGGCGGCGTCCATCCGGCGCCCCGGCAGCTGGATCGCCGTGGTGACCACGAGGCCGGCCACCGCCATCAGCAGCACGAGGACCGACGCGACGAGGTAGAGGCGCAGGGCCAGGGCGTACGCCGTCCCGTCGAGGCGCGCGCGCTCCTGGGCGAAGACGCGCTCCACGGTGAGACCCTGCCCCGCCAGCGCGGTCGTGACCTGGTCGGGGGTGTCGGCCGCTGCCAGGACGCGGACCTCGAACTCCTCCTCGTAGACCGTGCGGTTGGTCGTCAGGACGGAGTAGTCGATCAGCACGCCCTCGGGGCCGAGGAAGGGCACGCTCTCCGCGACCAGCACGGCCTCGGAGGGCGGGGGACCGCCGACGGTCGAGGTCGCGGCGCCCGCGGCGACACGGCCGAGGCGGTCCACGGCCTCCCGGCCCGCCACGACGGGACGCAGGCCCCCCATGCCGGACGTCAGGGCGGCCTTGCCGGTCCCGTCGGCGGTGACCACGAGTCCGCTGCCGTCGACCCTCACGTCCTGCGCTGCCTGGGTGACGCCCTCGTCGACGAGGTGCCAGTCGCCGCGGGTGAGGACGTCGGAGGCATCGGTGCCGTCGGCCGCGAGCGGACCGACGACGTAGTCCCCGGCGAGCTCGGTGGGCAGGCCGGCCGGTCCGGCGAGGGCGAAGCCCTCGACCGTGCAGCCGCGCTCGCACGGGACGCGTTCGGTGGCGGTGGACGTGCCGGGCCCGAACGGTCCGACGTACGCGTTGAACGTGTCGCCGCCCGAGGTGCGCATCCGCATCTCGACGGTGACCTCCCCGGCGGCGCGGGGCACGGTCAGGTCCAGCCGGAGGCGTGCGCCGGACAGCGGGGGTGTGGGCGGCCGGGTGATGAGGTCGACGACGTCGTCCACGCTGTGCCCCGGCGTCCACGAGGGGTCCCACAACGAGGCGGTCGGCAGCCGCGGCACGTCGGCGACCACGTAGACGCCGTCCTGGGCGTTCCACGTGCCCGTGGCCATCAGCCATCGGCCGTCGGGGTCGAGGCGGTGGGTCAGGGCGACGGCCTCGCTCATCGGCAGCTCGCTCGACCAGACCGTGCTGGCCGGGGCCTGGGTGGCGGCCACGCTGGCCCGCCAGGCGCCGGCCGCGTCGAAGGTGCCGGCGCCGAAGGTGACGACAGCGATCGCGATGGTCAGGGGGAGCACGACGAGGGTGCCGACCGAGCGCCGCGCGACGGCCCGCACGGCGAGGAAGCCCGCGACACCGCGCGCCGGTCGGCGGGCCAGCGCACGTG